>NZ_JAGQEH010000020.1:0-68060 GCF_018101095.1 Paenibacillus sp. Marseille-P2973
CGGCGGTGCTTTTTTGCTATTTAGGACTATCTCAACAGCAACTTAGCTGTAAAACCTGCAGTTATTTTCGCAAGATGAGCTTGTTTGAGACAAATAACTGTAAAATCTACAGTTAATTCTGCGGTTTCCACTTGGAATGGCCCAAATCCTCCGAAATAGCTGTAGTTTTTGCAGTTAATTTAGACCGGAAAGCTAATGGAATAAAATTAGATGTAGGAAATACAGTTAATTATGCATGGGGTAGGTGTTAAGGTACTAAGCTACTAAGCTGAATTCAAGTACTCTGATTACATGGACGACTTGCGCCCGAAGAGTCCTAGGATAGTAGGATGCCACCAAACAACGAAGAAGAGCACTGCAGATCACCTCGGCAGTGCTTTTCTCTTCTTCTATTTAAGACTATCCAATCAACAAATTAACTGTAGAAAATACAATTCTCAGAAGGCCGAATATCTTGGCTACAAATTGTAACCCACTTCCAAGCCCGGTGACAAGTATTCGCAGAGAATCCCATCATTAACCCAGCTCTAAAATACGCCTAAAATCTCCGTCCCAAATCTGATGTTTACAATCCACCGTTTCCGTCTCCGGGGAGCAATTGGAATGGTAGTAGCACGCATCCATGCCCATGCGATTGGCACCGGCAATGTCAGTGGTCGCATCATTTCCGATCATAATGGCAGAAGTCAGATCAACATTAAACGTGTCGGCAAGATAGGTATAGAACAGCGGATCAGGCTTGCAAATCCCCGGATTGGAGGAGATGGCTATGCCATCAAAAAAGTCCGTAATGCCAAGGATGCGCATTTCCGCTTCCACAAAGGCCGTTTGTCCGTTAGATAATAAATAAATCTTCTTATTCCGATCTTTTAATGTGCTTAAAGTTTCTTTAACGCCATCATATAGTTTTAAGCTTCGTATAGAAAGTAATCTAAACCAAAGCACCGTTTCATCGAGCCAGTTTTCTTCCGGATTGTATCCTAGTTCTGCAACGATATTTTTGAAAATCAATTGAATATCCAGCTCAGGAAATTCGCATTCAATAAGTGGGGTGGAAATTTGTCTTGTGACCTCTTTGCGATATTGGTCTTTCAATACATTTGGGTCTAGTGAATAACCGCTGTAAAGAAAATGGTAGCTAAGTCTTTCCCAAACCATAGGGTCTTCTTCATCCGTGTGAATATCGATTAATGTACCGTATAAATCGAAAATATAAGAATTATACATACCGTTAGCGCGATGCCTCCATTCAATAAAAATATACGTGAAGAGTGAGTGAAAACGATTGCACAATTACATAAACTAATTTTACCACGAAAAGCGGCAGATATAGATGAATTAATTAATTCAATAAGAAATAAATCAGAAACCCATTTAATGTCAAAGGGAGTTGGCGATTAAGCCACTTGATCCGTTTAGTGGAGTTGGGGGAAGGGGGGAGACCATCGGACTTGTCCTAAGAAAATTAGAACTGATATCTAAAATTGTGAGTATCCCTTTGCCGATAATAGTTATGAAGGCCTAGACTATAAGTCCTTTAAACAGCACAGCGAGTGCAACATGAGGGGGAAAACAGCCAAGATGAAACATAATAAATTTACGAAAAGGACAATCGCAGCCGGTGTGGCCGCCGCTTTGATCGGAACACTGGCACCTATGAATTTCGTACATACTAATAAAGCAAGCGCAGCGGGAGAGATTCCTAAGATGTTCGCGGCGGCAACTGCAACGACGCCGTCCGCGGTGGCTTCGAGCATCGGAACCTTTAAAGCATTAAAGAGTTTTCCTGCTCCCAAAGCCGGTATAATCGATGCGGTTGTACTGAATAGTCAGGAGGTCTTGTTCCTGGCCTATGAAAATGAGAGCGCGAAGCTTTTCAAGTACAACACAGGTTCTGATAGCTGGCAGCAGGTTCAAGGATCCTCACTTAAGCTTCCCAAATCGTTTGCCCGTCTGCAGAACGGGAACATCGTTATATTAGGCGGTGTAGATAGCTCGGATGATCAGAGTACGCAAGCGGAATTGTATAATGTGCAAACCAATAAATTCAGCAAAATAGCCTCAATGCCGGGCCCTCAAAGAGAAGGTGTGGTCATGAATGCCGTGACGCTTAAAAATGGTCATTTGCTTGTAATGGGTTCCTACCAGCTATATACGAAGAAACATCCTTATGTGTACGAATATAATCCGGACACGGACACCTGGACCGAGCCGATACAATTATCTGATATGGGCAGGGAGCTATATATTACTCCGCAAGGCGATGCGCTCAGTTATGGCGCAGGCTTGGATGAGAACATATCGGCAGGCCAACTGTATAAGGCCGATATGGATAAGTTTTACTCCATTGCAACGATGCCTTACTTTACTAGCTTCCAGGCCCAAACGGCAATGGCTGACGGCCGGTTTTTCATGGCAGGCGGAGTGTTGCATGGCGGCAGGGGCAACGAACCGGTATCAGAAGCTGTAGTATATGATCCGGCTACGAATTTATGGAGTGATGTAGGCAATATGTCGACAGCCCGCTCCAATGCGGCAGCGGCGCTGCTGCCTGACGGAAAGGTGATCGTCGCAGGAGGAAGAGGCGGCAACAATACAGGCCAGCTGAACTCGACTGAAGTTTACGATCCGAAAACCAACAAGTGGACCAGGGGTCCGGTAATGAAGTACAAACATGAAAACCCGATATCGATTACAATGGCTAATGGCAATATTATTTTTATCGGAAAAGGCAGCGAGAATGGCATTAAGCCTATGGAAATGCTGCAAGCCGCCAAGACCTCAGATGGAGGAAACACCGGGACTTCAAATAAGGGAACGGTGTTTGAGGGGACTCTTGTCGCCACTAAGACACAGTTGAAGCAAGATGGCTGGACCTACAAAATCTTGTACTACAAAAATGTGAAGGCCAATTTCAGATGGAAGCTCGGAAATATGGAGTATACGCATCAGTATCTTGTTCGACAGCAGGATGGAACAAACACGACGGAAATTGTGCTTACAGGCCGGTTTGATTTTGTGAAGCTGGATCAGGATGTAGTGTATTTCATTCAGGACAATTACTTGAAGAAATTAAAGCTCGGCGACACTTTCGGCGAGATGATCCCTTATCCGACAAAATACGGATTGGACACGGATTCGGCTTCTATCTTCCGTCGTAAAACTCAGCAAGGCGCGTCGCTTGATCTGGGGATGAGGGCTTTTGACGGGGAATATATATATGCTTGGGAACGTTCGAAACGGGATGCCTACGAAGAGTGGGGAATGCCGGTTCGTTACAAATATGACGGAAGCAGTCTGCAGGTTTTGAGCTATACGTATGGACGGAGCGCACAATTTTTCCCCGACAAGCTTGAATTGGCCGGCGACTATTTGCTATACACCACTTACCCGGATTCAAAAGAGAACAGGGAGGCTGTGAACAAAGGCTACATGCTGCATTCCCTCAAGAAGGACGGGACCTGGGAAAAGGACTTGGCCCGGATATACAGCTTTGATACGTATAAAGACAGAGTTTATTATGGTGATGCAAATGACGGAAAAGTGTATTCCGCGCTAGGCGACGGCAGTGACAAGAAATTGTTTGAGGCGGAAGGCTGGGGCGGGGATCGTTACTTTTTTGATAATTCGGTCATTTATGAAACTCCGGATAAAATCGTAAGGAACTCGCTCGACGGTAAGCAGAAAAAGGTGCTCAAGCAAAATACGGCCCGCTACAGCTATATGTTAGTTTCGGTAGATAGTAAGGCAATTGTCTTTGACAGACAGGACAATAACAAGTACGGGAAATGGGCAGGAACCTACAAAAAGGATCTCGCAACAGGTAAGGAAGTGCTGATTTCCGCGCCATCCAAATAAAGTGCTCTAAATGCAAAGTACACACGCCCTCGATTCATGATGAATCGGGGGTGTTTTTCACGTGTTTCGGTCCCTCTTGGCAAATCGGAAATTTGTGCTATAATAAAGTTAAAGTCAAAGAAAGTCAAAGTCAACATATCATGACCATCCCATATTCAAACCGGCGCATACGGTTAATACTATTCATACATGCGATGCTTTGTTTATATATAGCAGATCAGTTACATCGGTGGCGCGGTATGTTGGAGTAATGAGCAATGGAGGATGTGTGATGCGCAATATCTCCGATATTATTGAGAAATATCTCAAAAGCATTTTGCACGAAAGTCCCGAAGGGGCGATAGAAATTCAGCGTAATGATCTGGCCGATCAGTTTTCCTGCGTTCCTTCCCAGATTAACTATGTGATTAGCACAAGATTCACCCTGGAGAAGGGTTATCTGGTGGAGAGCAAACGCGGGGGCGGCGGTTATGTCCGAATTAGGCGGATCGAATTGCCGGGCCCGACCACTTTGCATACGCACCTTCATCAGACGATTGGCGACGAGATCGGCCAGTCTGCGGCGGAGGGGCTGATTTATCAATTGGAAGAGGCCAGGTTTCTTAGCAGCCGGGAGGCTGCCCTAATGAGGGCGGCGGTATCCAGGGAAATACTGATGGTGAAGCTGCCGTACCGCGATCAGATCCGGGCGCGGCTTATGAAGGCGATGCTGATATCATTACTCGGTTAATGACCGGCACAGCCTCTTAAAATGCAAGTTCAAAAAGTCGGGTTTTCAGGACCGAAGCGTATGCTTCCGAAGTGCGTTTTTACAAAACGCTTTAGGTTGGATGAAGCTAGGGACTGAGTAGCGGAGCTAAACGTTTTCGTAGAAAACGACTTCGTAAGCATTTGCTCATGAGGTACGTGAGCAAGGGAAGGCTCGGCTGAATTCAAGATTCGACGTCGAATCCGCTTCATGATTTGTTTCGTCGTGGAAAGACGATTTGTTGAACAACATCTATAAGTATGTGTTGAGTCTATCCATAAGAGGAGGGACATCCCAATGCAATGCCAAGAATGCGGCAAACGCCCCGCTACGCTTCATTTTACGAAGATCGTAAATGGGGAAAAGACGGAATTTCATATTTGTGAAGCTTGTGCCAGAGAAAAAGGGGAGATGATTCCCGGAACGACAGGCGGATTCTCCATTCATAATCTGCTGTCGGGACTGATGGATTTTCATCCTGGTATTCAGGGACATCCCAGTGCAGCTAAACAAAACGAGAACATCCGCTGTGAGGAGTGCGGTCTAACCTATTCCCAGTTCAGCAAGATCGGACGTTTTGGCTGCAGCTCCTGTTATAAATATTTTAATGACCGACTCGATCCGCTCTTCAAAAGAGTGCACGGCAACACGGTCCATGTGGGCAAAGTGCCGAAACGGGCGGGCAGTCATATCCAGGTACAGCGCAAGCTGGACGACCTCCGGCGAGAATTGCAGTACCGGATTGTTCAGGAAGAATTTGAGGAAGCGGCTGCGCTCCGGGATCAGATCCGCGAACTTGAAAAGAATATTCCCGCAGAGTAGGAGGAGAGTATCATGCCTAATCTTCGTTTTACAGAACAGCCGTTAAGCGAATGGATGAGCCAGGGCGGAAAGGAATCGGATATCGTCATCAGCACCCGGGTGCGGATCGCGCGTAACTTGATACATCATCCGTTTCCGATGCTGGCGACGAATCAACAGTCGGAAGAAGTGCTGGGTTTGTTGCGGGAAGTGCTGACGGATGAGCGGCTGCAGCAATACGGCATGCTCCACCCGGTTCTACTCGCCGATTTGGAGGAGCTGGACAAGAAGATTCTGGTCGAGAAGCATCTGATCAGTCCGAATCTGGCCGGAGAATCCCGAAAAGGCGCCGTCTTTATCAGTGAAGACGAAAGTTTGAGCATTATGGTGAACGAAGAAGACCATTTGAGAATTCAATGTTTATATCCCGGTTTTCAAGTGCAAGAAGCTTGGGATAAGGCGACCGAGATTGACGACATTTTCGAGGATCATGTAGATTATGCCTTTGATGGGAACCGGGGCTTTCTGACCAGCTGTCCAACCAACGTTGGTACGGGATTACGTGCCTCAGTCATGATGCATCTGCCGGCATTGGTGCTTACGCAGCAGATCAACCGGATATTATCCGCTGTATCCCAGGTAGGACTTACGGTGCGTGGCATATACGGCGAAGGCAGCGAAGCGATGGGGAACTTGTTTCAAATCTCAAATCAGATTACACTAGGACAAAGCGAAACGGAAATTATTGAGAATTTGTATGGTGTCGTCCTGCAGATTATCGAGCATGAGAAAAATGCCCGCGAAAGGCTGCTGTCCGAATCGCGCTTGCGGATGATTGACCGTGTAATGCGTTCTTACGGGATTTTATCCCACGCTGCGATTATGGATTCGAAGGAAGCGGCTCAGAGGCTTTCCGACGTCCGGCTTGGCGTAGATATCGGTTTGATCGATGACGTTCCCGCAGGGGTGCTGAATGAGCTGAATGTCATGACGCAGCCTGGTTTTCTTCAGAAACTGTTCGGCGAAAACTTATCGCCTGGCGAGCGGGATATGTACCGCGCCAAGCTGATTCGGGAAAAAGTGGGTAAATAACTGAAACGATAGATTCTATATGGAGGTGCAAACAATATGATGTTTGGAAGATTTACGGAACGTGCCCAGAAGGTGTTGGCCTTGGCCCAGGAAGAAGCAGTCAGACTAGGTCACAATAATATTGGTACTGAGCATATTTTGCTCGGATTGATCCGCGAAGGAGAAGGGATTGCCGCTAAAGCGCTGATCGGCCTTGGACTCGGACTCGAGAAAATTCAAGATGAAGTGGAAACGCTGATCGGCCGCGGACAAGAACAGCCGTCTAATATCGCCTATACGCCAAGAGCCAAAAAGGTTATTGAGCTGTCCATGGACGAAGCGCGCAAATTGGGTCATACCTATGTCGGTACCGAGCACATTTTGCTTGGCTTGATTCGGGAAGGTGAAGGGGTTGCGGCACGCGTGCTGAACAATCTCGGCATCAGCTTGAACAAAGCCCGCCAGCAAGTGCTGCAGCTGCTTGGCAGCAGCGAAGCCGTATCAAGCCATCATGGAGCGCCTGCCAATGTCAATACACCGACGCTGGACAGCTTGGCCCGTGATTTGACGGCTTCCGCCAAGGAAGGGAATCTCGACCCGGTTATCGGACGCAGTAAAGAAATCGAGCGGGTTATCCAAGTACTTAGCCGCCGGACCAAGAACAATCCGGTGCTCATCGGCGAACCCGGCGTGGGTAAGACGGCGATTGCCGAAGGCCTGGCGCAGAAGATCATCAACAACGAAATTCCGGAAACCCTCCGCGATAAAAGAGTCATGACCCTCGACATGGGGTCCGTTGTCGCCGGAACCAAATACCGGGGTGAATTTGAAGACCGTCTGAAAAAGATCATGGATGAAATCCGCCAAGCCGGAAATATCATCCTGTTCATCGACGAATTGCATACCTTGATTGGAGCGGGCGGGGCCGAAGGCGCCATCGACGCTTCCAATATTCTGAAGCCGGCGCTCGCCCGGGGCGAATTGCAGTGCATCGGGGCTACGACGCTGGATGAGTACCGCAAATATATTGAAAAAGACGCCGCACTGGAACGCCGGTTCCAGCCGATTACGGTAGATCAGCCGTCGGTGGAGGAAGCGATTCAGATCCTGCACGGGCTTCGCGACCGGTATGAAGCGCATCATCGCGTGAAGATTACCGACGAGGCGATCGAGCAGGCCGTCAAGCTGTCCGATCGTTATATCCAGGACCGCTTCCTGCCGGACAAAGCGATCGACCTGATTGACGAAGCGGGCTCCAAAGTAAGGCTGAACTCCTATACAGTACCGCCAAACTTGAAGCAGCTCGAGAACCGTCTGGACGACATCCGCAAGGAGAAAGACGCTGCCGTGCAGAGCCAGGAATTCGAAAAAGCCGCTGCGCTTCGCGATACCGAGCAAAAAATTCGCGAAGAGCTGGATGTAACGAAGAATCAATGGAAAGAAAAACAGGGCCGTACCGACTCCGAGGTAACTCCGGAGGATATTGCTCAAGTGGTAGCCAGCTGGACCGGAATCCCGGTTATCAAGCTGAAAGAAGAAGAAACCGAGCGTTTGCTGAATATGGAACAACTCCTGCATGAGCGGGTAATCGGCCAAGACGAAGCGGTAAAAGCCGTCAGCCGGGCGATCCGCCGGGCACGGGCCGGCCTCAAGGATCCGAAGCGTCCGATGGGTTCGTTCATCTTCCTCGGTCCGACCGGGGTAGGTAAAACCGAGCTGGCAAGAGCGCTTGCCGAATCGATGTTCGGCGACGAGAATGCCGTCATCCGCATCGACATGTCGGAGTACATGGAGAAGCACTCCACGGCCCGTCTGGTAGGCGCGCCTCCGGGATATGTAGGATATGAGGAAGGCGGACAATTGACCGAAAAGGTACGCCGCAAGCCTTATTCCGTAGTCCTGCTGGATGAAATCGAAAAGGCCCATCCGGAAGTGTTCAACATTCTGCTGCAAGTGCTGGAAGACGGCCGGTTGACTGACTCCAAAGGCCGGGTGGTCGATTTCCGTAACACGCTGATCATCCTGACGTCCAACGTAGGGGCTGAAGCGATCAAGCGGAATACGCGCCTTGGTTTCACTGCCGTCGAGGATGCAGGTGCGGATTATGACAATATGAAGGGCAAAGTGATGGAAGAGCTCAAGAAGAGCTTCCGTCCTGAATTCCTGAACCGGATTGATGAAATCATCGTGTTCCACTCCTTGGAAGAAAGCCATATCGGTCAAATCGTGTCGCTCATGTCCGAGGAGCTTCGCAAGCGGCTGCGCGAGCATGAAGTGGACTTCGTCCTTACCGATAAGGCCAAGGCCTTCCTTGCCAAAGAGGGCTTCGATCCGGCATACGGAGCGCGTCCGCTGCGCCGGGCGATCCAGAAGCATATCGAGGACCGTCTGTCCGAGGAATTGCTTACCGGCAATGTGAAGAAGGGAGATTCGCTCACGATCGACGAGGAGAACGGCGCGTTGACCGTAGAGAAATCGGGTCTTTTTTCAAAAAATGCTTAACTTGATGTGAAGTGACTGAAAAAGAAACGGATGATATCCGATATATGTAGTAAGAGGCTCCCAAAGCGATGCTTTGGGAGCTTTTTACATAGAATGACCTACATAACGCAAGAGTTGGCTAAACGTCGGTACATACGCAGAGAAAAGCCCGTTTTGACGGGAAAAAACTTTACGTTAAATCTGAAAGAATGGTAAACTTTTAATGGTACCTTTTGTGGTGCGACCTGCAAGGTTTGTCAAATTTTGCAGTGTGGAGAAGGAGAGATAAATGGTTAAAGTAAAGACAAAGTTTTATTGTACCGAATGCGGATATGAATCGCCTAAATGGTATGGAAAATGCCCGGGCTGCGGTTCTTGGAATACCATGGTGGAAGAAACGGAAAAAGTGGTCAAAACCCAAGGACTTACTTCAGGCTTATTTCATACGAAAGAAAAGCCGCTTCCGATCATAAATATAGAGAGCGGCCAGGAGCCGCGGATTCAAACGGGAATTGCCGAGCTCAACCGGGTTCTTGGCGGAGGCATCGTTCCCGGATCGCTGATCCTTGTAGGGGGGGACCCGGGGATCGGGAAATCCACGCTCTTGCTGCAGACCTCGCACGAAATGGCCAAAGCCGGACTTCGGGTGCTGTATATTTCCGGGGAGGAATCGACCCGGCAGACCAAGCTTCGGGCGGAACGGCTCGGTGCGCTCTCTCCCGAGCTGTACGTGTTGTGCGAAAGCAGCATGGATGGCATTGAGGAAGCGATCAATCAGGTGAAGCCGGATTTCCTGGTCATCGACTCGATTCAGACGGTGTATTTGCCGGAAGTGACGAGCGCGCCGGGAAGCGTGTCTCAGGTTCGCGAGTGCACGGCCCGCTTCATGCGGATCTCGAAGGGGCAGGGCATCGCCACGGTGCTGGTGGGCCACGTCACTAAAGAAGGAGCTATTGCAGGACCGCGTATGCTGGAGCATATGGTGGATTCGGTGCTTTATTTTGAAGGGGAACGCCATCATTCCTATCGTTTGCTCCGGGCGGTAAAGAACCGGTTCGGTTCGACTAACGAAATCGGCATTTTTGAAATGAATGAAGCCGGACTTGCGGAAGTAGCGAATCCTTCGGAACTGTTCCTGTCCGAGCGTCCGCTGGGCGTTGCGGGTTCTACGGTAGTAGCCTCCATGGAGGGAACCCGGCCGATGCTGGTCGAGCTTCAGGCGCTGGTCGCGTCCACGCAGTTCCCTTCGCCCCGAAGAATGGCGACAGGGGTGGATCATCACCGGATGAACCTGATCATCGCGGTGCTCGAGAAACGGATGGGAATGTTCCTGCAAAACCAGGACGCCTATGTAAACCTTGCCGGCGGCGTCAAGCTTGACGAACCGGCCGTAGATTTGGCGATCGCCGTAAGCATCGCCTCCAGCTTCCGCGATCTGCCGACTAAGCCTTATGACGTATTTTTCGGCGAAGTCGGATTGACGGGCGAGGTCCGGGCGGTGTCCCGGGCGGAGCAGCGGGTGAAGGAAGCTGCCAAACTCGGATTTAAACGGGTCATTCTCCCCGAGAAGAGCATGAAAGGGTGGAAAGGACCGAAAGAAATACAATTAATCGGTGTGAATACCGTTGCAGATGCGCTAGCTGTTGCGTTAGATTAGGGGGCACTAAATGATGAAAGAAACAACCCAAGCGGAGAAAATGAACGATTTGCTTAGGCTCGTTGCACCGGGTACCGCTTTTCGTGACGGGCTCGAAAACGTACTTCGAGCCAAGACCGGCGGCCTCATAGTCGTCGGTTACAGTCCGGAAGTGATGGAAGTGGTCGAAGGCGGCTTTTCCATCAACTGTGACTTTTCGCCAAACTATTTATACGAACTCGCCAAAATGGACGGTGCCATTATTTTAAGCGAGGATTTGAAACGGATTTTATATGCCAATACCCAGCTCATTCCGGATTCCTCCATCTCCTCCGCGGAGACCGGGATCCGTCACCGTACGGCAGAGCGGGTTGCGAAGCAGACGGGTAAGCTCGTGGTATCGATCTCCCAGCGGCGGAACATCATTACGCTGTATCAAGGCGGCCTGCGCTATGCTCTGAAGGAAATCGGCGTAATCCTTACGAAAGCCAATCAGGCGATTCAAACGCTGGAGAAATATAGAGCGGTATTGAATCAGGCCCTCACCAACCTGACTGCTTCAGAGTTCGAAGAATTGGTTACAATACCGGAAGTCATCAATGTAATTCAACGCGTGGAGATGGTCATTCGCATCAAAATGGAGATCAAGCGGTTTATTAATGAGCTTGGTACCGAGGGACGGCTGATCAGCATGCAGATGGAAGAACTGGTCAGCAATATGGAGGAAGAGGCGTGGCTGCTGTATAAGGATTACGCGAAGGACGGCAGTGACGAGGCGATCCGTGAAATTATTCTCGGGCTCAAGCGTTCCAGTGACGACGAGCTGCTGGACGACAACCATATTACTCGTTTGCTCGGTTATCCGACTTCAGCGGCCGTCTCGGAGGATCTGGTTTCTCCACGCGGTTACCGCGTCTTGAACAAAATCCCGCGTCTTCCGAATGTGATCATCCACAACCTGGTGGAGCGTTTCCGGGAGCTTCCAAGCGTTCTGATGGCCACCATCGAAGAGCTGGATGAGGTCGACGGCATCGGCGAAGTGCGGGCCCGGGCGATTAAGGAAGGCTTGAAGCGTCTTCAGGAACAGGTGTTCATTGACAGACAAATTTAATTCTCCTACAATCAGATGATGATGTTAAGGATATCTATTTGAGGTGAAAAGATGATTACTAAATCAATTCCGAACCTGTTTACCTTAGGTAACCTGTTTCTCGGAATGCTGGCCATGATGCTCGCGCTTGACGGCAGATTCAGCTTGGCAGCGATTATGGTTATTGTCGCCATGCTGCTGGACGGTCTTGACGGACGGGTAGCCAGAGCTTTGAATTGTCAAAGCGAATTCGGCAAGCAGCTTGACTCGTTATCGGATATCATCTCCTTCGGCATTGCTCCGGCACTCATTATGTATTTAATTTCATTCCATGATCTGCCGCAAACCGGTCTTGTCTGGGTCGTTACCGCCATTTTTCCGATGTGCGGAGCGCTGAGACTGGCCAGATTCAATGTCCAGAAAGGAATCCCGGGTTACTTCATAGGTTTGCCAATTCCCGCCGCAGGTGGGGTTCTGGCTACTTTATCGCTGTTTCACAAGGACTTCTCTGCGCCTTATTTCATTATTTCGATGCTATTGCTGTCCTACCTGATGGTAAGCTCGGTCAAATATCCGAATTTCAAGAAGCTCGGGTTGCCGAGGAAAGCCGTAGCCATTACGCCGTTTGTCGTTATATTGGCTGTTGCGATTGCGGTCATGTTCCCGGAGCAGATTTCCAAACTGATCTTCGTCCCGCTGGTACTGTACGCGGGGTATGGTTTGAAACAGAACGTCGATAAGCTGCTGCGCCGTAAGCGCAGGGACGACGATGATTCCGAGCGGGCCTACCGTCCCAAACGTTAATAGAGGTTGTTCAAAAAGTCATCTTTCCACGACGAAGCAGATCATGAAGCGGATTCGACGTCGAATCTTGAATTCAGCCGGGCCTTCCGTTGCTCACGTACCTAATGTACGCTCCGCTACTCAGTCCCTATCTTCATCCAACCTTCTCGGTCCTGAAAACCTGTCTTTTTGAACTCATATTAATAACAACCAAAGAAAAAGGCATTGCCTTCTGCAATTGTGCGGAAAGCGATGCCTTTTTTTGCGATCTTAAGTTCCTAATCTTAGGACATATTGAATAAGCCCAGGGTAGAGCATTTTTGCGATTCTTTTTCCAGCACTTCGTCGAGCTCGATGCCGAGCAGGTTGCAAAGCGCGGAAGTATAGAACAAGCTGCGTCCAAGTTCATTGCTGATTGCATCCCGGCAGTTTTCGCAGAGTTCTCCCCGGACGTGCTCATTAATTCTTTCCTTGGCCTGCTCCAGGCTCATGCCGGGTTCAAATTCCTGTTTGGTGGCATGAAGCTCCACACATCCGCATTCGGTAACCGCCTTGGTCACGGTGCGGACTGCAGCGGCATTAGTTTGTCCCATTTTAGACATGACATCCAGCAGACTGCGGTGACGGAGCAACAGTTCAGAAACTTGATCTTGAAAAGATTGAAGGCTCGGTGCGCTCATTTTCCATCCACCTCAATATTATGAATTGAGTTCATTATATGCCACCCTTTCCCTACTTATCAACCTGAAATCCCGCTCACTGCGGGTTCCTTCCGAATTTAATTCTTAAGAGGCCGACAAAAAAATTGCTTCCCCTCCGATTACGTCACCAAAAATTGGATCATACTGGATATTGATGATACATAATCAGGAGGTGAAGAGCGTCATGCTGAAAAAGAGTTTACTGATCGTATCCGGACTTTGCGGTGCATGGTTCGGTTATACCATGGAGGGCGTAGCGGGAGTGTTCCCTCAGCCGCTCAAGAGCTGGTTTGAAGGGATGAGTCCTCTGTTGGCCCAATTTATACTGGCGGCGGCGGGAGCGTGCCTGTTTTTGTTTTTCTTCTCGCTTGCGGCCGATGTCGTCTCTGTAAAAGTGAGACAATGGATCACGGCGCTGACACAAATCCCGATGAAGGACTTGGCGGCGGGAGCGGCCGGACTGACTGCAGGACTTCTTCTTTCTTTAATGGTCTATCCCGTTTTGTCCTGGTTTGGAACCCTGGAAGGCTTTGCCCAGTTTGCGATTTCCATGCTGCTCGGTTACATGGGCCTATACGTCGGATTGGAGAAAAAAGAGGAGCTGTCCTCCTTATGGATTTCAGGAAAATGGGGCAGCGGGAATCCCGAGGAAGAGCGGCGGCTTGAGGAACATAAGATTTTGGATACCAGCGTGATTATTGATGGGCGTATCGCCGACATTTGCAAAACAGGTTTCATCGAGGGAACGATCGTCATCCCGGAATTCGTGCTGGAGGAGCTTCAGCATATCGCCGATTCGTCCGACTTGCTGAAACGGAACCGCGGACGGCGGGGACTGGATATTTTGAACAAAATCCAGAAGGAACTCGATGTGAAGGTGATGATTTACGAAGGGGATTTCGAAGAGATCTCCGAAGTCGACAGCAAGCTGGTCAAGCTGGCCAAGGTGCTGCAGGGTAAAGTCGTAACCAATGATTTCAACCTGAACAAGGTGTGTGAATTACAGGGCGTCTCCGTGCTGAACATCAATGATCTCGCCAATGCGGTCAAGCCGGTCGTGCTTCCGGGCGAGGAAATCATGGTGCAGGTGATCAAGGACGGGAAGGAACACGGACAAGGCGTCGCCTATCTGGATGACGGCACGATGATCGTCGTTGAAGGCGGCCGTGACTTCATCGGCACCATCACTGAGGTGTTGGTAACGAGCGTACTGCAAACGTCCGCGGGCCGGATGATCTTCGCCAAACCGAAACTGTTGGAAAAAGCCCAGTAAATTCGGTATGATGGGAGATAAATGCGGGAACTAAAGACGGTGTATCGAACGACCGCAGAGTCCCGCTTACTATCTGGCAGGTGAGGCAAGAGATCATGAAAACGGAATCCGCCCCGGAAGTCGGGGTTATCGTGGTGGCAGCCGGTCGGGGAACGAGAATGGGCACGAAGGAGAGCAAACAGTTTCTCTCTTTGAAGGGAAAGCCGATTATCGTTCATACGCTGGAAGTGTTTGACCGCCATCCGTTGATAGGTGAAATTGTGCTCGTCACCGGGGAGCAGGATGTGGATCGATGCCGCGCCTGGATCGCCGAGTACGGCATTGCGAAACAAGTGAAAGTAATACCGGGCGGCGCCGAGCGTCAGCATTCGGTATACCGGGGCCTGCTTAACATCGGGACACCCTGGGTACTGGTGCATGACGGCGTCCGCCCTTTTGTCACGAGCGGGCAGGTGACGTCCTGTTATGAGGCGGCCGTAGAGCATGGGGCATCCATTCTCGCCGTTCCGGTGAAGGATACGGTGAAGCAGGTCGACGGGCAAGGACGGGTGACAGCGACGCCGGACCGCCGCAGCTTGTGGGCGATTCAGACTCCGCAGGCTTTTCGCCGTTCCGATCTGCTGCGGGCTCATGAAGATGCCGAGACCGCAGGCTTTATCGGTACAGATGACGCGATGCTTGTCGAACGGCTGGGCATTCCCGTTAAAGTGACGGAAGGCGGGTACAGCAACATTAAGATTACTACGCCTGAGGATTTGGACTTTGCCGAAATTATCGCGAATAAGAAGGAATTCAGGGGAGAGGACAAACTATGATCGCAGTTGGACAAGGATTTGATGTGCATCAGTTGGTGGAGGGAAGACCTTGTATCATTGGAGGGGTGACCCTTCCTTACGAAAAGGGATTGCTCGGGCATTCCGATGCAGACGTGTTACTCCATGCTGTGAGCGACGCCATTCTGGGCGCGCTGGCACTGGGAGATATCGGCCGGCACTTCCCGGATACGGATCCGGCCTTTAAGGATGCGGACAGCCTGGTGCTGCTGCGTCGGGTCTGGGCAATGGCGAAGGAGAGAGGATATCGCCTCGGCAATCTCGATGCGACAATCATCGCGCAGGCTCCAAAAATGGCGCCGTACATTCCGCAGATGGTCGAGGTAATTGCCGAAGCGCTCGAAGCCGATCCGCAGCGGGTTAATGTGAAGGCGACGACGACTGAGCATCTAGGGTTTACGGGCCGCGGCGAGGGCATTGCATCGCAATGTATTGTATGCCTGCTCTCGGATGTGCTATCATCTTAGGCGTTATTTTAAATCTGGAGGGGATTACTATGACAGAGGTTCGCGTGCGTTATGCGCCGAGTCCTACAGGGCATTTACATATCGGTAACGCCAGAACGGCGTTGTTCAATTATTTGTTTGCCAGACATCACGGAGGTAAATTCATCATCCGTATCGAGGATACCGACGTAAAGCGGAATGTGGCCGGCGGAGAAGAAAGCCAGCTCACCTATCTCAAATGGCTGGGCATGGATTGGGACGAAAGCGTCGACGTGGGCGGGGAGTATGGGCCTTACCGTCAGACAGAACGGCTGGACATCTACCGCACTTATTGGCAGGACCTGCTAGACCGCGGTTTGGCTTACCGGTGCTACTGCACGGAGGAAGAGCTGGAGCAAGAGCGCGAGGAGCAAACTGCGCGTGGGGAAATGCCGCGTTATTCCGGCAAACACCGCGATTTGACGCCGGAGCAATGCGCTGCGTTTGAAGCTGAAGGCCGTGTGGCAAGCATTCGTTTCCGGGTACCGGAAGGCCGCACCTACACCTTCGACGATCTTGTTAAAGGGCCGATCACGTTCGAATCCGACGTCAGCGGCGATTTTGTCATTGTGAAAAAAGACGGCATCCCAACCTACAATTTCGCCGTAGCGCTCGACGATCATCTCATGAAAATCAGCCATGTGCTGCGCGGAGAAGACCATGTGTCGAATACGCCGCGTCAATTGATGATCTATGAAGCTTTCGGCTGGGAGCCGCCGCGTTTCGGTCATATGACCCTGATCGTCGGTGACAACCATAAGAAGCTGAGCAAACGCGACGAATCCGTCATTCAGTTCATCGAACAATACGATAAGCTCGGCTATTTGCCTGAAGCTTTGTTTAACTTCATCGCCCTGCTGGGCTGGTCGCCCGAAGGGGAAGAGGAGATTTTCTCTAAGGACGAACTGATTTCGATTTTCGATGCGAACCGGCTGTCGCGCAGTCCTGCGGTATTCGATAAGCATAAATTGGCTCACTTGAATAATCATTATATTAAAAATGCCGACCCGGATCTCATCGCCGCGCTTGCGATTCCGCATTTGCAGGCGGCGTCCCGTCTGCCTGAGGAATTGACGCCGGAACAGCAAGCTTGGGCCAAGACGCTTGTCGCTTTGTACCAGGAGCAAATGACGGCGGCATCCGACATCGTTGAATTGTCGGACCTGTTCTTCCGCACGCATCTGGAGCTGGATGCAGAGTCGGCCGCGATCCTGGCCGAGCCGCAAGTACCGGACGTGCTGAGCGCCTTCCTCGGCAAGGTGGAAGCCGCGGCGGAATTCACGCCGGAGCAAATGGCCGTCCTGATCAAGGAAGTACAGAAAGAAACCGGCGTAAAAGGGAAAGGGCTCTTTATGCCGATCCGCGTCGCGTTGACCGGTCAAACCCATGGCCGGGATTTGAACCAGACCATTTACCTGCTCGGCCGCGATCGCGTTATCGACCGGCTGAAGTCGCAAATCCGCGGCGCTTAGGTAGTTTTAAATCATTTATTGTCAGTTTTGTGGACTATCATGTAAGATAGAGGCATCGGCATAGAACGGGAGAAGTACGTTTGTAGCGTCAGTATTGTCCAGAGAAGATAACCGGTAAGCGGGTACACCCGCTTTGTGGCTGAGAGTTATCTCAATACGCGCGGCGGAAATGCACCCGGGAGCCGCAGATTCGAGCGAGGCCGTGAGGCCCGGTAGATTCTGCCGTATCGTCCGCGTTAAGGACCTCATGAGGGATTAAGCCAAGGCTTTAAGGCCGGCTTGTATCCGAAGCAGAGTGGAACCACGCATCAGGCGTCTCTGCAGCGAAAGCTGCGGGGGCGCTTTTTTGGCATATTCATCAGGCAACTTGGCATCCATTGACCGTAGTGAGGCGTAAGCAGCAGATAGAGGGGGATAACGCTTATGTTCAAAAGAATGAGGTCCGATATTCAGGCGGTGTTTGAGAATGACCCGGCTGCCAGAAGCTGGTTCGAGGTGGTTTTTACCTATTCCGGTTTGCATGCGATATGGAGCCATCGGGTCGCCCATGTTTTTTACCGGCGGCGCTGGTTTACGCTGGCTCGGATCGTCTCGCAGGTCAGCCGCTTTTTTACCGGCATCGAAATTCATCCCGGGGCACGGATCGGTAACCGGTTGTTCATCGACCACGGGATGGGCGTGGTGATCGGGGAAACCTGCGAAATCGGCGATGACGTTGTCATTTATCAAGGCGTTACGCTGGGCGGCAGCGGGAAGGAGAAGGGCAAACGGCATCCGACGATCGGCAATAACGTCGTCATCGGGTCGGGGGCGAAAATATTGGGTTCTTTTACGATAGGGGATCAATGCAATATTGGCGCAAACTCTGTAGTCCTCAAAGAAGTGCCTGCGGGCAGCACGGTAGTCGGCATTCCGGGCAAAGTGGTCCGCCAGGGCGGCAAGCGGCTGGATCGTTTGAGCCATCAACTGCCGGATCCGGTAGTCGATGCGATGCGCTCGCTTCAACAGGAGATCGAGCAACTGCAAAGCGAAGTACAAAGCCTGAGAAAAGAACTGCCAGAAAAGCAGACAGCGGAGTAGAACAACAAAATCAATCTGCAATAAACTGTCTATGTTAGAATGATTCACGGTTAAAATAGAACAGAACCTTAAATGTGAAAGGATCGAGAGTATGGCGCTGCAAATTTACAACACGCTTACCCGAATGAAGGAACAATTTGTGACCCAGGAGCCGGGGAAGGCTTCGGTTTATGTGTGCGGACCGACCGTATACGGTTATATTCATATTGGAAACGCACGTCCGATGATTTTTTTCGATGTCGTGCGCAGTTATTTGGAGAATCAGAAATATGATGTGAATTTCGTAGTCAATTTCACAGATGTCGACGACAAGCTGATCCGCAAAGCGGAGGAAATGGACCTGTCGGTACCGGAGGTAGCCTCGATGTTTATCGACGCCTATTACGAGGATCTGGAAGGGCTCGGCATTCCTCGCGCCACGTCCAATCCCCGGGTCACCGAAAATATGGACATCATCATCGAGTTTATCCGCGACCTGGAAAGCAAAGGCTATGCTTACGAGAAGGGCGGGGACGTCTTTTTCCGGACGGGAAAATTCGAAGGCTACGGCAAGCTGTCGGGGCAAAATATCGGCGAGCTTCAGTTCGGTATCCGGATCGATGTGGATGAGCGGAAAGAAAATCCGGAGGATTTCGTGCTGTGGAAAGCCGCCAAGCCGGGTGAAATCCACTGGGATAGCCCGTGGGGTCCTGGGCGGCCCGGATGGCATATCGAGTGCTCGGCCATGTCCCGCCATCTGCTCGGGGACACGCTGGACATTCACGGCGGCGGCCAGGATTTGCAGTTCCCGCACCATGAGTGCGAGGTAGCCCAGTCCGAAGCAGTTACGGGCAAGCCGCTGGCGAGCTATTGGATGCATAACGGATATATTAATATCGGCGGGGAAAAAATGTCGAAGTCGCTCGGAAACGGGGTGCTGGTGAAGGATCTCCGGTCCAAGTACAAGCGTGAAGCGATCCGTTATTTCATGCTGACTACCCATTACCGCAATCCGCTGAATTTCACGGACGAATCGATGATGCAGGCGGAGCGCGGCGTGGAGCGGATCGCCAACGCGCTGGGCAATTTGCGTTACCGGCTGCAGGAGTCGGCTGGAAGCGGGGAAGGTACGGCGGTGACGAAGGAATGGGAGCGCAAGTTGCAGGACATTCGCACTGCATTCCATACGAAAATGCAAGACGATTTCAATACGCCGGATGCGATTACGGCGGTGTTTGAGTGGGTAAGTGAAGTGAACGGCCTGCTGCAGAGCAGTGAGGTGTCTCACGCCGATCTGGAAGCGGCGCTGACCCTGTTCGAGGAGATGAACGGCGTGCTGCGGATTGCCGCCGAAGAAGAGCAGGAGCTGCTCGACGAGGAGATCGAGGCGCTGATCGAAGAGCGTACGGAAGCGCGGAAGTCGAAGAACTGGGCCCGTGCCGACGAGATCCGCGATCTGCTGCAGGAGCAGGGCATCCTGCTGGAAGATACGCCGCAAGGCATGAGATGGCGGCGCAAATGACGGGCCCGGAAGCAAACGGCAGCCCGTTGCCGCGCAGCGGACAGAACGCCGAAGAGCCCGCCGGCATGCCCGGGCGGGCGCCTGAGGGCGCTGCCGCTGCGCCGGGCGCGGCCCCTGCGGCGCTCTGGTTCCCGGAGCCGCCGTCCAAGCCGGCCCGGCTCCTGCCGCCGCTCGCGCTCGCGTATATCGGCGACGCCGTCTTCGAGGTCGCCGTCCGCCAGCATGTGATCGCCCGGCCGAATCTCCGGCCGCACCACCTGCACCGGCTGTCGACGAAATACGTCTCCGCCAAAGCTCAGGCCGGGCTGCTGGCCCTGCTGGAGCCGCAGCTGACCGAGGAAGAGCGGGACGTTGTCAGGCAAGGCCGCAACGCCAAATCCGGCACCATTCCCAAAAATGCGAATGTGCTGGATTACCGTCATGCTACCGCGTTCGAAAGCCTGATCGGCTTTCTGTACTACACCGGGGCGCATGACCGCTTGCGCAGCTTGATTGCGCAAGGCTTCGAACAATATGATCATGAACTTGAAGGGATTTAGATCCCTGAACTTATAAACCCAGGAGGATTTTATGGAGGACCAAGAATGGATCGCCGGGAAGCACTCGCTGCTTGAAGCGCTCAGAGCCGGACGCACGATTAATAAAATATGGGTAGCTGAAGGCGCCCAAAAACATCTGACCCAACCGATAGTGATGGAGGCCAAAAACCGGGGAATTATCGTTCAATTCGTGGACAAGCGGAAGCTGGACCAAATGGCCCCGGGTTTGCAGCATCAGGGCGTTGTAGCCCAGGCGGCGCCATACGCCTACGTTGAGGTTGAAGATCTGCTTGCAAGAGCTGCCGAACGGGGTGAAGCGCCGTTCCTGCTCGTGCTGGACGAAATCGAGGATCCGCATAATCTGGGTTCGATCTTGCGGACTGCGGAATGTACGGGAGTTCATGGGGTGATTATCCCTAAACGGCGCTCCGCCGCAGTCACCGCGACCGTATCCAAGACCTCGGCCGGGGCGGTCGAATATGTCCCTGTAGCCCGAGTGACAAATCTGGTACAGACGATGGAGCAGCTTAAGGAAGGCGGCGTCTGGGTCGTCGGTACCGATGTCGCCGCTAAGGATGAAATTTATAGCGGCAGTAGCGGCAATATTTTTACCGGTCCGGTGGCGATCGTGATCGGGAATGAAAATAAGGGAATGGGCCGCCTGGTCCGGGAGACCTGCGATGTGCTGCTGAAGCTTCCGATGAACGGACAGCTGAATTCCTTGAACGCCTCGGTTGCCGCGGGCGTTGTGATGTATGAAGTGCTTCGCAGACGCCGCGCTGAGGGCTAGAGTTCTATGCGCGACACGCGCGATTGTCTCCTGGTAGACGGATACAATATGATCGGCGGGTGGCCCGAGCTCGCCTCCTTGTCCAAGAACGATCTGGAGGAGGCCCGGGACCGTTTGTTGGCCAGGCTGGCCGACTACCAAGCCTTTTCGGGGAGAAAGGTGATCGTCGTCTTTGATGCTTACCGGGTACCCGGACTCGGCAAGTCATTCGCCCAATATAAAGTCGATATCCATTTCACCAAAGAAAAAGAGACAGCGGATGAATGCATTGAACGTCTGGTCGGGGAATTGACGAATCGCCGCAGGCAGATTTATGTCGCTACAAGCGATATGGTGGAGCAGCATGTCATATTCGGGCAGGGAGCGCTACGGGTTTCGGCGCGCGAATTGCTGACCCAAGTGGAGCAAAGCGAGAAGGAAATCCAGGTGAGATTGCAGGAACGCAGCAGCAACTCCAGCAGGAACACGATTGACGGAAAGCTGAGTCCGGAAGTGAGAAAAATGTTCGAACGGTGGCGCAGGGAATGAAAGTGCATTCTGTGGTTTTGCTCCCAAATACTCTTGACAAAGTTCGACTTTACATCTTTTGGTACTTTTTCGGTTGACGCTAATATGCGCCATCATATATACTGTTCGTATTACTTGACTGAGTGACGGGGCACCGTGCGTTGCAGCCGGAGGGATTTGTGGTGAGTGTCAACCTGGAGACGTGGATAAGGCTAGATTATGAGGTCCAAAATGACGAAGACATTGTCGAAGCCGTCCGCAACGGTGACAGTGAAGCGCTTGAGTACTTGATTAACAAGTACCGCAGTTTTGTGCGTGCCAAAGCTAGATCCTATTTCCTGATCGGTGCCGACCGTGAGGATATTATTCAGGAAGGCATGATCGGCCTTTATAAATCGATCCGGGACTTTCGGGGGGATAAGCTCGCTTCGTTCAAAGCGTTTGCCGAGCTGTGCATTACACGTCAGATTATAACGGCAATCAAGACGGCGACCCGCCAGAAGCATATTCCGCTCAATTCTTATGTCTCATTGGACAAGCCAATTTATGATGAGGATTCCGATCGGACGCTCTTGGATGTTATTTGCGGCTCCCGGGTATGCGATCCGGAAGAATTGATCATTAATCAAGAGGAATTTGTCGGACTTGAAGATAAAATGTCTGAAATACTCAGTGACCTGGAACGCAAGGTGTTGATGCTGTACCTGGATGGGCGGTCCTATCAGGAAATCGCGGTTGATTTAAACCGGCATGTGAAATCCATCGACAATGCGTTGCAACGAGTGAAGCGTAAACTGGAACGTTATCTGGAAGTGCGCGACGGAGGCATTTGAACTTATAGTTGAAATTATACGGAACATAGAGGGAGGACGGATCAGCCGTCGCCCTTTTTTGCTGTTTTAATGGGTGTTTGAATTTGAGCTTGCACATTTGAGGCTTGTGTATGGTGTATGGTGTATGGTGTATGGTGTATGGTGTATGCGTATTGCGTATTTTGTATTGCGTTATGCGTATTGTGTATTGCGTATTGCGTATTTCAGTATTTGTTTATTAGTGCTTCTGTGTTTGTAAGCTTGTGTACTCCTTTTCCAATCGCTAACTTCTAACGGACACGAGAGACCTTATTCCACGTTAAATGTAACGTTTAGGAAACTAACGGACACCACGGCCCTTAAAGCAGGATGAATTGCTGTTTTCGTAAGAAAATAGTGGAGTTAAGAGCTACTGTGTCCGTTAGTATGGAAAACAAGGTGTTTTGGGTGACTTAAGGTCTCCTGTGTCCGTTAAAAAGTATTTTCCGCGCGCGCATTATCATTATATTGATCGACCAAACCATCCCGTCATCAGGTAGTCCAGGCGAGGTGGCTTACCTCCAGGAGGAGCATCAACCGACGCAACTCGAAGCCCGCACCCCTGCATATTTCTGGAGTACGACTACACGTTTGAAAAGAAGCTGTATTTGCGTTTAACCTATTAAAAGCTGTGCCATACTAGAAAGATACGCATTCGAATCCAGAACCTGCTCCAGCTGACAATTTCCAGATTCAAGAGTCATTCAGGAATTACCTCAATTTAACGAAGAGAGAAGCTTGTCTCGCTCGTTGACACGGGTAGGGCCATGTGATAAAGTGTTTTAGGTAGGCCTAAATTTGTGTTTTTCATTTTTAGGTTTAAACAATAAGACTTTCTCATAAAGGAATGTCTTTGGGAGGTGCACATCATGCGGGTAATTATTACGTTGGCTTGTACGAACTGCAAACAAAGAAACTACACGACAACGAAAAACAAGCGTAACCACCCCGACCGCATGGAGATGAAGAAATTTTGCAAGTTTTGCAACGAGCAAGTTCCTCATCGCGAAACCAGATAGTCTTTGGAGGTGTAGTCGCGCATGAAACGAAGTTTCAAGTCGTTGATCTCTTTTTTCTCTGAAAGCTGGGCAGAGCTTAAAAAGGTTCGCTGGCCTAATCGTAAAGAGCTGACCAATTATACGCTGATTGTGCTGGGTACAATTGCAGTTGTCGCGATTTATTTTTGGGTACTTGATATCGGCATCTCTGCTGTGATCGAAGCGATAATTTAAGAAGGGTCCATAGGTGGCTTGATATGGAAAAAAGATGGTACGTAGTTCATACCTATTCCGGGTATGAGAACAAGGTCAAAGCCAATTTGGAGAAGCGCGTCGAGTCCATGGGCATGGAAGACAAGATTTTCCGCGTTCTTGTTCCTATGGAAGAAGAAGTGGTAAACAAAGACGGTAAGAAGAAGACCGTCATGCGTAAAGTTTACCCGGGATATGTCTTGGTGGAAATGATCCAAACCGACGACTCTTGGTATGTTGTTCGCAACACGCCGGGCGTTACTGGATTTGTCGGCTCCACGGGATCGGGTTCCAAACCTACGCCTCTGCTCCCTGAAGAAGTGGAACAGATTTTGCAGCATATGGGCATGGAAGAACCGAAACCGGTTATCGAGTTCGACTTGAAAGAATCCGTACGCATCAAGGTTGGCCCGTTTGCCAATTTTGTCGGATCCATCGAAGAAATTCTGGTCGACAAGAGCAAGCTCAAGGTTCACGTCAACATGTTTGGACGAGAAACCCCGCTTGAACTGGATTACACTCAAGTGGAAAAGATATAGGTTTCTTAGGGTTTCACGTGGGAGGGGCATTGCGCTCCGTCTACCACTATTAGGGCAAGGAGGTGTTTTACATGGCGAAAAAGGTTATCAAAGTGGTAAAACTGCAAATTCCTGCAGGGAAAGCGAATCCTGCGCCTCCGGTAGGTCCAGCTTTGGGTCAAGCAGGTGTCAACATCATGGCATTCTGTAAAGAATTCAACGCTCGTACTGCCGATCAAGCAGGTTTGATCATTCCAGTTGAGATTTCGGTGTTTGAAGACCGTTCTTTTACATTCATCACCAAAACTCCTCCGGCAGCTGTTCTGCTTCGCGTTGCTGCGAAGATCGAGAAGGGTTCCGGCGAACCAAACAAGAAAAAAGTGGCTACCGTGAAACGCGACGTTGTTCGTCAAATCGCGGAGCGAAAAATGCCTGATCTTAACGCAGCTTCCGTTGAATCGGCAATGCGCATGGTAGAAGGTACTGCTCGTAGCATGGGCATCACGATCCAAGACTAATTCTTGGGGCGTAAAACAACTGAGTTGCTAAACAACCTAGAAACGACATCAAGACTTTTGCAACGGAAGTTGCCTCTGAAAAAATAAGCTCACCTTCGGGTAGCTCATCTTTTCAGAGAACAGTGGGAGGATATTCCGCTAATACCACAAAGGAGGAACAATTTCATGGCTAAACACGGTAAAAAATACCTTGAAGCCGCTAAGCTGATCGACAGCGAAGCGACATATGAGCCTTCAGAAGCCGTTGAACTGGTGAAAAAGGCAGCGACTGCAAAATTTGACGAAACCGTTGAAGCAGCAGTTCGTTTGGGCGTAGACCCTCGTAAACAAGACCAAGCCGTTCGTGGTGTCGTTGTCCTGCCTCATGGCACGGGTAAAACGCAACGCGTTCTGGTATTCGCCAAAGGCGAGAAAGTTAAGGAAGCGGAAGCTGCCGGCGCTGACTTCGTAGGCGATCAAGACATGATCAACAAAATCCAACAAGGCTGGTTCGAATTCGATGTCTGCGTAGCGACACCGGATATGATGAGTGAAGTTGGTAAACTCGGCCGTCTGCTCGGTGGTAAAGGCCTCATGCCTAACCCTAAAGCAGGTACAGTTACGTTTGACGTAGCTAAAGCCGTTCAAGAAATCAAAGCGGGTAAAATCGAGTACCGTCTGGACAAAGCAGGTCAAATCCATGCGCCAATCGGAAAAGTATCTTTCTCTTCCGAACAACTCAATGAGAACCTCAAAGCTCTCATCGACGCATTGAACCGGGCTAAACCGGCTGCTGCCAAGGGCGTGTATTTGAAAAACATCGCGATTTCTTCGACGATGGGCCCTAGCGCTCGTGTTAATACAACTGTTTACAGATAATACCGCTCGCCTCGGTGAGTAATGGGATTGACATCGAGTGAATCTCTTGGTAAACTAAACAAGTTGTTTTTGATACGACAATTCAATTTGAATATGCTTACCGTAGACAGTAGGTGCCTTAGTGCTTAATTTCCTACCGAGGTGTTGTGATAGAATTTCAATTTACCGCAGTTCATCTGTGGTTAATGATTCGTCAGGCCTTCGTGATTCTGCGGAGGCTTTTTTCATGGAAATGAAGAAGGCCGAGTAAATCTATCAGGAGGTGTACAGGTTGGCAAACGCAAAAGTGATTCAAGCAAAACAAGAAGCCGTTGAAGCCGTAACTGCGAAATTGCGCGAGAGCGCAACGACTGTAGTAGCGGATTACCGCGGTCTGAATGTTGCCCAAGTTACGGAATTGCGCAAACAGCTTCGTGAAGCTGGCGTAGAATTCCAAGTATTGAAGAATACGCTCGTTCGCCGCGCAACAGAAGCTGCTGAACTTTCTGAACTGAACGAAGTGCTGACTGGCCCTACGGCTATCGCATTCAGTGCTGAAGACGCAGTAGCTCCGGCTAAAATTCTTAGCGATTTCGCGAAGAAGAACGAAGCGTTGAAAGTAAAAGGTGGCGTGGTTGAAGGCCGTGTAGTCGGCGTTGACCAAATCAAAGCGTTGGCGGATCTTCCGTCCCGCGAAGGTCTCCTTTCGATGCTCCTCAGCGTGCTTCAAGCTCCAGTTCGCAACTTCGCACTGGCAGTCAAAGCCGTTGCAGACAAAGAAGAAGCAAGCGCGTAAGCTGCTTCTGAATCAAGCTATCTAAAATTATCAAATTAAAATAATGGAGGTTCTACCATGTCTAAAGAAACAATTTTGGAAGAAATCAAAGCTATGACCGTTCTTGAACTGAACGATCTTGTTAAAGCTATCGAAGAAGAATTCGGCGTAACTGCTGCAGCTCCTGTAGTTGTAGCTGGTGGCGGCGGCGGCGCAGCTGAAGCAGCTGAGCAAACTGAATTCGACGTAATCCTGAACAATGCAGGCGCGTCCAAAATCAACGTTATCAAAGTGGTTCGCGAAATCACTGGTCTCGGCTTGAAAGAAGCAAAAGACCTGGTTGACAACGCTCCAAAACCACTGAAAGAAAAAGTGGGCAAAGAAGAAGCAGAAGCAGTAAAAGCGAAATTGGAAGAAGCAGGCGCATCTGTAGAAGTGAAGTAATTTCTCTTCTATCTAATGACAAACCCCTTGAATTCATTCAAGGGGTTTGTTTATAACCTGCGTAAGTTTCGGACAAACGCTTTTGGGTCTGGTGCTCTCTTGCTCGCGTGCATCTGCCTAGGTGAACTTCGTGGCGAGGAGTCCGTTCGCAAAGGATCCCCAGTCCCAAAAACAATTAACTGATCAACGGAGGTCACCGGTAAAATGCCAGATCACTATTATACGAATCAGCCTTCTGTTGCACATGACCGGAAAATGTGGGACGCAACGCTCCGGGGGCAGAATTTCCGTTTTGTCAGCGATGCCGGGGTATTCTCCAAAGGCGGCGTGGATTTCGGGAGCAGAACTTTGATAGAAGCTATGGAAATTCCCGCAAACGCAGACGTGCTTGACGTAGGTTGCGGCTATGGACCGATCGGTCTTTCGGCTGCCCGCATGGCTGATCAAGGCCATGTAACTATGATCGACGTCAATAGCCGTGCGGTCGAACTGGCTCGCGAAAATGCTGCGGCTAACCGGATCTTGAATGTAACGGTTCTCCAAAGCGATTTATTTGCGGAGCTAGGAGATCGGGATTTTGATGTAGTGCTGACAAATCCACCGATTCGGGCAGGCAAAGAGACGGTACATGCGATTTTTGAAGGGGCTCATGAAAGATTGAGGCCTGGAGGTTCTCTATGGATTGTTATTCAGAAAAAGCAAGGGGCGCCGTCGGCTAAGCTGAAGCTGGAGTCTTTATTTGATAGCGTGGAAGAAGTGACGAAGGACAAGGGGTATCGGATTTACAAGGCAACCAAAAAAATAGTTTGACTTGAAAAAGTGGTTGTGTTATTATTATAAAATGTCAGTATTAGGATGCCCTCTGTGGCTTTACCTTGCTGAAATGTCAATACTTTTGTGAAACGATGCATAAAATCATATCGTTTTACGTATAATATGTACATTTCGGGTAAATCTACTGAATGCGGGGACATCAGGCTGGAAATGACACGGATAATGATGCTCTTTTTTCGAAAGCATTCGATAAGGGCTTTTCTTTATTTGTGGATGAATCCGTATGGTCCTATTATAAGGGTACAAACACGGGTTCGCAATGAATTTTTAAGTGAGTAGACATGAGGGGTGGGTATAAGTTGGCAGGACATCTTGTTCAATATGGTCGACGCACTCGGCGAAGTTATGCACGAATTAACGAGGTACTCGAAGTTCCGAACCTGATCGAAATCCAACAGAAATCCTACGAGTGGTTCTTGGAAGAAGGCCTTCGGGAAATGTTCCAGGATATCTCGCCGATTCAGGATTTCACCGGAAATCTGGTGTTGGAATTTATCGATTACAGTCTTGGAGAACCGAAGTATACAGTAGACGACGCTAAGGAACGTGATGTTACGTATGCGGCGCCGCTTCGGGTTAAAGTCCGGCTCATTAATAAGGAAACCGGCGAAGTCAAAGAGCAGGAAGTATTCATGGGAGATTTCCCGCTGATGACGGAAACCGGCACATTCATTATTAATGGTGCGGAACGGGTAATTGTCACTCAGTTGGTTCGCTCTCCTAGCGTCTATTTCAGCACAAAAGTGGATAAGAACGGAAAGAAAACTTATACCGCAACAGTAATTCCAAACCGCGGTGCATGGTTGGAACTGGAGACGGATGCGAAGGATATCGTTTATGTCCGGATCGACCGTACTCGTAAGATTCCGGTAACCGTGTTGCTTCGTGCGCTTGGATTCGGTACGGATGCTGAGATTCTCGATTTGCTCGGCAACGATGAATATATTCGCAACACGCTGGATAAGGACAACACCGACTCTACGGAAAAAGCTCTCATTGAAATCTATGAGCGTCTTCGTCCGGGTGAGCCGCCGACTCTTGATAATGCTAAGAGTTTGCTTGTGGCGCGTTTCTTTGATCCTAAGCGTTATGACCTGGCCAATGTAGGCCGTTATAAAATCAATAAAAAGCTCCACATCAAGAATCGTTTGTTCAACCAACGTTTGGCTGAGTCTCTCATCGACACGAACACCGGTGAAATTATCGCCGAAGCCGGTCAGATGGTGGACCGCCGTTTGCTTGATCAAATCTTGCCGTTCTTGGAAAACTCGGTAGGTTTCAAAAACTATCATGTGGCCAACGGTGTTCTTGATGCTAACGACGTGCCTTTGCAAACGATCGATATTTTCTCTCCGATCGAAGACGGCAAGGTTGTTAAGGTGATCGCGAACCGCAATATCGATAAATCGGTGAAGCATATTACGCCGGCCGATATCATTTCGTCGATCAGCTACTTCCTGAACCTGTTGCACGGCGTCGGAAGCACGGACGATATTGACCATCTCGGTAACCGTAGACTGCGTTCCGTAGGCGAATTGCTGCAGAACCAGTTCCGTATCGGTTTGTCCCGGATGGAACGCGTCGTGCGCGAAAGAATGTCGATCCAGGATGCGAACGTGATTACGCCGCAAGCGCTGATCAATATTCGTCCTGTTATCGCATCGATTAAGGAGTTCTTCGGCAGTTCGCAGTTGTCGCAGTTTATGGACCAGACGAACCCGCTTGCTGAACTTACGAATAAACGCCGTCTGTCCGCACTCGGACCTGGTGGTTTGACGCGGGAACGCGCGGGCTTTGAAGTTCGTGACGTCCATCATTCCCACTATGGCCGTATGTGTCCAATCGAGACACCGGAAGGACCGAACATCGGTTTGATCAACTCCTTGTCGACGTTCGCTCGCGTCAACGAGTATGGCTTCATCGAAGCTCCGTACCGTTGGGTTGACCCGAATACGGGCAAGGTTACCGATCAAATCGCTTACCTGACTGCCGATGAAGAGGATAACTACATCATTGCACAGGCGAACGCGGTGTTGAATGATGACAACACGTTCCGCGATGAGAATGTTATCGTTCGTTATAACAAGCAGTCCGACAACATTTTGACCATGCCGAGCGACCGCGTTGACTATATGGACGTATCGCCTAAGCAGGTTGTGTCCGTCGCGACCGCGCTCATTCCTTTCTTGGAGAACGATGACTCGAACCGTGCACTGATGGGTTCGAACATGCAGCGTCAGGCGGTTCCGCTTCTCATTCCTAAGGCTCCGCTTGTCGGAACAGGGATGGAGCATAAATCGGCCAAAGACTCCGGTGTATGTATCGTTTCGAAATACGACGGGATCATCGAGCGTTCCGCAGCAAACGAAATTTGGCTGCGCCGCGTCGAGAAAGTGGATGGCAAGGAAGTAAAAGGCGACCTTGTTAAACATAAATTACACAAATTTATGCGTTCGAACCAAGGAACATGCATTAACCAGCGTCCGATCGTCAAACGCGGCGATGTTATCAAGAAGGGTGACATTCTCGCGGACGGGCCATCGACAGAAATGGGCGAATTGGCTCTTGGCCGGAACGTAGTCGTTGCCTTTATGACTTGGGAAGGCTACAACTACGAGGATGCGATCCTGCTTAGTGAGAAACTCGTGAAAGAGGATGTGTACACCTCGATCCATATCGAGGAATACGAATCCGAAGCCCGCGATACGAAGCTGGGTCCTGAAGAGATTACCCGCGATATTCCGAATGTCGGTGAAGAAGCGCTTCGCAATCTTGACGAGCGCGGCATCATCCGTGTCGGTGCGGAAATCGGCGCAGGCGATATCCTGGTCGGGAAAGTTACTCCGAAGGGCGTAACGGAACTTACCGCAGAAGAACGCCTTCTGCACGCCATCTTCGGCGAGAAAGCACGCGAAGTACGTGACACATCCCTGCGTGTACCGCATGGTACCGACGGTATTGTTGTCGACGTTAAGGTGTTTACTCGTGAAAATGGCGACGAGTTGCCACCGGGCGTTAATCAACTTGTTCGGGTATATATTGCCCAAAAACGTAAAATTTCCGAAGGCGATAAAATGGCCGGCCGTCATGGTAACAAAGGGGTCGTAGCCCGTATTCTGCCAGAGGAAGATATGCCGTTCATGCCGGACGGTACACCTGTACAGGTTGTACTGAACCCACTCGGGGTTCCATCCCGGATGAACATCGGTCAGGTGTTGGAAATTCACCTTGGTATGGCAGCTCTGAAGCTCGGTATCCATGTGGCTACTCCGGTATTCGACGGTGCGAACGAGTACGACGTGTTCGACACGATGGAAGAAGCCGGAATGCAGCGTAATGGTAAAACCGTTCTATACGACGGCCGTACAGGTGAGCAATTCGAACGTGAAGTTACCGTCGGCGTCATGCACATGATCAAACTGGCGCACATGGTTGATGATAAAATCCATGCCCGCTCGACAGGTCCTTACTCGCTCGTTACGCAGCAGCCGCTCGGTGGTAAAGCACAGTTCGGCGGACAGCGTTTCGGGGAGATGGAAGTTTGGGCGCTCGAAGCCTACGGCGCTGCTTATACACTGCAAGAAATTTTGACCGTCAAGTCGGATGATGTGGTCGGCCGGGTGAAAACCTACGAATCGATCGTCAAAGGCGAGAACGTACCGGAACCTGGTGTACCGGAATCGTTTAAGGTCTTGATCAAGGAACTTCAAAGTTTGGGTATGGACGTCAAGATCCTCACCGAAAATGAAGAAGAGATCGAGATGAAGGAAATCGACGACGAAGACGATGCGTCCGGGGACAAACTGAGTCTGAACCTGGAAGGTGCGGAAGTCGGAGTAGAATAAGCATCTAGGGCGGCGTAAGCCGCCCGAAGATGATTGATAACCGGAGATTGTCAATATCAGGACTTGGTTAAGGAGGGATGCTCCTTGTTGGACGTCAACAACTTCGAGTTTATGAAAATTGGGCTTGCTTCCCCAGATAAAATTCGTTCTTGGTCCCGCGGAGAAGTTAAGAAACCGGAAACGATTAACTACCGTACATTGAAACCGGAAAAGGAAGGGCTGTTTTGCGAGAAAATTTTCGGCCCGACCAAAGACTGGGAATGTCATTGCGGTAAATATAAACGCGTACGTTATAAAGGCGTTGTCTGCGATCGCTGCGGCGTCGAAGTAACAAGAGCAAAGGTTCGCCGCGAGCGGATGGGTCATATTGAATTGGCCGCACCTGTATCGCATATTTGGTACTTTAAAGGGATCCCGAGCCGGATGGGCCTTGCGCTCGATATGTCGCCGCGCTCCCTGGAAGAGATCATTTATTTTGCATCCTATGTGGTTACAGATCCAGGTGAAACTCCACTGGAGAAAAAGCAGCTTCTGTCCGAGAAGGAATATCGCAGCTACCGTGAAAAGTATGGCTACGGATTCCAAGCCGGCATGGGTGCTGAAGCGGTCAAAAAGCTGCTCCAGGATCTCGATATCGACAAGGAATTGGAATTTTTGAAAGAAGAGCTGCGCACGGCCCAAGGCCAACGCCGCAACCGGGCGATCAAACGCCTGGAAGTCATCGAAGCGTTCAAGAGCTCCGGCAATGAGCCGGAATGGATGATTCTCGACGTGCTTCCGGTTATTCCTCCGGAACTTCGTCCGATGGTACAGTTGGATGGCGGACGTTTCGCAACGTCTGACCTTAACGATTTGTACCGCCGGGTTATTAACCGGAACAACCGTCTGAAACGCCTGCTTGATCTGGGCGCGCCGGACATTATCGTGCAGAACGAAAAACGGATGCTGCAAGAAGCCGTCGACGCCCTGATCGATAATGGTCGCCGCGGCCGTCCGGTAACTGGACCGGGTAACCGTCCTTTGAAATCCCTCAGCCATATGCTGAAAGGTAAACAAGGCCGCTTCCGGCAAAACTTGCTCGGTAAACGGGTCGACTATTCCGGCCGTTCCGTTATCGTCGTAGGTCCTTACCTGAAGATGTATCAGTGCGGTCTTCCGAAAGAAATGGCTCTCGAGCTGTTTAAACCTTTCGTGATGAAAGAACTGGTCAACAAAGGTCTTGCTCACAATATCAAGAGCGCTAAGCGCAAAGTGGAACGCGTCAGCCCTGAGGTATGGGATGTGCTCGAAGAAGTCATTAAGGAGCATCCGGTTCTGCTGAACCGCGCCCCTACGCTTCACAGACTCGGGATCCAGGCGTTCGAACCGATTCTGGTCGAAGGCCGCGCCATCCGGCTTCACCCGCTCGTATGTACGGCTTATAACGCCGACTTTGACGGTGACCAAATGGCCGTTCACGTACCGTTGTCCGCAGAAGCTCAAGCGGAAGCCCGTATTCTGATGCTGGCGTCCGGCAACATCCTGAACCCTAAAGACGGCAAGCCTGTCGTTACTCCTTCTCAGGATATGGTTCTCGGATCTTATTATCTGACAATGGATAACAAGGAAGCCAAAGGCGCTGGGATGATTCTCGGCTCCGTAAACGAGGCGTTCTCCGCTTATCAGCGTGGAACCGCGGAATTGCATGCACGCGTAGCCATTCCTGCTAAGGCGCTCGGCAAGACCGGATTTACGGAAGCACAACAAAATGCGCTGCTCATTACGACCGTAGGGAAAATTATTTTCAACGATATCTTCCCTTCGAGCTTCCCGTATATTAACGAACCGTCTAGAGTCAACCTGTTCCAAGGCACGCCTGATGATTACTTCATCCATGACAAAGGCGCGAACGTTTGGGAACGGATTATGAATGCTAAACAAGCAGGTGGCGTAGGTAAAGAGTATCTCGGCGAAATTATCGGCCGTTGCTTTGAAATCTATCACACCACAGAAACTTCGATCATTTTGGACAGAATCAAACAAACCGGTTTCACATATTCGACTCGGGCCGGCGTAAGTATCGCTGTCTCGGACGTTATCGTACCGGATGAGAAACAGTCTATCCTTCGCGAATCGGATGACAAGGTACAAGTGATTACGACACAGTACCGCCGGGGTCTCATTACGAACGAAGAACGTTATGACCGTGTTATCGATATCTGGTCCAAAGCGAAGGATCAAATTACCGAAGTGCTCATGAAATCGATGGACCGTTACAATTCCATCATGCTCATGGTGGATTCCAAGGCGCGCGGTAACAAATCGCAGATCACCCAGCTCGGTGGGATGCGGGGTCTGATGGCCAACCCGTCGGGTCGGATCATCGAACTCCCAATCAAATCGAATTTCCGCGAAGGTCTGACCGTCCTCGAGTACTTCCTTTCGACGCACGGCGCGCGGAAAGGTTTGGCGGATACAGCGCTTCGGACAGCCGACTCCGGTTACCTGACTCGTCGTCTGGTAGACGTAGCCCAGGACGTTATCGTCCGCGAAGAAGATTGCGGTACGGATAAAGGCTTTATGGTCAGCGTTATCCAGGACGGTAAAGAGGTTATCGAGGATCTGTACGACCGGATCGAAGGACGTTATAGCTTTGAAACGATCAAACATCCGAAAACGGGTGAAATTATCGTTCATCGCAACGAACTCATTGATTCCGACAGAGCGCATGAAATCGTCGATGCCGGTGTAGGGAAACTGCAAATCCGTTCCGTGCTCAGCTGTCGCGCACGCCATGGCGTTTGTAAAAAGTGCTATGGCCGTAACCTCGCGACCGGCAAACACGTGGAAATCGGTGAAGCGGTCGGCATTATCGCCGCCCAATCCATCGGTGAACCAGGAACCCAGCTCACCATGCGTACGTTCCATACCGGGGGCGTTGCGGGTGACGATATCACTCAAGGTTTGCCGCGTATTCAGGAGCTCTTTGAAGCCCGGAATCCAAAAGGTCAAGCCACGATCAGTGAAATCGACGGCGTCATCAAGGAAATCCGTGAAGCTAAGGACCGTCGTGAAATCGAGGTTCAAGGCGAAGCGGAAACGAAGGTTTACTCCGTTACCTACGGTTCCCGTCTGCGCGTAAGCGAAGGCCAGGAAATCGAAGCGGGCGACGAGTTGACCGACGGTTCCATTGACCCTAAAGAAATTTTGCGCATCAAGGGTATCCGCGGCGTGCAGAACTACATTCTTCAGGAAGTTCAGCGCGTTTACCGGAACCAGGGCGTAGAAATCAACGACAAGCATATCGAAGTTATGGTCAGACAGATGCTGCGTAAAATCCGCATCGTAGATGCCGGTGATACGCCGCTCTTGCCTGGTGCATTCGTCGATATTCATGAATACGAGGTTGCCAACAAGGATGCAATCCTGTCCGGCAAAGAGCCTGCTGTGGCTAAACCGGTATTGCTCGGGATCACCAAGGCATCGCTCGAAACGGACTCCTTCCTGTCCGCCGCTTCCTTCCAGGAAACGACACGGGTGCTTACCGATGCCGCTATCAAAGGCAAAGTGGATAAACTCCTCGGCTTGAAGGAGAACGTCATTATCGGTAAACTGATTCCTGCGGGTACGGGGATGAACCGTTACCGGAGCATTCAGTTTGTTGAACCGGCTGGTGACGACACGGTTGAAGAAGGTCTGGAGCCAGTCTCTGTAGAATAGGTTGGATTAAACAACAGGTGCGGTTCGGGTAAAACCCGTTCCGCGCCGTTGTTTTTCATATGTATTCTATGATGATGGATTTCTGCTTCTTCTTTATGAGATCAAAGCAATCAATGTTTGTTTTTCAACTAAAAACTTTCAAATCATTGCTTGACATCGCCTAGCTGGAATGCTAATATATCAAAGTGCGTGAGTACGGATATTCCTGTGCTTTGGAGGACGGTAATTATGTCTAATGATAAAGGTCTACAGGACGCTCATGTTAAAATCGGCAGCAAGCAAACTATGAGAATGGTGGAACTTGGACGAGCCGAAGAAGTCTATGTGGCTGAAGATGCAGATCCGCGCCTTACGTCAAAGATCATTGCTTTATGCAATCAGCGAAACGTTAAAGTGACACTGGTTGATACGATGACCAACCTCGGCAAAGCTTGCGGGATTGAAGTCGGTGCGGCAATGGCTGCGATTGTAAGACAATAGTTGATAGGAACGTTTTTGCTAAAAGGGGTTATCCCTCCGGCAAAAACTTTTCATTTGTTCTTTAATGAACCGCCTGGGTCTGTGGGCTTAAAAAAGGTTTGTGAAGGATCATGAGAATTGAGGAAGGGGGTGGCAACAACATGCCAACAATTAACCAACTAGTCCGTAAAGGACGTCAAGACAAAGTGTACAAATCGAAGTCGCCAGCATTGCAAAGAGGGTTTAACGCCCTGAAGCGTGAGGCTACTGATCTGAGCTCCCCGCAAAAACGTGGAGTGTGCACTCGTGTAGGTACTATGACTCCTAAGAAACCGAACTCCGCACTTCGTAAATATGCCCGTGTTCGTTTGACGAACCGCATTGAGGTAACGGCGTACATTCCAGGTATCGGTCATAACCTGCAAGAGCACAGCGTAGTTTTGATTCGTGGCGGCCGGGTCAAGGACCTTCCAGGGGTACGTTATCATATCGTACGTGGAGCTTTGGACACCGCTGGTGTAAACAACCGGATGCAAGCCCGTTCGAAATACGGCGCTAAACGTCCGAAAGCAAAAAAATCCTAAGTTGATCATTAAGTCAGCTTATTGAACCGACAAGAGGTTTGGATTAATACTGAAAGGGGGATAACTATGCCACGCAAAGGTCCAGTTACAAAGAGAGATGTGTTGCCAGATCCGGTGTATAACAGCAAGCTTGTTACTCGTCTGATCAACCGCATCATGCTCGACGGTAAACGTGGAGTTGCTCAAAGCATTCTGTACAATGCGTTCAACCTGATTCAAGAACGTACGGGTAATGACCCAATGGAAGTATTTGAAGCAGCTTTGAAAAATATCATGCCTGTATTGGAAGTTAAAGCTCGCCGTGTGGGCGGTGCCAACTACCAAGTACCTATCGAAGTTAAGCCAGAAAGACGTACATCCTTGGGATTACGTTGGCTCGTAAACTACTCCCGCAACCGCGGTGAGAAAACGATGGAAGAGCGTTTGGCTGCTGAGATCATCGACGCATCCAACAACACAGGCGCTTCCGTTAAGAAACGCGAAGATACGCACAAAATGGCCGAAGCGAACAAAGCGTTCGCACACTACCGCTGGTAGGATTCGGTTCAACTTAATAAAATATTTTGAAGGGAGACTAATTCATGACAAGAGAGTTCTCCTTGAAAAATACACGTAACATCGGGATCATGGCGCATATTGACGCCGGTAAGACAACTACAACGGAACGTATTTTGTTCTATACAGGCATTACGCACAAAATCGGGGAAGTTCACGAGGGTGCTGCAACAATGGACTGGATGGAGCAAGAGCAGGAGCGCGGGATTACGATTACGTCCGCTGCTACTACCGCTTCCTGGAAGGGTCACCGCGTAAATATCATCGATACCCCGGGACACGTTGACTTCACTGTAGAAGTTGAACGTTCCCTACGTGTATTGGACGGGGCAGTAGGCGTTTTCAGTGCGAAGGAAGGCGTTGAGCCTCAGTCAGAAACTGTTTGGAGACAGGCTGACAAATATAGCGTTCCTCGGATCGCTTATGTAAACAAAATGGATATCATCGGTGCGGACTACCTGAACGTTGTCAATGATATGCGCGAACGTCTGCAAGCGAATGCGGTTGCGATCCAACTGCCAATCGGTGCAGAAAGCGACTTTGTCGGAATTATCGACATCGTTGAGCAAAAAGCGTATATGTACAAAGACGACTTGGGCCAAAACATCGAAGAAACCGAAATTCCTGCCGAGTACCAAGCAAAAGTTGAAGAACTTCGCGCGGAACTGGTAGAAAAGGTTGCCGAGTTGGACGAAGAATTGACTATGAAATACCTTGAAGGTGAAGAAATCACTGTTGAAGAACTGAAAGCAGCTCTTCGTAAAGGTGTAGTAGAAGTTAAAATCTTCCCTGTAGTGTGCGGTTCTTCTTACCGTAACAAAGGGATCCAGCTCGTATTGGACGCTGTTGTAGATTATCTGCCGGCTCCAATCGATATCCCGGCCATCAAAGGTCACTTGGATGATGGTACCGAAGTGGAACGTCACTCTTCCGACGAAGAGCCGTTCTCCGCATTGGCATTTAAAATTATGACTGACCCTTACGTGGGTAAACTGACGTTCTTCCGCGTGTACTCCGGTATTTTGCAATCCGGTTCGTATGTGCTGAATGCAACAAAGAACAAACGTGAGCGGATCGGACGTATCCTGCAAATGCATGCCAACACCCGTAAAGAAATCACCGAAGTTTATTCCGGTGATATTGCGGCAGCCGTAGGTTTGAAAGATACGGGAACAGGTGATACACTGTGTGATGAGAAGGCTCCGGTTATTCTCGAATCCATGAACTTCCCTGATCCGGTTATCGAAATCGCGGTTGAGCCTAAAACGAAAGCCGACCAAGACAAAATGGGCGTTGCTCTCGGTAAATTGACTGAAGAAGATCCTACGCTCCGTGCTCATACGGACGAAGAAACGGGTCAAACGATCCTTGCTGGTATGGGTGAGCTTCACCTGGATATCATCATCGACCGGATGCGCCGCGAATTCAAAGTTGAGACTAACGTAGGTAAACCTCAGGTTGCTTACCGTGAAACGTTCAAAGCTCCGGCTCGCGTTGAAGGTAAATTCGTTCGCCAATCCGGTGGTCGTGGTCAATACGGTCACGTTTGGGTTGAGTTCGAACCTCTGGAAGCAGGTAGCGGTAACCAGTTCGAGAGCAAGATCGTCGGCGGTTCCGTACCTAGAGAATACATCGCGCCTGCTCAGCAAGGTATTGAAGAAGCCATGAAGAATGGTGTCCTTGCAGGCTTCCCATTGGTAGACGTTAAAGCAACCATCGTTGATGGTTCTTACCATGACGTTGACTCCAGTGAAATGGCGTTTAAGATTGCCGGTTCCATGGCGCTTAAAGCAGCCAAGGAAAAGTGCCAAGCAGTTCTGCTTGAGCCAATCATGAAAGTTGAAGTAACGGTTCCTGAGGAGTACATGGGCGACGTTATGGGTATGCTGAACTCCCGCCGCGGACGGATCGAAGGTATGGATTCCCGTGGGGGCGCGCAAATTATCCGTGCTAAAGTACCTCTCTCCGAAATGTTCGGTTACTCGACTACCCTGCGTTCCGGTACACAAGGACGCGGCGTATTCTCGATGGAGCTTTCTCACTATGAAGAAGTTCCTAAGACTATCGCTGAAGAAATCGTGTCCAAGAACAAGGGCGGAGAATAAATTTCAGTACCTACTGACCGGGGAATCTTTGGAACCTGTTTAGGGGATGGATTCCCTGGTTAGTCCAACATAACAATCCATATTTTAAGGAGGAAATGTTTAAAATGGCAAAGGCTAAATACGAACGTACAAAACCGCATGTTAACATCGGTACTATCGGTCACGTCGACCATGGTAAAACAACTCTGACTGCAGCCATCACGACTGTATTGTCTACCACATATGGCGGTGCTGCTGTAGCATTCGACCAAATCGACAAAGCTCCAGAAGAGCGCGAGCGCGGTATCACAATCTCGACGTCCCACGTTGAGTATGAAACTCCTAACCGCCACTATGCACACGTTGACTGCCCAGGGCACGCCGACTATGTTAAAAACATGATCACTGGCGCTGCACAAATGGACGGAGCGATTCTGGTTGTATCCGCAGCTGACGGCCCAATGCCGCAAACTCGCGAGCACATCCTGTTGTCCCGTAACGTAGGCGTTCCTTACATCGTTGTATTCTTGAACAAATGCGACATGGTTGAAGACGCTGAATTGATCGAACTCGTTGAAATGGAAGTTCGCGACCTGCTTAACGAATATGAGTTCCCTGGCGATGACACTCCAATCATCCAAGGTTCCGCTCGTGAAGCTCTTCAAAACCCTACTGGTGACTGGGCTAAGAAAATCGTTGAAATGTTCGAAATCATCGACGAGTACATTCCGCTTCCAGAGCGTCCAGTGGACAAACCGTTCCTGATGCCTGTCGAAGACGTGTTCTCCATCACTGGCCGTGGTACTGTTGCTACAGGTCGTGTAGAGCGCGGTACTGTTAAAGTCGGCGACGAAATCGAAATCGTGGGTATCCGCGAAGAAACTAAGAAATCGGTTGTTACAGGCGTTGAAATGTTCCGTAAATTGCTCGATTCCGCTGAAGCGGGCGACAACATCGGCGCATTGCTCCGCGGTGTAGACCGTGCTCAAATCGAACGCGGCCAAGTATTGGCAAAGCCAGCTTCCGTTAATCCGCATACTGAGTTTTCCGCTCAAGTATACGTATTGACTAAAGAAGAAGGCGGACGTCATAAGCCTTTCTTCACTGGCTACCGTCCACAATTCTATTTCCGTACAACTGACGTAACAGGTGTTATCAACCTGCCAGAAGGTACTGAAATGGTTATGCCTGGTGACAACATCGAAGTTACTGTTCAACTGATCAACCCGATCGCTATCGAAGAAGGAACTCGTTTCTCCATTCGTGAAGGCGGCCGTACAGTTGGATCCGGTGCCGTTGTTAAAATCAGCAAATAATAAAGCAATTTATTGCTTGAGAGATCCGTTCCTTAGGGGACGGATTTTTTTTTATATTACAGTTGATAAAATCGTCCAATTCGACATTTAGTGCAATAAATATGTCGAATAATGTAGAAATTTATCTTTACAGTGATTTTTAGCACAGTTATAATTCTCTCATTAAGATCATCAGACATCCCCAAAGAGAGGATAAACACTCGATGAAATGCCCCTTTTCTTTTCTAAGCCGCCCATCATCCCCCTCTGCACAAGCCAACCATTACAATTATTCCGCTTCCGTTGTCAAACCGGATTGGGTATGGGACGAAAACCAGCTTGTTATCGACGGACAGACCGAGATAAATGAGCAATTGAGAATGATTGATTTTCATGAAGGGGATATTCAGCTGCTCCATCATATGAGACCTATGATCTCTAGAAAGATCGACTGGATTGTGGATTCTTTTTATCAGTCGGTGCTGGATGTATCCAAGCTAGAGGAAATCATTAAAGAACACAGCACGGTTGAAAAACTGAAGGAAACCCTAAGAGAACATCTGCTTGATATGTTCAGTGGGAATGTCGATCAAGCATTTATTATGAAACGGCTAAAAATCGCTAAAGTCCATAAGCGCGTCGGATTGGAGCCAAAATGGTATCTATCGGCATTTCAAAACCTGCAAAATGCGTTTTTGCAGACAATTTACCAGGAAGTCAAAGATGAACAGCTTCTTTTGCAAATGGTGCGGACAACGACAAAGCTCTTAAACCTTGAACAGCAGCTGGTGTTGGAAGCTTATGAAAAGGAGAACATCCTTGAGAAAGAACAACAATATGAACTGGTGAAAAATGAGTTAAAAAGCAAAATCACCACTTTTAGTGAGGAGCTTGAAGATTTAAGCTTAGGAACGAACGCAGCCGTTGAAGAGCTGGTAACCAGTAGCAATGAGGTGAGTATGTCCATCCGGAATTCTTCAAAGACCGCCTCAAATACAAGAGAACAGGCTGAAGAGGGAAGAGACATTTTGCAGCTTCTACAGGAGCACATCGGGGTCATTCATGTAAAGACCAGCTCTATGGAAGAATCGCTGAAGCATCTTGGACAATCCTCTGCACAAATTAATAAAGTTGTGAGTGCCGTAGAGGACATTGCAAGCCGGATCAAACTTCTCTCGTTGAACGCATCTATAGAAGCGGCAAGAGCTGGTGAACAGGGGTTAGGGTTTGCGGTTGTTGCCCGGGAAGTGAACAAGCTATCGGAAGAAGCGAAAAGTACGGTGGTTCAAATTGCGGATCTCGCCCATCAATCTGCAGAAATCTCGACCCGAGTCGTACATGCTGTAGAGGAAGTTCGGGGATTGGCGGAACAAGGGAAAGCGCAATCGAAGGAAAGCGGAGACATGTTTATCCATATCTTGAACTCGATGAAGAATAGTGCGGAGGATATTATATTGTTAGAAGAACAAATCCGCGAATTGATTACTACTATAGAAGGAATCGGATCATCTACGGCCACAGTCGCAGAGTCGGCGGAACGCCTGAACCGAATTTCCCTGAATTTATAATAGAAGTTAAATGGCGTATTTCCTTGAGAAATGCGCCTTTTTTGAATATCAGAACGGGGAGTAAATACCCATGAAAAACCACAATAAAAACTTTTGTATAAAAGCTTGCAAAGCGCCCGCCTTTTCTATATAATAATGAATGTTGTTCTGTGACGTTGCGATGATGTGAGAGGTTACTGACACACCCGGCCCCTTTGCCATGGGAGGGTGGTCGGAAAATTTTCACGGAGTATGTCCGATACCAAATTGGGCGATAGAAGGAGGGACTAAAATGGCAAAGCAAAAAATTCGTATTCGTTTGAAAGCTTACGACCACAGAATTCTTGATCAATCCGCAGAGAAAATTGTTGAAACAGCAAAACGTTCGGGTGCTGGTGTATCCGGGCCGATTCCGTTGCCAACTGAGAAACAAGTAATTACTATTCTCCGTGCGGTACACAAGTACAAGGATTCGCGGGAACAATTCGAACAACGGACGCATAAACGTCTGATCGACATTGTTAATCCGACTCCACAAACTGTGGATGCCTTGATGCGCTTGGACCTGCCGTCCGGTGTAGATATCGAAATCAAATTGTAATACCCAATAAGCATTGGAATAGGAAAGGAAAAGAGGTGTCAACATGAAAGGTATCTTAGGGAAAAAGCTTGGAATGACTCAAGTGTTTACTCCGGAAGGGAATGTTATTCCTGTAACGGTTATTGAGGCGAGCGGTAACGTTGTTCTGCAAAAGAAAGATCTGGAGAACGACGGCTACGAAGCCATTCAAATCGGTTACTCCGATAAGAAAGAATCTAGAACTACTAAGCCTGAAGCAGGTCATACTAAAAAGGCAAACGCAACGCCTAAGCGCTACGTTCGCGAAATTCGCGGTGTTGATCTTGCAGGATATGAAGTTGGCCAAGAGGTCAAAGTCGATATGTTTGCAGAAGGCGAATTTGTTGACGTAACTGGTATTTCGAAAGGTAAAGGGTTCCAAGGCGTTATCAAACGCTGGGGACAAAGCCGCGGCCCTATGGCGCACGGTTCCCGTTATCATCGTAGACCAGGTTCCATGGGTTCCATTCAAGCGAACCGCGTTCCTAAAGGCAAACGCCTTCCAGGACATATGGGTAACGAAACAGTTACTATTCAGAACCTTGAAGTGATCAGAGTGGACGCTGAACGTAATGTTTTGCTCGTTAAAGGCTCGATCCCAGGTCCTAAAAACAGCTTCGTAAAAATCAAACAAACTCTTAAGAAATAATTGACTGAAGAAAGGAGGAACAACAAATGCCAAAAGTAGCACTTTTTAATGTCAGCGGTAGCCAAGTAGGCGAAGTTGAACTGAACGACGCGGTATTCGGCATCGAGCCAAATACACATGTTCTGCATGAAGCAGTCGTTATGCAACGCGCTTCCCTGCGTTTTGGTACCCATAAAGTAAAAGGACGCTCCGAAGTTCGCGGCGGCGGTCGTAAACCTTGGAAACAAAAAGGAACGGGCCGTGCTCGTCAAGGCTCCATTCGCTCCCCGCAATGGGTAGGCGGCGGTGTGGTATTCGGACCAACTCCGCGCAGCTATTCTTATAAATTGCCGAAGAAAGTACGTCGTTTGGCGATTAAATCGGCTTTGTCTTCGAAAGTGATCGATCAGGATATCATCGTTCTTGATGCATTGAGCCTGAGCGCACCTAAGACAAAAGAATTCGCAGCGATTTTGAACAACCTGAAAGTAGATCGTAAAGCTCTCGTTGTAGCTCCTTCTTATGACGACAACGTAGCGCTTTCCGCTCGCAACATTCCTGGTGTGAAATTCGTAGCGGCCGACGGCATTAATGTTCTTGACGTGCTGACGCACGACAAACTGATCATTACGAAGGAAGCAGTTCAGAAGGTAGAGGAGGTGCTCGCGTAATGAAAGATCCTCGTGATATTATCAAGCGCCCGGTGATTACGGAACGTACGGCTGATTACATGAACGAATTGAAATATGTATTCGAAGTGGATATCAAAGCCAACAAGACCGAAATCAAAAAAGCTGTGGAAGCGATCTTTGGTGTTAAAGTGAGCAATGTGAATACCCTGCGCGTTCCTGCTAAGCCAAAACGTTACGGACGTCACTTCGGATATACTCCGGAATGGAAGAAAGCGTTCGTTACTTTGGCGGAAGGCAGCAAACCGCTTGAGTTCTTTGAATCGGTATAAAATCGTTAAAGTAAGGAGGGAAATCTAGTGCCTATCAAAAAGTATAAACCGACATCTCCGGCAAGACGCGGCATGTCCGTGTCTACGTTCGAAGAAATCACTACGGATACACCGGAAAAATCGTTGTTGGCTCCGCTGAGCAAAACGGCTGGCCGCAACAACCAAGGTAAAATTACGGTTCGTCACCATGGCGGCGGACACAAACGTAAATACCGGATTATCGACTTCAAACGGAACAAAGACGGAATTCCAGGTAAAGTTGCTACAATCGAGTACGACCCGAACCGGACTTCCAACATCGCTTTGATCCACTATGCCGATGGTGAAAAACGCTACATTCTGGCTCCTAAAGGCCTGAAAGTGGGCGACATGATCGAATCCGGCGTTGGCTCCGACATCAAAATCGGTAACGCTATGCCGCTCGAAAACATTCCAGTAGGTACAGTTATCCACAACATTGAGCTGAAGCCTGGCAAAGGCGGACAACTCGTTCGCGCAGCTGGTACAGAAGCGCAATTGCTTGGTAAAGAAGAAAAATACGTAACGATCCGCCTGTCTTCCGGCGAAGTTCGTAAAGTTCTCAAGGTTTGCCGCGCTACTATCGGCGCTGTAGGCAACGGAGACCACGAACTCGTGAAGATTGGTAAAGCAGGCCGTAGCCGCTGGCTCGGACAACGTCCTGAAGTGCGCGGTGTCGTCATGAACCCTAACGATCACCCACACGGTGGTGGTGAAGGTCGCGCTCCGATCGGTCGTAAATCGCCATTGTCTCCTTGGGGTAAACCAACCCTTGGATACAAAACGCGTAAAAAGGACAAAGCGTCTGATAAATATATCGTTCGCCGCCGTACGAAGTAATCCGCACTCTGCGGATCACTTCGCGGTAGTGGATGAAAGATCGAAACAAGCAGCGTAACGAAGGGAGGATAAAGAAATGAGTCGCAGTCTTAAAAAAGGGCCATTTATCGATGGATACCTGCTCAAGAAAGTGGAAGAAGTGAACGGTTCTAACAAGAAAGTCGTGATCAAAACTTGGTCCCGTCGTTCTACAATCTTCCCGCAATTCATTGGCCACACGTTCGGCGTATATGACGGCCGCAAACATGTACCGGTATATGTAACCGAGGATATGGTAGGACATAAACTGGGCGAGTTTGCTCCAACCCGTACCTACAAAGGTCATACGGACGACGATAAGAAAACGAGACGTTAATCGATAAGTTCTTCGTTTGAGAGGAGGTAACACACATGGAAGCAAAAGCACATGCAAGGTCTATCCGCATTGCCCCGCGTAAAGTTCAACTCGTTGTTGACTTGATCCGCGGCAAGCAAGTTGGCGAAGCTATCGCGATTCTCCGCCATACTCCAAAGGCGGCTTCCCCGGTTGTGGAGAAGCTTTTGAACTCGGCGATTGCCAATGCTGAACATAACTATTCTCTGGATGTTAATAAATTGGTTATTTCGCAAGCTTACGTAAACCAAGGTCCGACTATGAAACGTTTCCGTCCTCGTGCAATGGGACGCGCAAGCCGGATCAACAAACGCACCAGCCACATCACATTGGTGGTATCCGAAAAATAAGGAGGGAAAACGTGTGGGCCAAAAGGTAAATCCGGTCGGATTACGAGTAGGGATTATCCGTGATTGGGAATCCAAATGGTACGCAGGCAAGGATTTCGGTGATCTTTTGCTTGAAGACGTTAAAATTCGTGAACACCTGAAAAATAAACTGAAAGACTCCGCAGTATCTCGCATTGAAATCGAGAGAGCGGCTAACCGCGTGAACGTTACGATTCATACTGCCAAACCAGGTATGGTAATTGGTAAAGGTGGTTCGGAGGTTGAAAACCTGCGCAATGAAATCACTAAAATCGCAGGCGGCAAAAAAGTTCACATCAACATTTCTGAAATCAAACACCCTGATCTTGACGCGATTCTTGTCGCTGAGAGCATCGCACAACAATTGGAACGTCGCGTTTCTTTCCGTCGTGCGCTCAAACAAGCGATCCAAAGAACTATGCGTTCGGGAGCGAAAGGGATTAAAACAGCAGTCAGCGGTCGTCTCGGCGGTGCTGAAATTGCTCGTTCGGAAGGCTACAGTGAAGGAACTGTTCCACTTCATACACTCCGCGCCGACATCGACTACGGTACGGCAGAAGCTCATACGACTTATGGACGTATCGGCGTAAAAGTATGGATCTATCGTGGAGAGGTTCTTCCTACGGCTAAGAAACAACAAGCTGTTCAGGAAGGAGGCAACTAATCATGTTGGTACCTAAACGTGTTAAACACCGCAAGCAACAACGCGGTAATATGAGAGGCCAAGCTAAAGGCGGTACTGAATTGAACTTCGGTGAATACGGCCTGCAAGCTCTTGAGCCAACTTGGATTACAAACCGTCAAATTGAAGCAGCGCGTATTGCAATGACGCGTTACATCAAACGGGGCGGTAAAGTATGGATCAAAATTTTCCCTGACAAACCGATTACTCAAAAGCCTCTTGAAGTCCGGATGGGTAGCGGTAAAGGTAACGTAGAAAAATGGGTCGCAGTTGTGAAACCTGGCAAAATCATGTTTGAGCTTGCCGGTGTATCGGAGGAAATCGCGCGTGAAGCTATGCGTCTTGCCGCCCACAAACTGCCGATCAAAACGAAGTTTGTGAAACGTGAAGAATTGGGTGGTGAAGCAAATGAAAGCTAATGAACTTCGCAACTTAACCACTGCTGAGATTGAACAAAAAGTGGCAGGATTTAAAGAAGAACTCTTTAACCTCCGTTTTCAATTGGCCACTGGCCAGCTTGACAACCCGACTCGGATTCGTGACGTGCGTAAGGAAATAGCTCGTGCTAAAACCGTATTACGTGAAAGAGAACTCGGGATCATTAGTTAATATTGCGCATTGTGAATGCGAAGCGCCTAAGTCCAGGAAGGAGGCTAACCATGGAAGAACGCAATAGCCGTAAAGTGCAAATCGGTAAAGTTGTCAGCGACAAAATGGATAAAACCATCGTTGTAGCTGTTGAAACCTACAAGAAGCATGACTTGTACCACAAGCGCATTAAATACACTAAGAAATTTAAAGCGCATGACGAGAACAACACTGCGAAAATCGGTGATACGGTTAAAATTTCCGAAACTCGTCCATTGTCTAAAGACAAACGCTGGAGACTCGTTGAAGTCGTTGAAAAAGCGATTATTATCTAATAGCAGGGAAGCTTAGACTGAAAGGAGGACATTACCATGATTCAACCATTTACACGTTTGCATGTTGCTGACAACTCCGGCGCGAAGGAATTGATGTGTATCCGCGTTTTGGGCGGTACTGGTCGTCGCACAGCGCAAATCGGTGATTTGATCGTTTGTTCTGTGAAACAAGCAACACCAGGCGGCGTTGTCAAAAAGGGTGATGTAGTCAGAGCGGTTGTCGTTCGTACGAAACGTTCGGTTCGTCGTAAAGACGGTTCTTACATCGCATTCGATGAGAACGCAGCGGTTGTAGTTAAGGATGACAAGAGCCCACGCGGTACTCGTATTTTCGGACCAGTCGCACGCGAACTTCGCGACAAGGACTTCATGAAAATCGTTTCCTTGGCTCCGGAAGTTATCTAATTGGAAAACCCCAACCCCGATATACAGGAGGTGTAAAGAATGCCTAGACTGAAAAAAGTTCTGGAATCCCATAACAATAAGCTGCATGTCAAAAAGGACGATACGGTCATCGTGATCTCCGGTAAAGACAAAGGCAAAAAAGGCCGCGTCATCGCCGCTTATCCTCGTGAAAACCGTGTGCTGGTAGAAGGCGTGAATATGGTGAAGAAACATCAAAAACCTAATCAGCTGAACCCACAAGGCGGCATCATCGAGAAGGAAGCTCCGATTCATGCATCGAACGTTATGCACGTTGATCCTAAGAGCGGAAAAGTAACTCGTATCGGTTACAAAGTATTGGACAACGGTAAAAAGGTTCGTGTAGCAAGAAAATCCGGTGAAGTAATCGACTAATCCAGGAATGTAAAGAAAGGAGGTACATGATTCATGGCAAGATTGAAAGAACGCTTTTTGAACGAAGTAACACCTGCTTTGATTCAAAAATTCAACTATACAACAGTAATGCAAGTGCCAAAAATCGAGAAGGTTGTCATCAACATGGGTGTAGGTGACGCAGTAGCTAACTCGAAGGTACTGGACTCCGCAGTAAGCGATATGCAGCTGATTGCAGGTCAAAAGCCGGTTATCACTCGCGCTAAGAAATCTATCGCAGGTTTCAAACTCCGTGAGAACATGCCGATCGGCGTGAAGGTTACTCTTCGCGGCGAGCGCATGTACCATTTCCTCGACAAACTGTTCAACGTAACGCTTCCGCGTGTCCGTGACTTCCACGGCGTATCGACGAAAGCATTCGACGGACGCGGTAACTATACACTCGGCCTCAAGGAACAATTGATCTTCCCTGAAATCGAGTATGACCAAGTAGATAAAGTGCGCGGTATGGATATCGTTATCGTAACTACGGCAAAATCCGATGAAGAGTCCCGCGAATTGCTGGCCGGTCTCGGAATGCCATTTGCGAAGTAAGAACGATTCGTTTCTTTTCTCCGAAACTATTTAGGAGGTGTCAGGCTAAGTGGCAAAAACTTCGATGAAAGTTAAACAACAACGCACACCGAAATTCAAAGTACGGGCATACACCCGTTGTGAGCGTTGCGGTCGTCCACACTCGGTATTGCAGAAGTACAAAATTTGCAGAATTTGCTTCCGTGAATTAGCTTATAAAGGCCAGATTCCTGGCGTGAAAAAAGCAAGCTGGTAATCCATCAACAACGGGAAGGAGGTTTACACGTATGACTATGTCAGATCCAATTGCAGATATGCTTACTCGTATTCGTAACGCGAACACTGTTCGCCACGAAACAGTAGAACTGCCTGCGTCCACGATCAAAAAACAAATCGCTGAGATCTTGAAGCGTGAAGGTTTTATCCGTGATGCAGAATATATCGATGATAATAAACAAGGGATCATCCGTATTTTCTTGAAATACGGCCCTAACAACGAGCGCGTTATCTCGGGGTTGAAAAGAATCAGTAAGCCAGGCCTTCGCGTTTACACGAAGAGCAACGAAGTTCCTCGTGTCCTCGGCGGTTTGGGTATCGCGATTATCTCCACTTCTAAGGGAGTTATGACCGATAAAGAAGCTCGTCAGGCGAAAGCCGGCGGCGAAGTTGTCTGCTACGTTTGGTAATTAACGTCACAAAACAAGGAGGTGCAGCAAATGTCTCGTATTGGTCGCAAACCAATTACAGTACCAAGTGGTGTGGATGTCACACTTGATCATAGCGTCATTACAGTGAAAGGGCCGAAAGGCACTTTGACTCGTGAGCTTCACAAGGATATGAAGGTAACCGTTCAAGACAATGAAATCGTGGTTGAACGTCCTTCCGACAATAAATTGCATCGCTCCCTGCATGGCACTACACGCAGTGTAGTAAGCAACATGGTGAGCGGGGTTACCGAAGGATTCACAAAAACCCTCGAACTGGTTGGCGTTGGATACCGCGCAAGCAAATCCGGCGAGAAACTCGTTCTGAACGTGGGCTACTCCCACCCGGTTGAAATCACTCCGGAACCAGGTATCGCATTCGAAGTTCCTTCGAATACGAAAATCATCGTAAGCGGGATTAACAAAGAACGCGTAGGCGAATATGCTGCGAATATTCGTGCTGTTCGCGAGCCTGAGCCTTACAAAGGTAAAGGGATTAAGTACGAAGGCGAACGCATTATTCGTAAGGAAGGTAAAGCCGGTAAGAAGAAATAAACTTCTTCTTAGCGGGCTAATCCTCCTGGCGTCTTGAATTGAACGGCTTGTGAAGGTAAACCGAAGGGAGTGAAATGGAAGTCATGATTACAAAAGGCGATAAAAATAAAGCCCGTCTGAAAAGACATTTGCGTGTGCGGAAAAAAATCCAAGGAACGGCTGAACGTCCAAGACTTAACGTATACCGTTCTTCCAAACATATCTATGCTCAACTGATTGACGATGTAGCTGGCGTAACGATCGCATCTGCTTCGACCATCGATAAAGAATTGAGCAGCGAAATCAGCAACGGCGGTAACGTGGAATCTGCACGTAAAGTCGGTGAACTTGTTGCAAAACGCGCCCAAGAAAAAGGCGTAAAAGGCATTGTATTCGACCGTGGTGGATATCTGTACCATGGACGTATTCAAGCGCTGGCTGATGCAGCGCGCGAAGCAGGCCTTGAATTCTAAAATATTTTAAAAGGAGGTTAACGACTTGCGTGTAGATCCGAACACTTTAGAACTGACTGAAAGAGTTGTAAACATTAACCGCGTAGCTAAAGTAGTTAAAGGCGGACGCCGTTTTAGTTTCAGCGCACTCGTGGTTGTCGGCGACGGCAAAGGCTGGGTTGGCGCCGGTATCGGCAAAGCAGGCGAAGTTCCAGATGCGATTCGCAAAGGAATTGAAGATGCTAAGAAAAATCTTGTGCATGTTCCACTCGTAGGAACGTCGATCCCTCACCAAGTAGTTGGTCATTTCGGTGCTGGCCGTGTGCTTTTGAAACCAGCATCCGAAGGTACCGGGGTTATCGCTGGCGGTCCTGTTCGTGCCGTACTTGAACTTGCAGGCGTTGGCGACATTTTGACAAAATCTTTAGGTTCTTCGAATTCCATCAACATGGTCAATGCGACTTTAGAGGGCTTGTCCCGCCTGAAGCGTGCTGAGGATGTTGCGAAATTACGCGGTAAATCCGTCGAAGAACTTCTCGGTTAAGGAGGGAATCTCATGGCTAAACTGCAAATTACCCTCGTGCGTAGTTTGATCGGTCGTCCGGAGAACCAACGTACTACCGTAAAAACTTTGGGACTTCGCAAAATTAACCAATCCGTGGTTCACAACGATAGCCCTGCCATTCGTGGTATGGTTAATCAAGTAAGCCACTTGGTTGCGGTTCAAGAAATCGCCGAATAATCCTAGCACTAGCTGCGAATCGTCGCATTGAGCCCGCCTAGATAATCCGAGAACCGGATTATCGGCACGCTCAAATGCCAAACAATAAATAAGGAGGTGCAACGAACGATGAAGTTACATGAGCTCTCCCCAGCTCCTGGATCCCGCCAAGAACGCAAACGCGTAGGTCGCGGTACAGGTAGCGGTATGGGTAAAACATCTACGCGTGGTCACAAAGGTCAAAACGCTCGTTCCGGCGGTGGTGTACGTCCGGGCTTCGAAGGCGGACAAAACCCGTTGTATCGTCGCTTGCCAAAACGCGGATTTAACAATCCTACGCGGAAAGAGTACGCGATTGTGAACATCGAAGAACTGAACAGCTTTGAAGCGGGTACGGAAGTAACTCCTGAACTGTTGTTTGAACAAGGAATCGTGAAGAACGCAAAAAGCGGAATCAAGGTTCTTGGCAACGGTGAAGTTACTGTCAAACTGACAGTTAAAGCGAATAAGTTCTCTCAATCTGCGGTAGAGAAAATCGAGGCTGCCGGCGGTAAAACCGAGGTGATCTAATGTTTAAAACCATTAAGAACATTTGGCATGTTCAAGACCTGCGCAACCGTATTCTCTTCACACTGTTTATCTTCCTTATCTATCGGATCGGTTCGTTTGTTCCGGTTCCGGGTGTAGATACTTCGGTGTTTGAATCAATGGATAGTAATGCGGCGAATAATCTGTTCGGGCTTTTGAACACCTTCTCGGGCGGCGCACTCAAGAACTTCTCGATCTTTGCGCTCGGGATTATGCCGTACATTACGGCCTCCATTATTGTTCAGTTGCTCTCCATGGACGTCATTCCGAAATTCGCGGAATGGGCGAAACAAGGCGAGCACGGTAAGAAGAAGATGGCTCAGGTTACCCGTTATGGTACGGTGATTTTGGCGATAATCCAGGCATTCGCTACGTCGGTCGGTTTTAACCGGATGTACAATGTCGAGATGGTGCCAAATGCAAGCTTTGCGGACTATCTGGTGATTGCGATTGTCTTGACAGCAGGTACGTCCTTCTTGATGTGGCTGGGCGAACAGATCACGGAAAAAGGAATCGGTAACGGAATTTCACTGATTATCTTTGCCGGGATCGTTGCGGGGATTCCTTCGCAGATCCAAACGATTTCCAAATCCGAGTTCATCGTGGAAGGTCAAGCCTTCATGAACGTGGTGAAGTCGATTGCAATCGTGCTTGTATGTGTTTTGATCGTTATTGGTGTTATCTACATTCAACAAGCGATCCGGAAGATTCCGGTACAATACGCTAAACGGGTTGTAGGTAACAAAATGTACGGTGGCCAGAATACACATATTCCGCTCAAAATTAACGCAGCGGGTGTAATTCCGGTAATCTTTGCGGTTTCCTTGCTTCAGTTCCCTGCTGTGCTCGCCAGCTTTTGGTCGACGCATGCTTGGGCACAATGGATTACTAAGAACCTGGCAACCAGCGCCCCGCTCGGCATGGTGCTTTATGTCGTCATGATCATCGGTTTCACATTCTTCTATACTTTCGTACAGATGAACCCGCAGCAGATGGCTGACAACATGAAGAAGAACGGCGGATACATTCCGGGGATCCGTCCAGGAAAAACGACAGCGACTTATCTCACTCGGGTTTTGACCCGTTTGACGATGACGGGTGCTATCTTCCTTGCGTTGATCTCGATCCTTCCAATGGGCCTTGGTGCATTGGCCGGACTGCCACAAAGCGTTCAAATCGGGGGTACTTCGATCCTGATCGTAATCGGTGTTGCACTGGATACGATGAAGACAATCGAAAGCCAATTGATCAAACGCCACTATAAAGGCTTTATCAATAAGTAAGCGATAGGTTCCAGGTACGAGCTCGATTCTGAACTCACCTGGCGCCTATTGTTCTGTTTCTTATAGTTGATTCATTCTTGGAGGGAGTGATAGACATGAACATTCTATTCATGGGACCTCCTGGAGCAGGAAAAGGAACACAAGCAGAGGTCATCGTAAACGAATTCGGCATTCCTCACATCTCCACCGGTGATGCGTTCCGTCTTGCAATCAAACAGGGTACTCCTGTTGGGATCAAGGCGAAGGAATACATGGATCAAGGCCTTCTGGTGCCTGATGATGTAACGGTCGGTATCGTCCGCGAACGTCTGCAGCAGTCCGATTGCGAAAAAGGTTTCTTATTGGACGGTTTTCCAAGAACCCTTTCGCAAGCGGAAGCGCTGGAGGATCTGCTAAGCGGATTAGATAAAAAACTGGATCATGTCATCAACCTGAAAGTGGACCGGAACAAGTTGCTGGCGCGTCTTACGGGACGCCGCATTTGTAAGTCTTGCGGATCCACTTATCATGTGATCTTTAATCCTCCTGTTCAGGAAGGTGTTTGTGATAAGTGCGGCGGCGAGCTGTACCAGCGCTCCGACGATAACGAAGAGAGCGTAGGAACACGGCTGGACGAATATATCAACAAAACGGCACCTCTCCTCACGTTCTATGAAGATAAGGGCCTGCTGCGTCAAGTAGATGGAGAACAGGAAATCGGAACGGTTTCGTCAGAGATCGTATCCATACTGCGAGGTTAGCTTAATGATCATTTGTAAATCCGAAAGTGAACTGGGCTTCATGAGAGAAGCGGGGCGAATCGTAGCGGAAACGCATAGGCTCATAGCTCAATCGATTGAGCCTGGAATTACGACGGGGGAACTCGATCAAATCGCCGACAAATTCATTCGCAGTCAAAACGCTGTGCCGTCTTTCAAAGGTTATAACGGTTTTCCTTACAGCATTTGCGCTTCGGTCAACGAAGAATTGGTACATGGATTTCCCGGCAAACGCAAATTGAACGAAGGCGACATCATCACCCTTGACATTGGCGCCGAATATCGCGGTTACCACGGCGATTCGGCTTGGACTTATCCGGTCGGGACTATATCCGATGAAGCCAAACGGCTTCTGGAAGTTACCGAAGGATCTCTCTATGCAGGCCTTGCACTTGTCAAACCTGATGTACGCTTGTACACCATTTCGCATGCGATCCAGCAGTTTATCGAAGATGCGGGATTCTCGGTGGTTCGGGAATATGTCGGTCACGGCATAGGAACAGAGCTTCATGAAGAACCGCAAATTCCGAATTACGGCACACCGGATCGTGGGCCGCGGTTGAAACCCGGCATGGTGCTGGCGATCGAACCGATGGTCAACGCCGGTACGCGGTATGTGAGAACGTTGGAAGATGATTGGACAGTCGTTACCGTTGACGGTTCCTTGTGCGCTCATTTTGAGCATACTGTGGCAGTTACGGCTGACGGACTGGAAATTCTCACGAAGCTGGATGCGTAGGTGATGAAGGTGAAACACCATCCAGAGCCTCAAGTTGGCCAAATCGTGAAAACACTGAGGGGTAGAGACGCAGGTACCGTTTATGTGATCATCGGGATTGTGGATGAAAGATTCGTACTTATTGCGGATGGGGACAAACGAAAGTTTGACCAGCCTAAACGGAAAAATTTACAGCATCTCGAGCTTCAGCCGATGATCAGCAGCGAAGTAGTTCATAGTTTGCAAGAAAGCGGTCGGGTAACGAACGGGAAATTGCGCTATGCAGTGAACGTATATATGGAATCCGCCAACTCAAACGCCGAAGAGAAAGGAGAATGACAGTGGCCAAGGAAGATGTTATTGAAGTTGAAGGTACGGTAATCGAACCGTTGCCTAATGCTACTTTTAGAGTAGAGCTTGAGAACGGTCATCAAATTCTCGCGCATGTTTCCGGGAAATTGCGGATGCACTTTATCCGGATCCTGACGGGAGACAAAGTGGTTGTTCAATTGTCACCTTATGACCTTAGTAAAGGTCGTATTACGTACCGCAAATAGATTCCAATACCATTTGGAACAGTTTTATGTTATGATATTCAGGTTGAGTAATTTAAGCACTTTGGGAAGTTCGTTTTACATCCGTAAAACTTAGTTCATATTCATCCTACGAAGAGAGTTTTGCTTCGCAAAACTTTAGGGAGGTAATCAACATGAAGGTAAGACCTTCTGTGAAGCCAATTTGCGAAAAATGCAAAGTCATTCGTCGCAAAGGCAATGTCATGGTGATTTGCGAAAATCCGAAACACAAACAAAAACAAGGTTAAAGAAGGGGGTGTAGCGTAAAATGGCACGTATAGCTGGTGTGGATTTGCCACGTGATAAACGCGTTGAGATCGCCTTAACTTACATTTTCGGAATCGGTAAAACGACTTCTCAGAAAATCCTGTCTGAAACAGGCATCAGTGCGAACACTCGTGTTCGTGACTTGACGGAAGATGAGGTTAGCAAACTACGCGAAACGATCGACAAGACGGTCAAGGTTGAAGGTGACCTTCGTCGTGAAATTTCCTTAAATATTAAGCGTCTGATTGAAATCGGCTGCTACCGCGGTGTTCGTCATCGTCGTGGATTGCCGGTTCGTGGACAACGTACTAAAACGAATGCCCGTACTCGTAAGGGTCCTCGTCGTACTGTAGCGAACAAGAAGAAATAAGAAGGGGGGATAACAGACAATGGCTAAACCAAAAAAAGTCGTACGTACTAAACGTCGTGACCGCAAAAATATTGAAACTGGTGTGGCACATATCCGCTCCACCTTCAACAATACGATCGTTACAATTACGGATCCGCACGGCAACGCAATTTCCTGGGCAAGCTCCGGCGGCCTTGGATTCAAAGGTTCCCGTAAATCCACTCCGTTCGCCGCTCAAATGGCAGCGGAATCGGCTGCAAAAGCAGCTATGGAACATGGCATGAAGAGCGTCGAAGTTATGGTTAAAGGTCCTGGAGCCGGTCGTGAAGCCGCTATCCGCTCCTTGCAAGCTGCAGGCCTCGAAGTTAACATGATTAAAGACGTAACTCCGATTCCTCATAACGGTTGCCGTCCTCCGAAACGCCGTCGTGTATAATGAAGCCGCCTCTAGTGTGGTATAACAACAGCATATGTTGGTAACAATGGTTGTTTAGGCATACTACATGATAGACTTCAGAAAACATGACAGTTTCTAAGGAACGACGTTTTGAAGGAGGGGTAATTTCGTGATAGAAATCGAAAAGCCGAAAATCGAGACCGTAGACGTTAACGATGAAGGCACCTATGGGAAATTTGTAGTAGAACCACTTGAGCGTGGATATGGCACAACACTGGGCAACTCGCTTCGCCGGATTTTGCTCTCTTCTCTGCCGGGTGCTGCGGTAACCTCGGTCCAAATCGATGGTGTTCTGCATGAATTCGCGACTATTCCGGGCGTAATGGAAGACGTCACGGAAATCATCCTGAATCTGAAGGCACTTTCGCTCAAAATCCACTCCGATGAAGAGAAAATTCTCGAAATCGATGCGGAAGGCGAAGGGGTCATCACTGCAGGTGATATCCGTGCCGACAGCGACGTAGAAATTCTGAATCCGGATTTGCATATTGCAACGCTTGAACCGGGTTCGAGACTCCACATGCGCATCTATGCCGGCCGCGGTCGCGGTTATGTTCAGGCAGATAAGAACAAACGTGATGATCAACCAATTGGTGTCATTCCCGTTGACTCGATCTATACCCCGATTGCTCGCGTCAATTACGTTGTAGAGAATACACGTGTTGGCCAAGTGACCAATTATGACAAGCTCACGCTTGAAGTATGGACCGATGGCAGCATTAGACCTGAAGAAGCGGTTAGTCTCGGTGCTAAGATTTTGACTGAGCATCTCTTCCTGTTCGTGGGTCTCACGGACGAAGCGAAGGACGCGGAAATCATGGTCGAAAAGGAAGAAGACAAAAAAGAGAAAGTGCTTGAAATGACGATTGAAGAGCTCGATCTCTCCGTCCGTTCCTATAACTGCCTCAAACGTGCCGGTATCAACACGGTACAAGAGCTCACTACCAAAACTGAAGAAGATATGATGAAAGTCCGGAACCTCGGACGCAAATCTTTGGAAGAAGTGCAAGAGAAGCTCGAAGAGCTTGGTTTGGGCCTACGTACGGAAGAATAGACTGTTTAATCGTTCTAGCGAAGGAGGGAAAACTCATGGCATACCAAAAGTTGGGCCGCGATTCCAGTGCGCGTAAAGCTTTGTTCCGCGATCTGGTAACGGACCTGTTCTTATACGAACGCATCCAAACGACTGAGGCTAAGGCGAAAGAAGTTCGTTCTATCGCCGAGAAGCTGATCACCAAAGCTAAGCGTGGAGATCTGCATGCCCGTCGTCAAGTTGCTGCTTATGTTCGCCGCGAATCGATCGATGGTGAAACTGACGCAATCCAAAAGCTGTTCTCGGAGCTGGCTACTCGCTATTCCGAGCGTCCAGGCGGATACACTCGTATCATGAAACTGGGACCGCGCCGCGGTGACTCTGCCCCTATGGTTTACTTGGAACTGGTAGACCGGGCTTAATTTTCGGGGAAGCTCCCCAACCACAGTGAAACTCTCTGACGGCTCGCCGCATTAGGCTTGGCTTAGGAGAGTTTTTCTTTTGGGTTTGATGGAGTGAAACTTTTATTAGGCTGGAAGGAGGGCTGCATGTTGCGCAATTTACTGATGACCCTCAGTTATGATGGGACCCGATATTTTGGATTTCAGACGCAGCCTGATGGGAACACGGTACAAGATCAGCTCGAAGCCGCTATCCGTCAGTTAACGGGGGAAGAAGTGAAAATCCATGGATCAGGACGGACGGATGCCGGAGTCCATGCCCGTGGGCAAACCTTTCACTTTCAAACGTCTTCGCAAATTCCGGTAGAAAGATGGCGTCACGCTTTGAACGGACGTCTTCCTTACGATATTCGGATCACCGATGCAGTGGAGGTGCCTCTAGAGTTTCACTCCAGACGCTCTGCCAAACGCAAAACGTATCGGTATTCAATTAACGGAAACAGGGTCTTTGATGTGTTCGAGCAGCCGTATCAACTGCATCATCCCGGTTACCTCGATGTTATGGCGATGAGGGAGGGCTTGGCTTATTTAATTGGAACCCATGATTATACGTCATTCGCTTCCCGACATTCGACCAAGCAAAGTCATGTAAGAACGATTTATGAAGCCAGGATCGAGGTAGACCCCGGTAAAGAGGGGGCCGGATCTCATGAGCAGGGGATTATCCATATCTATATTACCGGCAATGGCTTTCTGCAGCATATGGTGAGAATCATAGTGGGGACGCTGCTGCAGGTAGGAGAAGGGAAACGTCTTCCTGAGGAGATGGGCCGCATTCTGGAGGCTAAAAACCGGGCTGCTGCCGGCCCGACGGCCGAAAGTAAAGGCTTAATGCTGTGGAAAGTGGAGTATAATGAGCTTCGGGATTTTCCTGCAGTATCGGATAACACATTATCATAGGGAAGATATGTCTTTTTAACGAAACCGCCATTGTTTTCATACGTAACAAAACAGAAGTGCAAAAATTATTAGAGGAATTAAACTCTATAAACGAACCTTAGGAGGGCGAATACCCAATGAAGTGTCCAGTTTGCAATGATGTTCGTATGAGAGAAGTCGAGAAAGACGGTGTTTTGATCGATGTGTGTCCGGATTGCAAGGGTGTCTGGTTAGATCGTGGAGAACTGGAGAAGCTGATGAGCGAGATCCGGGAGATCCGGCCTGCGTTCAATGAATGGTATGATCGCCATGACGATGGACATGCATATGAACAAAGAGAGAAAGATTATCGTAACCCGGATCCGAGAATTCAGCAGCAAGGCTACAAGCAGGGATATCCGCAGGGTCATTATAAGCATAGGAAGAAGAAATCCGTCCTGGATGTATTCGGAGATCTTTTCGATTAAAACTTCGTATTGCTTATGAAAAAATACTTGCACATGTAACCCCGATCCTGTAAAATAAAAGTTGTGTTTTCTTAACGGCTATCCCACAGCCCCCAGTTGAGAAGACCATCTAACAAAGCTTTATAACATTAAACAAGCAAATAAAACGATGACAGATAAATGGCGGGAAGCGGTCACGGAACCCGAAGGCCAGATCGTTTTACGCTTCTAAGAACCATTTCGAACGAGAATGAAGGAGGATCTTTTCATGCGTACCACCTATATGGCGAAGCCAAGTGAAGTTGAGCGCAACTGGCATATCATTGATGCCGAAGGCAAAACGCTGGGCCGTTTGGCAAGCGAAGCCGCTGCTCTGATCCGCGGCAAACACAAACCACAATTCACTCCACACGTTGACGGCGGCGACTTCGTTGTTGTTATCAACGCTGAGAAAATTGCTTTGACTGGTAAGAAGATGGAAAACAAGAAATACTATCGTCACTCCCTGCATCCAGGCGGTCTGAAAGTGACAGTTGCTAAGGATCTCTTGAGAACTAAACCAGAACGTGTAATCGAATCTGCTGTACACGGCATGCTGCCTAAAACTCGTCAAGGCGAGAAAATGAAGCTGAGACTGAAAGTCTATGCCGGCACAGAGCATCCACATGCAGCACAAAAACCTGAAGTTTACGAACTTCGCGGATAATTAAAAGGGAGGACAGTTTCATGGCACAAGTACAATACTATGGGACAGGTCGTCGTAAACATTCGGTAGCTCGTGTTCGCCTTGTACCGGGTGAAGGACGCATTGTCATCAATAAACGCGATATCAATGAATATTTCGGTTTGGAAACCCTCAAACTGATCGTTAAACAACCTCTGAATTTGACTGAGACGCTGGGCAGCTACGATGTAATCGTAATCGCTCATGGCGGCGGTATCTCCGGTCAAGCTGGCGCAATCCGTCACGGTATTTCCCGTGCATTGCTTAAAGCAGACCCTGAATTCCGTCCTGCGCTCAAAAAAGCAGGCTTCCTGACTCGTGACCCACGGATGAAAGAACGTAAAAAATACGGTCTTAAAGCCGCTCGTCGCGCGCCACAGTTCTCGAAACGTTAATATTTCTTGTTCAACAAGGAATTACAGCCCTTGGCCTTTATCGGCCAAGGGCTTTTTCGTTTTTTGTCCAACTCGCTCCATCGATAAACAAGCTGAATTCACGCTCAGACCTAACTTTCTTCCGGGAAATTGGGTCTTTTTTATTGACTTATCAGGAGAATGCCCTATACTTTAAACTATAATTCAAATCTGTTTAGTCGGTATTATATTGATGTCATGTTGAATCGTTTATTTTCTTTACAAGCGGAGGGGCGAATGATGATGAATTTGCTGGAGAAAGAAAAACTGATTACGACGAAAGCGGAGGAGCTGGAATCGGCAACACCCCAAGAAATTATTAAATGGGCGGTCGAAACATTTCCAAACATTACTTTTGCCTGCAGCTTTGGTGCGGAAGATGTAGTGCTGGTTGATATGCTGCAGAAGATAAGTCCATCTACGGATGTTTTTTACCTCGACACGGACTTTCACTTTAAAGAAACCTACGAGACTAGAGATGCCATGGCATCCAAGTATGGTTTGGAGTTTGTACGGGTATCTCCTGTGATTACACCTGAGGAACAGGCATTACGGCATGGGGAAGAACTGTGGAAGACCGATCCCAATGCCTGCTGCAACATCCGTAAAGTGGAGCCTTTGACCCGGATTTTATCTCAATATGAGGCATGGATTACAGGGATCCGACGGGATCAGGCACCGACACGTGCCAATGCGAAGAAGATCGAGTATGACGGAAAATTCGGTTTGGTGAAATTCAATCCGCTGGCAAGCTGGACTAACGAGGATGTTTGGAATTATATCCGTGAGAATGATGTCATCTATAATCCTTTGCATGATCGTAATTACCCGAGTATCGGCTGCGAATATTGCACCCGTCAGGTAATGCCGGGCGAAGACCCTCGTGCAGGACGTTGGGCAGGTTCTGAAAAAACGGAATGTGGACTTCATAAATAAAATATAATGAATGCTTTGCATAAATGAGGAGAGATGAAAATGACGGCGATTTTACCGCATGGCGGAAGCCTGGTAAACCGGCTGGCGGCTGGCGAAGAACGGGAACGCTTGCTGACACAGGCTAAGGAACTGCAATCCATTTCAATTAACACATGGACCATTTCGGATCTCGATTTGATCGGCGTCGGGGCATTTTCGCCGCTTACCGGTTTTTTGAACGAGGAAGACTATCGCTCGGTCGTGCATAATATTCGACTGGCTGATGGCACGGTATGGAGTATTCCAATTACGTTGTCCGTTAGTGAGGAAGAATCCGAGCGCTTGGTAATTGGGGAGAAGGTTGCGCTTGTAGGAGAGCAGGACGGGATCATTTACGGCCTTTTGAATGTAGGCAGCATTTATAAGGTGGACCAAAAGGAAGAGGCCCTGAATGTATTTAAAACGGATGATTTAGAGCATCCGGGGGTAAAGAAGCTTTATAGCCGTTCGCCTATTTATGTCGGGGGCGAGGTCACGGTGCTGAACCGTCCTAAGCCTGAACGTTTTGGCGAGTTTTATTATGATCCGGCAGAGACCCGCCGCATCTTTGCTGAGAAAGGCTGGAACCGTGTCGTCGGTTTTCAAACGCGTAATCCGGTTCACCGCGCCCATGAATATATTCAGAAGAGCGCACTGGAAATCGTGGACGGGTTGTTCCTCAATCCTCTCGTGGGGGAGACCAAATCGGATGATGTTCCGGCTGACGTAAGAATGAAGAGTTATCTCGTCCTTCTGGAAAATTATTATCCGCAAGATCGTACCTTCCTTGGCGTATTCCCTGCTGCAATGCGTTATGCAGGACCGAGAGAAGCGATTTTCCATGCGATGGTACGTAAAAATTATGGCTGCACGCACTTTATTGTCGGGCGCGACCACGCCGGCGTAGGTGATTATTATGGTACCTATGAAGCGCAAGAGATTTTCTTGAACTTTACTGCGGAAGAACTGGGGATTTCGCCTTTGTTCTTTGAGCATAGCTTTTTCTGCACGAAGTGCGGAAATATGGCATCCAGTAAGACATGCCCTCACCCGAAGGAAGATCATATGACTCTGTCCGGGACAAAGGTAAGAGGATTGCTCCGCGAGGGTATTTGCCCGCCGCCTGAATTTACGCGTCCTGAAGTAGCCAGAGTCTTAATCGAAGGCATGAGCCATCAAGTAGTTATCTAAATACAAGAGCAGCTGAATTCAAGATTTGATGTCGATTACGCTTCTTGTGTTACATCGTGATCAAAAGTTGACGGTCATATTTGTCCACCTCGTCCCATATGATGATTAATGTCATTACGGGACGGAGGTGGCTTTTTTATGGGCTCCAGAGATAAGGTTACGGTATGGATCTCTCTCAGCCATATTAAAAAGACGGTGGTCGGCATCGCGTTATTAGGGATGCTTGCAGGTCTGGCGATTTATGAGATTCCGACGGCAAAGGTTTGGAATTATTGGAGCCTGCCGCTTGCCGGACAAACGATTGTGCTGGATGCCGGACATGGCGGTCCGGACGGAGGGGCCGTGAGCAAACAAGGGATTATCGAGAAGGATATCAACCTGGCAGTCGCGCTCTATTTACGCGATTATTTACAGCAGGCCGGAGCTATTGTCGTCATGACCCGGGAGGAAGATCGGGATTTGGCCGGGGCCGATACTAAGGGATATAAGAAGAGGAAGACGGAGGACTTGAAACAGCGCGTCCGGTTCATTGAAGAGCAGCAGGCCAAGCTGTTTGTGAGTATCCATATGAACAGTGTTCCTTCTCCTCGCTGGCGGGGTGCGCAAACTTTTTATTACCTGAATAACGGGAACAGCGCTAATCTGGCGGATCTGATTCAACAGGAACTGAAGCGAAATCTGGAGAATACGGATCGGGTAGCCAAACAATCAGACAAGCCGGTTTACGTGCTGGAGGCACTGAAGATTCCGGCAGCGCTTGTGGAGGTGGGGTTCTTATCTCACCCTGAAGAATCCGGGTTGCTTGGCGATGATCGTTATCAGCGCAAAGTGGCTGCATCCATTTATCAAGGTATTCTGAGGTATAGCTCTGGAGAAGGAAGTGGAAAGACAGCAGATATCGACAAGTAGTGATATAATAATTGTCATATTGGATATATTCACGATATCACTAAAGTCGAGGTGCTGTCATTGATAACGAAGGAGCAACTTGAGGCGGTTTTACGGCCGGTGGCTGAGCCGGCATTACAACGGAGTCTGATTGAGCTGCAGTGGATCCGGGACATCATGATCAAAGAGGACCGGGTGTCTCTTACCGTCGTATGTCTGGAGAAGGATGGAGACCAGCAGCAAAAGACAGCCGAAGAAATACGGTTTCGCTTGGCGGAAGCGGGTATAGAGGATGTACATCTCCGTTTTCGGGAAGCTTCGGAACACGAGCGGGATCTAGCAGGTTATCCGGCAAACTCCCCGGTTTCCGAACCGGAAGAGGGGGGCGCGTCGTTTAAGGGACGCGGAGCCGGTTTGGAGCACCTTCCAATATTGGATCCTCAAGCCGGCGTGAATTTTATAGCGATCGCGAGCGGCAAAGGGGGCGTCGGTAAATCGACCGTGACCGTCAATCTTGCGGTAGCCCTGGCCAGACTTGGTAAGCGGGTAGGTTTGATTGATGCTGACATTTATGGCTTTAGCGTACCGGATATGATGGGAATTGAAACCGCTCCATCGATAGAAGAGGGCTCGATCATTCCGGTGGAACGGTTCGGGGTCAAAGTGATGTCCATGGGATTCTTTATCCAGGATAACAATCCCGTCATTTGGCGCGGTCCGATGCTCGGAAAAATGCTCCGTCAATTTTTCAACGATGTGACTTGGGGCGAGCTGGACTACATGTTGCTTGATTTGCCGCCGGGTACAGGGGACATCGCACTCGACGTGCATCAGATGATCCCACAAAGCCGGGAAATCATAGTAACTACGCCTCATGCTACCGCGGCTTTCGTCGCTGCGCGTGCTGGTGCTATGGCAATAAAGACCGAGCATGAAGTGCTTGGGGTAGTTGAGAATATGGCTTATTACGAATGTACTTCCTGCGGACAGAAGGATTACATCTTTGGACGCGGCGGCGGAGGAAGACTGGCGGAGACACTGCATACCGGACTTTTGGCTCAAATCCCGGTTAGTGCGCCGGACAACCATCCTTCGGAACCGGACTTCTCACCGTCCGTTTATAAGGCTGACACGCCTGTAGGACAGATGTACAAAGATGTTGCGTTACAAATCATAGAACGATGTACAAAAGACTGACCCCAGGGGTCAGTCTTTCTTGATGTAGGTCGATTTAAGATCATTTATCCGAAGGGAACGGTCTAAGAAGAACCTCCTCCTCCGCTGCCTTGGCCTCCTCCTCCACCTTCCTGGTTCCCGCCCTCCTGGCCACCTTCTCCTTCGCCGGCTTTAGGGGACTTCTCCACTTTAGGTTGAAGCTGCTCCTGAACCACGGTTTTGAGAAGTTCCATGACTTCCATCTTGAACAACGGGCTTTGCATAGCCTCCTGCATGACAGTCATGGATTGTTTCCGGAAATCGGATGTTTTGGTGAGGTCGAGGAACATCTTCATGACTTCAGGTGATTTCATGATTTCGCTGACCGACTTTTGATAAGTCGGATCTTTTATAAGCTCCATATGCATCTGCTTGCTCTGTGAATTCACTGCTTTGGCAAAATCCCCGGCAAATTGCGGGTCGGTCATGATTTTTTCCAGTTCTTTTTTATACTCGGGTGCTGTGATGGTTTCCTTGACTGCCATACGGATTTGTTCCGACGATTGACCGGGAAGAATCATTTTGATGCCGAAGCCTCCGCCCCCGCTTCCTCCTCCAGAACCGCCGGATCCACCCGATTCGCCGGATCCACCGGACCCGCTTTCACTTTCCGAATCGGAGCCGGAGTCGGAGCTTGACCCGGACCCGGAACTGCTGCCTCCCTGGCCACCGCCGCTGCTTCCGCTTAATGCTTCATATATGGCCTTCTTGCCGTCATCGGTCTTCAAGATGTCGATAACCATCGATTTCGTGTCTTTATAGCCGCCTCCACCTTGAGAAGAGGAAGCGCTTTGTTCAGAACCGCAGGCCGCCAGCGGAAGAGTAAATAAACATAAAATGCATACAAACCATCGATAACCCAGCCGTTTCATGGTTCCTTCCTCCTTGTGCTTGTCGCTGTGCTTAGTATGCGGCCGTAAAAAAAGATTTATCCAACCGAAAACAATGGTTTTTTAGCGGGATCGTTGGTAAAATGTTTCGATAGTGGGGGTGACGCGGTTGAATTTAAAAAACTGGCTGTTTTTATTTTGGACAACCTTGGTAGTTGGAGCCATCGGGTCCCTGGTCGTCGGCTTGCTATTGCAGTGGACGAACACGATGGAACTGAATGGAACCGCCGATTTACTGGTGAATGTCGGCATTTTGCTCGGCGTCGGCATCATGGTCAGCGTATATTCCCAAATGGGATTCTTCGCTTATATGATGATCAATTACATGGGAACAGGCGTCTTTTCGCGTACGACTTGGCAGTATATTCAGCTCATTCTTGCCGCCCTGGCTTTATTGGAGCTATTATTCTTCCGTACTTTTGTAGGGCGGGAAGGAAAAGGAACATCCGACTTGGTGCTTGGCATCTTGCTGCTACTGATCGCCTGTGTCGTAGCTTACTTTAAGTCTAAAATGACCAACCGGTCGGCCTGGATCCCGACTCTGTTTTTTATGATCGCAGTGACGATCGTTGAAACCGTCGGGGTACTAAAGATTGGCGTCGATCAGGCTACCGCCTGGATCGTCGCTCCGTTAATCGCGTGCAACGCTTACCAGATTTTAATCCTGCACCGAGTATTGAAACCAAGAACGCAAACCGCATGACAAAAAAGCCCGGTAACCGCACCGGGCTTTTTATTTTCCCTCTATTCCTGAATTACATTCCGGCTGCCGTATCCATCTGCTCTTGGAGCCAGGCTTGATCACGAACTTGGCTTCCTTGAAGTCCGGCTTCCTGCAGCAAATCCGATACCGACACAAACTCATATCCTTTTTTTCGCAGCTCGTCGATGATTACTGGAAGTGCTTCGTGGGTTTGTTTTGCGGAATCGCTGGCGTGCAGCAGCACGATGTCTCCAGGGTGTGCTTTTCCGACCACGCGTTTTACGATCGTTTCGGTTCCTTTATTCATCCAGTCTTGGGAGTCGGTATCCCATTGAATTACTTTGTAACCGAGGTTGTCGGCGATTTTTAACACCCGCTTGTCGAAGTCCCCGTTAGGCAGCCGGAGCAGGTTTGGTGCTTTTCCGGTAAGATCGGTTAAAATAGTATGGGCCGAAGTCAGTTGCTTAGAAATTTCTTCTTCGCTCAATTCGCTGTAGTTGGTATGCTTGTGTCCATGACTGCCGATTTCATAACCTTGTTGTTGAATGGCCTTCACAAGTTCGGGGTGGCTTTTGCTCCAAGGGGAGGAGAGGAAGAAGGTAGCTTTCTGCACTCCTTTGTCCTTCAGTACATTTAGAATCGGCTCCGCGCGTTTATCTCCCCAACTGACGTCGAAGGTTAAGGCGATGACCTTTTTCTCTGTGGACACACTATAAATAGCTGTCGGGCTGCTCTCTTCGGAAAAGACGGTAACATGGCCTTGTTCCACATAAATCACACCTGCTGCAAATAAAGCTGCGGCGAAAACAAAGAAAAACCTTTTGATTTTCTTCCCGTTCAGGACATAGAAGAAATTGTTCATGCGATGGTTGCCCCTCTCGTCTGAGATTGAAATGTGACCCGCTTGTACTAATGTATGCTCGTACCTTTTTGCTTTATGACCCCGGTGGGATAAGAATCGGAATAGAAATTGGGAGGCTTTATGGATATGTTGTCATTACGTCGATTCATCAAGGATTTAGTCAGCTACAAAAAAATGATCTTCTTATCGCTTGCATTATTTACGGTGGGGATTGTGCTGGGGGCGGCGGGATCGGAAGCTATTGTAAGGCTGGTAGCCCCTCAATTGGAAGGTCTTCGAGAATATAGCCGCGAGCTGTCGCAATCGTCGGTGCCGGAGCTTAGCTTTTTCAAATTTATATTTATAAACAATGCGGTTAAGAGCGTCGCGATTATATTGCTCGGTGCGTTTCTTGGAGTGCTTCCGGCCTTTTTCCTGCTGATGAACGGGATGGTGCTGGGATTAATAGTAGCTTTAGCGGCGGAACAAGGGGAGAACCTGTTTGATCTGATTGTGCTGGGCTTGCTGCCGCATGGGATCATCGAGATCCCTGCAATCCTGATTGCTTCGGCCTATGGACTTCAGTTTGGATATCTCACGCTGAAAGGAATTGGTGAGTTAGGAGCAAGAGATAGGGAGGACCGGACTGTGGACTGGAGAGGCTTCTTCGGTGCGGCGGGGCGCGGGGCTTTTTGGATTGTAATATTTTTGCTAGTTGCCGCAGTTATTGAAAGTACAGTTACTTATCATTTAGTTCGTTAAGACTTGGTTGTCATAATTTTCCCGGAAAGTGAGCATAACATTAAAGCGGTCCAAAAGAACGAGTTTATGCAGGCAGGTAAAAGGTTAAACAATACCCAGGATATGTAAAGATCGTATACAGATCTAATAGCCCCTGATTACGTCCTAACCCAAGTCCTTGTAAACATCGTATTTAAAATGAAAAAGGAGCTGTTGATGTTATGCTGGGAATGTTATTTAACGAAAAGGAATGCAAAGAGCTCGATTATGTTCTTCGCAAGGAGCTGGATGAGATGCTGCTTGATTTGAGCGATCAGCGACTCGATCAGGATATTCGGCGTGCCATCGCCAACCGTTATAAAACCGTGTTCCGGATGTACGCCCGGTTTGCGCCTTCCAAAGAACTATCTAAATATGCCCGAAGAGGGTAGTTCCCTTTGGACGGGCATTAGGATATAATTGGATTTGACTTAACGGTTTTGAATGTGGTAAATTATCAAACGTTCCGCTTTTTGAGGAACAACGGAGAGAATTGCGGAGTAAACATTTGAAATAATAAATTTCAAAAAAACTCTTGCAAAGAACTTGCTCTCTATGGTATATTATAAAAGTCGCCGCTGGAACGCAGCGACGGACGAAAGTGAAGTTGATCTTTGAAAACTGAACAACGAGTGAGTATTAAATAGAGAATTAATTTTCTCGTCAGTTTCAAAATGAGCAAGTCAAACACTTTATTGGAGAGTTTGATCCTGGCTCAGGACGAACGCTG
>NZ_JAGQEH010000021.1:0-55327 GCF_018101095.1 Paenibacillus sp. Marseille-P2973
TCAAGATGAGATTTCCCAACTAGTAAGACCCCTTGAAGACCACGAGGTTGATAGGCCTGAGGTGGAAGTGCAGCAATGTATGGAGCTGACAGGTACTAATCGGTCGAGGGCTTATCCAAATTTCTAACGCAAACTCAAGTTTCGTATCCAGTTTTCAGGTGATCAATCATCTGAAAATGAATATTCCCTGATAGCTCAGTTGGTAGAGCACTCGACTGTTAATCGAGTTGTCACAGGTTCGAGTCCTGTTCGGGGAGCCATATGGAGAGGTGTCCGAGTTGGCCGAAGGAGCACGATTGGAAATCGTGTAGGCGTCACAAGCGTCTCGAGGGTTCGAATCCCTCTCTCTCCGCCATAATTTTTCTTTAATAAGTAAGGCCCGTTGGTCAAGGGGTTAAGACACCTCCCTTTCACGGAGGTAACAGGGGTTCGAATCCCCTACGGGTCACCATTTAACTTTTCACTTGATTTAACACTAAGGTTTCTGGTACAATTAAATTTGTCTTTCCCTGGAGGCTTAGCTCAGCTGGGAGAGCATCTGCCTTACAAGCAGAGGGTCGGGGGTTCGATCCCCTCAGCCTCCACCATAATTTACTTTGACAAGTAAATAATCATTTTAACTGACGCGGGGTGGAGCAGCCCGGTAGCTCGTCGGGCTCATAACCCGAAGGCCGCAGGTTCAAATCCTGCCCCCGCAATTATCCCTTTGAGGGATGAAGATTTACCAGTGTGGAGCCGTGGTGTAGAGGCCTAACATGCCTGCCTGTCACGCAGGAGACCGCGGGTTCGAATCCCGTCGGCTCCGCCATTTATTTACACGAAGGAAACTGTCACTGTAACCATTGCTGAGTATAGCACCGGGGTAGGTAGAAGGTTCCGAAACTTTTAATACGGCTCGGTAGCTCAGTCGGTAGAGCAGAGGACTGAAAATCCTCGTGTCGGCGGTTCGATTCCGTCCCGAGCCACCATTGATTTATTGAATAGGTAACATGCCGTTGTAGCTCAATTGGTAGAGCAACTGACTTGTAATCAGTAGGTTGGGGGTTCAAGTCCTCTCGACGGCACCATACTTGGAGGCTTAGTGAAGTGGCTAAACACGGCAGACTGTAAATCTGCTCTCTACGAGTTCGGTGGTTCGAATCCATCAGCCTCCACCACTTTTTATAGGGGCATAGTTTAAAGGTAGAACAAAGGTCTCCAAAACCTTTGGTGTGGGTTCAATTCCTGCTGCCCCTGCCAATTTTCAAATAACTTAATACTTTTTATGGCGGTCGTGGCGAAGGGGTTAACGCACCGGATTGTGGCTCCGGCATTCGTGGGTTCAAGTCCCATCGATCGCCCCATTTTTAACTAAAAAATAATCGTTGGGGATTAGCCAAGCGGTAAGGCAACGGACTTTGACTCCGTCATCCATAGGTTCGAATCCTATATCCCCAGCCATTTTAAGCGGACGTGGCTCAGCGGTAGAGCATCGCCTTGCCAAGGCGAGGGTCGCGGGTTCGATTCCCGTCGTCCGCTCCATTCTATTATAAGGCGCCATAGCCAAGTGGTAAGGCACAGCTCTGCAAAAGCTCTACCCCCAGTTCGAATCTGGGTGGCGCCTCCATTTTCTTTTTAGCGGGAGTGGCGGAATCGGCAGACGCACAGGACTTAAAATCCTGCGGTAGGTGACTATCGTACCAGTTCAAGTCTGGTCTTCCGCACTTTTGATTTATGTCCCCTTAGCTCAGCTGGATAGAGCGTTTGACTACGAATCAAAAGGTCAGGAGTTCGAATCTCTTAGGGGACGCCATTATAACTCGCTTAAAGAAAATAAATATGAATATGCCGGTGTGGCGGAATTGGCAGACGCGCGCGACTCAAAATCGTGAGGGAAACCGTGGGGGTTCGAGTCCCTTCACCGGCATTACATTTAAATCTAAAGTTCATCAGATAATATCTGATGAACTTTTTTTATTTTGAAGAGAGAGCTCTCCGTGCCTGCAACAGCAAAAAACAGCCCTTCCTATACCAGAGTGGAGCAATAAAAGATGGAAATTTTATGTGTTGCTGTTAGACTAACATTTGAGTGAAGTAGAACGAGAGTGAAGGTGAAGACAATGAGTCGGGAAATTCATACACTTCAAGTTGGAGACACAACACTGGAATACACGGTAGTTGGCAAAGGAATCCCCATATTGCTTCTTCATGGAGGGCACTCGGGGTGCCAGGAGGTATTCGGCTATGAACGGTTGTTAGAGTCGGGATTCTCTATTATTACTCCCTCTCGTGCAGGATATGGCCGTACTACGCCAGTGATGGAGTTGATCCAAGCATGCAGCTTGTATAAAGAGCTCTTGGATCATTTATCCATTGATCATGTCCATGTCATGGCGATCTCAGCTGGCGGACCTAGCGGTATTTTGTTTTGCTCCTTATTTCCTGCCAAGGTCTCTAGTTTTACGTTGCAGTGTGCGGTTACAAAACCATGGCTGACACCGGCGGATCAAGCATATCGAGCTGGAATGCGTATTTTTAATCCGAATAGGGAAAGAGGAACTTGGAGGATGCTGGCGGTATTCAGCAACCTGTTCCCGAAATTAATGTTCAGATTGATGGCATCTTCTTTCTCAAATTTGCCTTATTCAGAAGTAAAACAACGAATAGACAACACCGCGATTGAAGAGTTTCGCAAAATGAATAATCGGCAACGCTCTCATTCAGGTTTTCTCATTGACTTAAAGCACACGCAGCATGATTATTCCAAAGAAATGGCCCATATTCAAGCGCCGACGTTAATCATGCACAGTAAAAATGATCGTTCAGTACCTTTAAGCCATGCAGAATATGCAAAGGCATATATTCCCCAAGCAGAACAATGTATTCTTGACTCCTGGGGACATCTCATATGGATTGGAAAGCATGCGGTTGAGTATGACGATGCATTAGTGTTGTTCTTAAAACGGCAAGAGCAACGAAATCTTTCTACTGCATAAATAGTATTCATTTGCGAGGGTTCCGAAATGGAGGGTTACTGTCTTGAGAAGTGAACAAGAAATGATGAAACTCCTTATGGATTTTGCTGTTAAGGATGATCGAATTCGATTGGTAACTTTGGAAGGATCACGCACAAACAAAAACATTCTCCCTGATCGATTTCAAGACTATGACCTCTCTTATTTCGTTACAGATATTGATTCTTTCAAAGGAAATGATGAGTGGCTTCGAGTTTTCGGTAAGATGCTCATGATGCAAAAGCCTGAAGATATGAAGCTGTTTCCGCCAGAATTGGGGAATTGGTTTTCCTATTTAATGATTTTTGAGGATGGAAACAAAGTAGACCTGACATTAATTCCCATTAACGAGTTGGAAGATTATTTTGCCAATAGCGATGGTTTAGTTGAAGTGTTGCTCGACAAGGACCTGCTGCTCAAGAATGAAGTTTTCGCCAACGATCATAAATATTGGATTAAAAAGCCTACTGCAAGAGAATTTGACGATTGTTGTAATGAGTTCTGGATGGGTTCGACCTATGTAGTAAAAGGATTAGCGAGAAAAGAGATCCTGTTTGCGATTGATCATCTCAATGAGATTGCTAGACCTAATTTGCTGAGGATGATGGCCTGGAACATCGGGTCGGAGCAAGGGTACAATTTTAGTGTGGGGAAGAACTATAAGTTTATTAATCGTTATCTTTCCAATGAACATTGGGAAAAGCTCCTATCCACCTATTCGGAGAATGGGTATCCGGAAATGTGGCAGTCGTTATTAACTTGTTATGACTTATTTAGAACATACTCGAAAGCTGTATCAGAAAGACTTGAATATAACTATCCCGACTATGATGAGGTTATCACTAAGTATACTGAAAGTATTTACGCATCATTGAGGTAAACTACAAGGAGGTTGATTGCCATGAAACAAAATAGCTATGACGATCCAGGCTTCTTCACGAAATACAGCCAAATGCCCCGTTCAACAGGAGGGTTGGATGCTGCCGGGGAGTGGTCCGTTTTTCGGGCGATGCTTCCGGAACTCAAGGACAAAAAGGTGCTTGATCTCGGTTGCGGTTATGGATGGCACAGCAGATATGTACGGGAGCATGATGCCAGTTACGTTGTAGGCGTGGATCTCTCTGAGAAAATGCTGGAGCGTGCCAGAAGCATGACCCGCGATGAGAAGATCAAATATCAGCGGAGCGCCATTGAAGATATCGATTATGCCGAGGGGGAGTTTGACCTGGTGATCAGTTCCCTCGCACTCCATTATGTTGGAGATTTTGAGAGCATTTGCCGCAAGGTTTATCACTGTCTCGCATCCGGCGGTACCTTTGTGTATTCGGTGGAGCACCCGGTGTATACCGCGCTTCCGGAACAAGACTGGGTTTACAGCGAGAGGGGAGAGAAATTGCATTGGCCGGTCGATCGTTATCATGAAGAAGGGCCGCGAAATGCAAGATTTCTTGATCATGATGTCGTCAAGTATCACCGAAGCATTGCGACGCAGGTGAATGCGCTCATTACATCGGGATTTCGAATTCGGGAGATGTCCGAACTTAAGCCGGAAGATTACCAGATCGAGCAGGATCCGGAATGGAAGGATGCAAGCCGAAGACCCATCTTTTTGTTGATTGCCGCAGATAAATAAGGAAGGACCCAATACCATAGTCATACACAATGAAGTTTTCAATACTATATATAGTAGTATTTTGCCTTCGGCAGTGTCTATAATCACTGTAAGTTGATTTTTAATGGGGTATACTTTCTGGACAAGCGGGGTAACACACCCAAACTCGCCCTTAGTCGAATACCTAATTTAAAATCACTAACGAAGGATGAATTAAATGATAGTTATTAAGCGAGACGGCTCAGAGGTAGCATTCAATCAACAGAAAATCATCGATGCGATTTGCGCGGCCATGAATAGTACGAAGAAAAAGGGCGACTCCGAATTGGCACAAAAGATAGCCGACAAGGTGACGCGGAAAATCTCCAAGCTGGAGAAAGTGGATATCGAGCATATTCAGGATGAAGTTCAATCCGCGCTGATGAATAGCAGAAGGAAAGACGCTGCCGAGGCCTACATTGGCTATCGCGAAATTAGAACATTGAAGCGGCGTGAACGCAGCAGTCTGGATAAGAAGGTACTTGGGCTCCTGGAGCTCACGAATGAAGAGGTACTGAAAGAGAACTCCAATAAGGATGGGGCGACCATTCCGACGCAGCGAGATTTGCTGGCAGGCATCATGGCGAAGGATTTCGCCCAAACCTACATGATCCCCAAACGGGTTGTCGAAGCCCACAACAGCGGGGACCTTCATTTTCATGATCAGGATTACAGCCCTTATTTCCCGATTTATAACTGCATGCTAATTGACCTGAAGGGAATGCTGGAGAACGGCTTCAAGCTCGGCAATGCTCAGATCGAAACACCAAAGTCTATTACAACCGCTACAGCGATTACGGCACAGATTATCGCACAAGTGGCGAGTCACATCTATGGCGGCAATACGATTAATGAAATAGACAGAATTTTGGCCCCCTATGTGTTTGAATCTTTTAAAAAGCACTATCGCAAAGGCCTGGAATGGCTGTATATGCTGGAAAAAGACGAAATCGAAGATATAGATATTTCCTGGGAAAATAAAAAATTACATAAGAAGTACCCGCGTTGTTTTGAGTATGCTAAAAGTTTGACCGAGAAAGAAACCTATGATGCGTTTCAATCTCTTGAATATGAAATCAATACGCTGGTGAGCGCCAACGGACAAACCCCCTTCAGCACATTCGGCTTCGGACGTGGATTGTCTTGGGCGGAGCGGCAAATCCAGATCGCTATTTTGCAAAACCGGATCCGCGGGCTTGGGAGAGACGGGAAAACCGCCATTTTCCCTAAGCTGATCTTTGGCCTGGAAGAGGGCGTCAACTTAAAGCCGGGGGATCCAAACTACGACATCAAGCAACTGGCTTTAAAATGCAGTACATTACGAATGTATCCCGACATCATTTCCGTACCGAAGGTCAAAGAAATTACCGGCTCCTTCAAATTTCCGATGGGCTGCCGCTCTTTTTTGGGCAGATATGAGGAGAACGGAGAGGAACTCCATGACGGCCGGTTTAACATGGGGGTAGTCACCGCCAATTTGCCGCGGATCGCTGTCAAAGCGAACGGCTCGGAAGCCGCTTTTTACCGCCTTCTGGATGAGCTTCTTGAAGTGTGCAAGGAAGGACTCATGTATCGTATTGAGCGCTTAAAAGGCGTCAAAGCGAAGGTGGCCCCGATCTTGTATATGGAGGGCGCCGCGGGCAGCCGCCTTCAACCGGAGGATACCATCGATCATCTGCTTAAGAACGGAAGAGCCAGCATCTCGTTAGGCTATATCGGCATCCATGAAACGATGATGGCTTTGTACGGAACCTGTCTTTTTGACGATCAGGAATTGCGAAATAAAGGGTTGCAGATCGTGCAGTACTTAAGCCAAAAAGCCGAGCAATGGAAAGAGGAGACCGGTTACGGCTTCAGCTTGTATTCCACACCGGCCGAATCCCTATGCTACCGCTTCTGCAGACTGGATGAGGAGAAGTTCGGCCGTGTTGAAGGAGTGACGGATAAAGGTTATTATACGAACTCCTTCCATCTCGACGTGAACAAGAAAGTGACTCCATTTGAAAAGATACAATTCGAGAAGGATTACCCTCAATACGCAAGCGGCGGATTTATTACGTACTGCGAATTCGATTCGATGGTCAACAATCCGGAGGCGCTGGAAGCGGTATGGGATTACGCTTATGAACGGGTGCCCTATTTTGGAACGAATACGCCGACCGATCGATGCCTGGAGTGCGGGTTTGAAGGTGAGTTTGAAGCGACAAATACTGGCTTTGAATGTCCGAACTGCGGCAATGCCAATCCGAAAACCTCTTCCGTCATCCGGCGCTGCTGCGGGTATTTGTCGGAGCCGAGCCAACGGCCGTTTAATGCGGGCAAGCAAAAAGAAGTTCTCTCCCGCGTGAAGCATATGTGAGCCTAATGAATATCGCGGATTATAAAAGATTTGACGTCATCAATGGAAGAGGACTCCGGCATTCGATATTTACATCAGGCTGTACGCATCACTGCAAGGGCTGTTTTAATGCGGCTACATGGAACTTTAATTACGGGAAGCCTTATACGGAAGAACTGGAAGAACAGATCATTGGCGATTTGAATATGCCGGATGTTCAGATTACCGGCTTGTCCATATTGGGCGGAGAACCGTTTCAGAATGTCGATGGACTGCTGCGGCTAGCTTCAAGGGTTCGCAACGAATGCAAAGGTAAGGATATCTGGGTCTGGTCCGGTTATACGTTCGAAGAGATTATCGCGGACGATAACAAACGGAAGCTGCTATCTTGTTGCGACGTGCTTATCGACGGGAAGTTCATCCTGGAACAGCGCAATCTGAAGTTAAAGTGGAGGGGCTCCAACAATCAACGCGTGATCGATGTGAAAGAAAGCTTACGAACAAAGCAGGCTGTACTAATGCCCCTATAATAAGAAATATACACAGCCCTCGTCTTGAAGTTCAAGGCGGGGGCTGTTAGGTTTTAGGATTCCGTCGTCGCGGCTAGCGTCATTTCGATCATTCCCGTGCTGGTCGGATCCACGGCTCGGGATTTTTCTGAAATGCGGGATATCGAACTATTTAAACTGATATAAACTGTATTTTGGGTGCGAAAAGTTCAGTATCATATCTAAATGTTCACTATGAACATTTGGGTGGTTTCGTTATGATAGAGGGGAGATAAATTAAAGAGTCAAAGTACAAGAAAAGGGAGCAGCGCGATGGACATCACCAGGCTTGCGGAGCTTGTAAGGAACATGACGCCTGCCGGTCCGGAATTGTATTATCCGGGAGGGGACGGAGCGACGTTCTGGAACATGGTACGAAGCAGCGGGGATTACGCGGCGGATGTTGCCGAGATCACGTCGGAGGGGAGGCGACTGCTTGCCGCTCCGGCCGAGGAATTGACCTATTCGTTGTTTTCGCTGTTTTACAAGCAGGGCTCAAGACTTGAATACGAGTCGGTATATTTCGAAAAAAGAAGGCGGCTGGGGACATTTGCGATTCTCTCGCTGCTGGAGCCGGAGTGTGAACGTTACGAGGCAGCCTTGCTGGATGCGGTCTGGTCGATTTGCGGCGAAGTGACCTGGTGCTTACCGGCTCATCTCAGCAACGATGAGTCGCCCCGGAAGGCCATCGATTTATTTGCGGCGGAGACCGGCTTTACGCTGGCGGAGCTTCGCCTGCTGCTCGGCGAACGGCTGCCGCCGATGCTCCGCGCGGTGATCGGAGAGATGGTGGATGAGCGGCTGTTCCAGCCTTTTCTGGAGAACGGCCCCTATAGCTGGGAAGAGGCGGAGCATAATTGGTCGGCGGTATGCGCCGGTTCGATCGGCTCAGCTGCGCTTTTATTGCTTCATGAAGAACGTGACAATGAACGGCTGGCCCGGATTCTGGAGAAGATGCAGCGCAGTATGGGCTTTTATTTACGGGGCTTCGGCGATGACGGCGCCTGTCTGGAAGGCTTAAGCTACTGGAATTACGGATTTGGTTATTTCGTATATTACTCCGATTTGCTGTCGAAGCGCAGCGGGGGCAAGCTGGACTGGTTCAGCGAGGAGAAAGTCCGCCGAATCGCGGGTTTCCAACAAAAGTGCTTCCTTGGCGGCAACGCGGTCGTCAATTTTTCGGATGCGTTGCCGCATGCGAGTGTCCAGCTTGGATTGTCGAGGTATCTTGCAGCCAAGTATGAGGAGGTCCAATCTCCGCCGGTATCGCTGTGCGCCGATTTCCGTGAGGATCATTGCAGCCGCTGGGCCCCGGCACTCCGCAATCTGCTTTGGCGCGGCCTTGCGGAAGATTGCGCCGACTGGGACCCCGGCGATTTCTGGCTTGAAGATGCCGGCTGGCTGCTCTCCCGTGCGGAGACGGAAGCGGGCACTTTCGGCTTCGCCGCCAAAGGCGGGCACAATGACGAGCCGCACAACCATAACGATCTGGGCCAGTTTATTTTGGCCGGCGGGGGCGACTTTTTTCTGTCCGATCTCGGATGCGGTGAATATACGAAGGACTATTTTCGGGAAGCCAGGTATGTTTATGACTGCAACGGTTCTCAGGGACATTCCGTCCCGATCATCGACGGCGTGCTCCAGTCCGAAGGCCGCGGCCAAGCCGCGACGATTCTGGAGCAGTTGATCAGCGACTCCGAGAGCAGGCTGGCGGTGGAGCTATCCGCAGCTTATATCTGCGAAGGACTGGAGTCGTTCACGAGATCTTGGGTTTGGCGCAAGACGGCGTTGCCTGAATTGGAAATGCAGGATGTTTATCGGTTTGCCAGTGCCCCGCAGCGCTTGACGGAACGCTTCATTTCGCTGATCAAGCCTGCGGAATCGGAGACAGCGGGAGTAATGCTCCTTGCCTGCGGCTCCATGGGTCTGGAACTGCATTATGATTCCGAACGCCTGCGGACTGAGGTGAACGAGATCACCTTCCGCAATCATTTCGGTGAGGACACCGTTTACTATGCGCTGGACTTCCATGTGAAGAAGCCTGAGGCGAATACGGAATTGGAGTTGTTGTTCAAATTCAAATTTACAAATATCAATATAAGTTGAATAAAGTTCATCATATATTTCGAAGCGGAGGAACTGATGCAAATGGCAAAGAAGTTGGCATGGGTGAACGAGGCTTGGAATCAATCCCTGAACAAGACGCTGCGGAATTCGGCGAGAATCGGCTCTAACTTTCCGCACGCCAGCAAGGGCGGAGTCTATGATCTGGCCGAACCCGAATGGTGGACCGCCGGATTCTGGCCGGGCCTGCTATGGCTGCTGTATAACGGGAGCGGCAAGGAGGAGCTCAAGCTAATTGCCGAGGCATGCGAGGCTAAGCTGGACCGCGTTCTGGACGCTTATGTCCGGCTGGATCATGATCTCGGCTTCATGTGGACGCTGACCAGCGTAGCGAACTACACATTGACCGGCAATGAGGAATCCCGGGTCAGAGCGCTCAAGGCGGCCAATTACCTTGCCGCCCGCTTTAATCTGAAGGGCCGCTATATTCGGGCCTGGAATCCATGGTCGGAAGGAGAGCGGAACGAAGGCGTGGCCATCATCGATTGCTGCATGAATATGCCGCTCTTGTTCTGGGCCTCCCGGGTTAGCGGAGATCCGCGCTTTGCCCATATTGCAGAGGCGCATCTGGATACGGTCGTACAGCATTTTATTCGCAAGGATGGCTCTGTCTACCATATCATTAATTTCGATCCGGTGACGGGCGACAAGGTGGAAGGGCTGGGAGGACAAGGGTATGCTCCGGAGTCGGCCTGGTCCCGCGGCGCAGCCTGGGCCATTTACGGACTGACCCTTGCCTATCATCATACTGGCAAGCACGACTACCTGACCGCCGCGATGAGAGCGGCCCATTTCTTCCTCAGTCGTTTGCCGGAAGATCACGTGCCCGCTTGGGATTTCCGCGCGCCGGAGGAGCTTCGGCAGCTGCGCGACACGTCGGCCGCTTCCTGCGCGGCAAGCGGCCTCATTTTGCTGGCGCAGATGCTTGACGGCCAAGAGGATGCAGGAGTCTATTTTGCCGCAGGGGAGCGCATCCTCAAATCGCTGTACGAAAATTACGGCGATTGGGAGAATCCGGCGGAGGAAGGTCTTCTGCTTCATGGGACCAGCCATTATCCGCAGGGATCTAACGTGGATGTACCCCTCATTTACGGCGACTACTATTTTGTCGAAGGACTTGCCCGCCTGAAAGGCTGCGGACCGTTTTTCTGGGAATAAGCAAGGGAACGCTAGGCGACTAGATGAAGGAGAGGACGTGGCTCCATGGAAGGCATTTTGAAATCGATCGAACATAATCCGCTGGACAGTAAGCAGGATCTCCAAGATGCGCTTCGACAGCTCGTAAGACCGCTTAAACCACTGTATGCTGCAGGAGGAAGCCGGCTCCCGATCAAAGGGAGCAGTGCCGGATACGGAGAAGAGATTGCCGGTATGGAGGGGTTCTCCCGCATTCTTTGGGGGATCGTCCCGCATTTGGCGGGAGGCGGCACAGACGAATTGTGGGAGGACTGCTTGCGGGGAATCATCAGCGGAACCGATCCGGAACATAAAGATTATTGGGGAGACGTAGGAGATTACGATCAACGTCTGGTGGAGATGGCTGTTCTCGGCATGGCGCTTAGTATGATTCCGGAGCGGATCTGGGAGCCGCTTGAGGAGCGGCAGCGCCGCAATTTGTATAACTGGCTGAACACGATCAATTCCCACCCTTGCCATGATTGCAACTGGCTCTTCTTTCATGTCATGGTCAATATGGGCTTTTACAAGACGGGCCAACCGTACGACAAGGTTCAAATGGAGAAAAACCTGCAGCGTATTGAGCAGTTTTATCTTGGCGGCGGATGGTATAGCGATGGGGAGGGAGGACATAGCGACTACTATGTGCCATTTGCGATCCATTACTATGGCTTGGTCTACTCCAAGCTTATGGAGAAGGAAGATCCGGAACGCTGCCTGCGATTTAAGGAACGAGCAAAACGATTTGCCGGAGATTTCATTCAATGGTTTTCGTCCGACGGGGCCGCTCTCGCCTACGGGCGCAGCATGACGTACCGTTTCGCCCAGTCCGCCTTCTGGAGCGCATTTGCCTACGCGGAGGCCTGGACCGATACCTTCACTCCGGGCGTGGTGAAGGGACTTATCCTGCGTAATTTGCGCTGGTGGTTCAAGCAGCCGATCTTTGACGCCGGCGGCGTTCTGACGGTCGGCTATGCTTATCCCAATCTGGTGATGGGGGAGAACTATAATTCGCCGGGCTCTCCATACTGGGCATTGAAGACATTTCTGGTGCTTGCCCTAGAGGATTCGGAGCGTTTTTGGAGCGAGCAGGAGCAGGAATTGCCCTCATTACCTGCTTTGTCCGTCCAAAAAGAACCTCACCTGGTGCTGTGCCGCCAGGAAAGCACCGGACATGTCACCGCCTTTAATGCCGGTCATTTGTCGTCGAATGAGCATACCCACACCTCGGCCAAATATGAGAAGTTTGCTTACTCTTCGGCGTTCGGCTTCAGCGTGCCGAGAGCGGAGTGGGGGCTCGGCCAAGCTGCTATGGACTCGATGCTCGGGCTTAGTGAACGCGACAATTTGTATCGCGTCCGCCGTAAGAATGAGGAAACCTGGATCCGCGGCCATGTCTTGTACGCAAGGTGGCTGCCTTGGTCCAATGTAGAGGTTGAGACCTGGATCGTCGCGGGCTTGCCGTGGCATGTCCGGGTTCACCGGATCACGACCGGTCGCAGCCTGGATGCCGCCGAAGGCGGGTTTGCGCTGGGCTTGCAGGAAGAGCAGGGCGTGAAGGTGAACGGGCAGGATGTAGGAGCGGTCAACACTACGGGCCATTCGGGAATTCACGGCCTTCTAGGTTATGACGAAGGTCTGATGGTATATCCGAATGCGAATACCAATCTGCTGCATCCGCGCACGGTTCTCCCGACGTTAGTGGCCGCGCTGGAGCCGGGAACCCATTTAATCGCGGCGGCCGTATACGGTCAGCCGGGGAACGGGGAGGTACCGGAGCTTGCGGAGGCGCTGCAAGGGCTGGGAGTAACCGTGGAGCCTGGCACGGTGGTAATCAAACTGGAAGATGGAGAAGCTCTGCGAATTGGATAAATAGTCCGAAGGCTGAAACGTGACAGATCCGGATTTCTCTTCAATAAGGAAAACAACAAACGTCCACGATCCCGCCGGAATTGATCCGGCAGGTATCGGGGACGTTTTGCGTTTAATCATAAAGCAAAAAAGGAGGCATGAAGATGATGGTACAAATCTCAAGAACGGATGGAAATTTCGCTGTCCGGATCGCAATTTTTCACGATCGCTTTGAGACGAGGCATTTCCCATCGATGGCATTTGTATTCCAGCATCTGGGGGATGCCGTTGCTTGAAGCTTCCCCGACATAAGCGGCGCGGCGGTTTAGATAGCGCGCCAGCGCAGTTTGAATCTCGGCGCATTCCCGGCTTTCAATCTGCACCAGGACGTTTAGTTTTAAGCCAAACAGCGGTATTTTCACCGATTCATAAGCGAGAATATAGGCGGTTACCGAATATACGGCTTGTTCAAAGCCAAAGTGAAACCCGGCGGCTAGCAGGATGAAGCAGTTCAGCATCATCATCATTCCCTCCGGCGAAAGGCTTTTTCGTTTAAGGGAACGAAACCTTTCCACGGCCTTCTCAGCCGTATCGAGGGCGCCTCCAAAGCGCAAAGCTAGGCCTAGACCGAGTCCCAGCGAAAGACCGCCGATCAAAGCGGCAAACAGCGGATTGCCCATAAGCGCCGGATAAGGGTGCAGCAGGATTGTGCCTATAGAGAATACAAGCAGGCCGCATACCGTAAATATCGCAAAGGAAGCATCGATATTTTTGCGTGCCAGCACAAGTAACGGCAGGTTCAGCAGGAATAAGAACAAGCCGAGCCTCATTTCCGTCGATAGGGCAAAGAGCGCGGATAAGCCGGTCACCCCGCCTACTACGATGCCATGCGGCATAAGAAACAGTTCCAATCCAGCAGCGGCAAGCAAGGCTCCGGCGATGATGCCGGCCAGTCTGAGTAAAAAGGGATATATCCGCCATGGATCTCGGCGGTCGTGCATTGGAGATTCGGCCGTGAGTTTGTTTTTCAAGCTCACTCCCCCTTTCCAAGGGTACGAAATTTGTGGAAGCCGAATTCTTCGATCTCTTTGACGTACTTCGTTTCGGCAAATCAACAGAACCAGGAGAAGAGCGCCGATCGCTTCGGCGACGGGAATGGCACATTGCGGTTAAACATGAGAAACGCGGATATGTTTTATAAGAGGACTCCAAGCGCTAAGTTGACTCCGATAAATACGGACGGGCCGATTCGGATAAGAAAAACGAAGTTTTAATAGAGATTAGTCCGGCGGCCGCAATGAGGGCGACCGCCGGACCAAGTACGATATGACAATCAAACACTGCCATTCAGCAGAATGTGTCTGATTTGTTGTTGATGCAGGCGTTCTCCGATTACGACAACCGTAGCGTTAGCCGTAAGCATCAAATCCGCACCCGGATTGACGTGCTTCTTCTGGTTATTCTCGATCACAGCGATGATGGTCGCACCGGACCGCTGGCGAATTCTCAGTTCACCTATAGTTTTGCCGATAGCTTTAAAATTCGATTCAAGACGATACGATTCGATAATAAGACCGCCTAGCGCAACTTCAATATTTTCAAGGGCGGTTGGTTGGTAGGTTACGCCTCCGACAATCGCCGACACGTATCTTGCTTCGTCATCATCCAACACAATCTTACGAGTACGGTCATCAGGATTTTCTTCATCATAATGATACATTTCCCGTCGGCCGTCATCATGAATGATGATTGCCAATTTTTCACCGCTGCGCGTTTGGACAACAAATTTTTTACCTATGCCCGGCAAATCCGTTTCTTTGAGATTCATTAGCTTCAAGCCTCCAGAGTTCATAGTAACCATTCCCGATAGGGTTTGGATAATAATGCCGGAAATTCACCGGCCCAGGCCTAATAAGACTGCGCAGGCAGCCAATATCAAGCCACGAACATACTCGTAAATTTGATCGGCATGAGTACAATACGTTTCTTAAACAGGTAAAAGAACGGGCGAAGAAAAACCCGCGGAATGACAAGCGTTAGTAGTGCCAGTACAGAGGCTGCCAGAAATGAAGATGCAGCTCTGTCAATAAATAGCTTGCCCTGATGCGAAGAATTAAGACGAAGAGTTACCTTGTAGGAACGATTGCTCTGCTCTGTATCAAATGCATCCTTTCCCATATTCTCGGATACCCCGGGAGTCAAAGAAAGAACGGGAAGGGACAAAAACATGAAGCAGGTCAGAAACGCAATAACCAGTACTGTGGCTACCTTTGGGATCCGCTTCCTCATGTTTATCCCTCCCTTTGAATTATAGTTACTTACTTCAAAGGATAGCATACAATGCCTTTTATCTCAAAGAATTTAAGACTTTATAGAGGTAGTTAAAAAGTCATCTTTTGATCACGAAGTGTCTCAGGCTCCATATCCGGCATCGAATCTTGAATTCAGAAGGGCCTTCCGGTGCTCACGTAGGTTTTGCCTACGCTCCGCTCCTCAGTCCCTTCTTCATCCAACCTTCTCGGTGCTAAAAAGTCGACTTTTTGAACACAGATTGAAAGAGGTAGTTAAAAAGTCATCTTTTGATCACGAAGTGTCTCAGGCTCCATATCCGGCATCGAATTTTGAATTCAGAAGGGCCTTCCGGTGCTCACGTAGGTTTTGCCTACGCTTCGCTCCTCAGTCCCTTCTTCATCCAACCTTCTCGGTGCTGAAAAGTCGACTTTTTGAACACAGATTGAAAGAGGTAGTTAAAAAATCATCTTTTGATCACGAAGTGTCTCAGGCTCCATATCCGGCATCGAATCTTGAATTCAGAAGGGCCTTCCGGTGCTCACGTAGGTTTTGCTTACGCTCCGCTCCTCAGTCCCTCCTTCATCCAACCTTCTCGGTGCTGAAAAGTCGACTTTTCCATTCCAGGCTTTAAAAGTAGCGAATCAAAATATAAACACTTGCTATCGCAACGGATAGCAGCATTAGCGGAAAACCGTATTTTAAGAATTTCATAAAGCTAATCGGTTCTCCTTCTTTAGCGGACATGCCGGCAGCGATCAGGTTGGCGCTCGCTCCAATCAGCGAGCCGTTGCCGCCAAGGCAAGCGCCTAGCGCCAAGCTCCACCAAAGCGGCTCGAGATTGTTGATCCCCATACTTCCCATGTCCTGGATCATCGGAATCATCGTGGCCACAAACGGTATGTTATCCAGAAAAGCAGAAGCTATGGCGCTCAGCCACAAAATGAGCATCGAAGTAAACAGCGGGTCTCCCCCGGTTAAATCGATAGCCCGCTCCGCCAGCTGCTTGATGGTTCCGGTTTCGATCAGTCCGCCTACAAGCACGAACAGTCCCACGAAGAAAAAGATCGTCGGCCATTCCACGGTTCGGAAAGCTCTTTCCATCACATGTTCGCCTGTAAGCAACAGAAGGAGAAAAGCTCCGGCCAAGGCTACGGTTGCGGATTCCAAGTGGAAGGTTTGATGCATGAAAAATCCAATCAGGGTGAGCCCCAGAATCGTCAGGCATTTCACCAAAAGCTTCCGGTCCGAAATCAGTCCATTCAGGCTCATTTTCATCATGCCCTCGCGAAGTGCGTCTGAGGTTTTCAAGCCTTTCCGGAAAATCAGAATGAAGAGCGGCAATGTTACCGCCAGAATCAGGATCGCAACCGGGGCGAGATTTTGCAGGAACGCCATGAAGGTCAGCTCTTTAACGGCACTGCCGATCATAATGTTTGGCGGATCCCCGATCAGCGTAGCTGTACCTCCGATATTGGAGGCGATAACCAATGCGAAAACGTAAGGAAAAGGTTTTACTTTCAACTGGCGAGTAATGCTGAATGCCACAGGCACCATTAAAATAATGGTCGTGACATTATCGAGAAAGGCTGAGCCTACCGCCGTAATGAGGGCGAGAAGCCACAAGATCGTAAGCGGATTACCTTTGGCCTTCTTGGCCGTCCAAATCCCTATATAGTTGAAGAGACCCGTTTCCGCCGTCGTATTGACGATAATCATCATCCCGATCAGCAATCCGAGCGTATTGAAATCAATGTGGTGGATGGCCGATTCCTGGTCAATGATGCCCAGCACGATCATCAGTACGGCTCCGACCATGGCCAGTAGTGTCCGATGAATCTTCTCTGAAATAATAAGTGCATAAGTTAGCAAAAAGATGGCGATTGCCCAAATAGCTTGATGTTCCATATTACTCCTCCTCGGTTGGGTAAACAGCAATTCGGACTACTGTATAGATTGCCATGAAGGGGCGGAATTATGCCTTATAAGCCTGAAAATAGGCAAAAAGAGCCCACAACATGGCAGGCTCCTCCGATAACTGTCGTTTTCTATTGTTTTTAGTGCATTTATCATTATATTATGGGCTATTTGAAAAGTAAAGACTGAAAACCGGGGGGCGTCAGAATCGCCTGTCTATCCTGAGGCGGAACCTTACCTCGACTTTGGTCTAGGTTCAAAAACCGTCCCCGGTCCGTTTTGAAGAAACCCATTCAGGCCTAAAATAGAGTCATAAGGTTGAACAAATGAGAGGCGGTGATAAACAATGAGAACAAATCGGCCCAATGGTTTTGCGATAATACTTATTGCCCTTGGCGTTCTGATTCTGCTGGGCAAATTGACTCCGTTCCTGGGTAGCCTGTTCGGCTTGGTACTCGCGATAGCGATGATCGCTCTTGGCTACTATGGAATAAAGCGCGGAAATGCGTTTTTCGGGTGGATCGTTCTGTTCCTGGGGATTATATCCTTGATCTCCAAGCTGGCTTGGCTGATCGTTCCGGTGCTCGGAATCGGATTGATCGTATACGGGATTTCCTCCCTCAAAGGCAAGCGGGGTTACTGATCATATATACGAATACATTTGATAGAAGAATAGCCGAAAGGTTAGGAGGGACAAAAGAGCATGAGTGTATTTCGCCGAGTACGGGATATTACAGTAGCAAACTTGAATGAACGCCTGGAACAATCACAGGATCCGGTACGCTTGATCGACCAATTCCTGATCGAGACCCGCCAGGAAATTGCGGAAGCCGAGAAGCTTCATCATCAATACGCCGGTCACACCAAACAACTGAAACAGCAGGTGGATCAGGCGACAACCATGCGGAACAAGCGTGAGGAACAGGCGCTGCTTGCCCTGAAGGCAGGTGAAGAACATCTAGCCAAGCTCGCGCTGCAGGAGAAGATGTTGTACGACGAAAAAATCGAGCAGTATACCGATCTTTACACGCAGAGTTTGGAGTCGCTTCAGGAACTTGAACATCAGCTTCATGAGCTGAAGACCGAATATCAGGTGGTCTACAGCAAACGGCAGTACTATTACGCCAGAATGGAAACTCTTCGTTTGCAGCAGCGGATGAACCAGCGGATGAACGGATACGGGACACAAGACGTTCCGAAAATGTTCAATCGTCTGGAGGACCGGGTATCCGATATGGAATGGGAGGCCCGGAGCTTACGCGATTTGCGCAAAGCAGGTCAGGACTTCGTAAACCAGGCCGGATCCGCAATCCAATCGACTCTGGAACAGGAGCTCTCCCGTTTGAAGCAGAAGCTGAATAACAAAGGAGAGGAGTAATGAAGATGGGTAGTTTATACCGCTCCAGAAGGGATAGATGGTTTAGCGGTCTGCTAGGCGGACTGGGCGAATACTTCGGAATCAGCTCTACGGCGCTGCGGATCTTGACGATCATCAGCGTGCCGTTCACGGGTGGGACGACGATCTTCATATACCTGATTGCATCGCTTGTCATTTCGAAAGAGCCCTATGAACCATTCGATCCATACTTTCATAACGACGGTTGGAATGGCAACGGAGGTGCAGGCGGTTACGGCGGCGGAATGCCGGGCGGACCGGGTGGTCCCGGATACGGATGGGGTCCGCAGCGTCCCCCGCAGCCTCCATTTAGAGGCAACGCCCATGGCGCCAACCAACCTTACGGAAACAACAATCCATACAACGGCAACGTAAATGCCGGAAATTCCGGATTTAACGGGGCGGAGGCCTCCAATCTGGATTCCATGATGCAAGATATCGAAAAGAAAGCCATGAAAAAAGAACTGGAAGAGCTTCGTAAAAAGCTTTCCAACTATGAGAAGGGAGAAGTGTAAACAATGGGAGTATTCAAAAGAATTAAAGATATCACAAAGGCATCTGTCAATGACATGTTGGATAAGGTAGAGGATCCAATCGTAATGCTTAACCAATACCTGCGCGATATGGAGGCAGAAATCCGTGACGCCGAGGTAACCGTAGCTAAACAAATGGCTAATGAACGCAGAATGAAGCAGCGCCTTGACGAAGCTATCCGTATTTCCGGCCAAAGAGAGGCACAAGCCGAAATCGCTCTGAGAAACGGGCAGGAAGAAGTAGCACGCAAGCTGCTGGAAGAAAAAATTCACTTCGACCAAAAGCAAGCGGAATTCAGCGATTTGCATACTCAATCCGAGGCGCAAGCCAACGAGTTGAAACAACAGCTCCATGAAATGAAGGATGAGTTCTACAAACTGCGCAACAAACGTAACGAGCTGGTAAGCCGTGCGCAAATGGCTAAGGCTAGAAAGCAAATGTCCCAAATCAGCACGCTGCACTCGATCGAAAGCGGCAACGCTTCGCTCGGATTCCACCGGATGGAAGAGAAAATCATGCAGTTGGAAGCTGAGGCGGAAGTGTCCGGCGCAGTCTACCGGGGTACAACACCTTCGACTTATATCAGCCCGGCCGATGCCGAAAAGCAGTTGAAAGTAGATGCTCAGCTCGAAGCTTTGAAAGCTAAACTGAGCCCGGCTGAGAAACGCGAAGAAAGCGCGGAGTAACAGCTACACAGTAAGTAGGACAATGTGTTATGCTAGACCATGGTAAAGCCATGCGGTATGGATTCCATACCGTTATGGCTTTTCCAACTTATGACCGGCAGGAGGTGCGGCATGGATAAGCGGAAAAGGTTCCTCGCCATCGGATTGATCGGACTTGGCCTTTTGATGATTTTCGGCAACTGGCTGAGTTTTTTAACCATCGTCGCCCTATTTGTTTTAGGATACGGAATCTACAAGGTTCGCCAAGGGGAAGAGGTCAAAACGGGATACATTTTAATGGCCGTAGGCGGAGGGTTGATCCTGCTGGATCATTTTATGTTGGTCGTTGCGATTCTCATGGTCTCGTTAGGCTTATATTATGCAAAAATTCGCAAAACACAACCCCAGGGCAATTATATGCAAAAGCAGAGCATCACGTCGAGCATTCACTGGGATCGTGATCCTTGGACTTTGAGAAATACAAGCATGTGGCACATCTTGGGGGAAATTGACATCGATATGTCACTTTCCATTATGGAGGGCACAAACAACATCCTCATGTTTCAGGGGATTGTCGGCGATATTGATCTGGCCGTGTCCGAGGATTATGGTGTCGAGATCGAAGCGTTCGTATTGTTCGGACAGATTGAGTTTGGTCATGACCGGGAAACGGGAATGTTGAACCGGTTATACTGGAAATCGCCGAATTATGAAGAGCGCGACCAAAAAGTGAAAATTATTATCTCCTATTTAGTGGGAGATGTAGATATACGATTAATTTAAGTCGGGAGGATCGCTCCGCATGAAGAATAAAAGACCTGGGAACATGGTTTCCCGAAGTATGCGGGAGGGGATTCTCCTGTGCTTTGTTTTACTGGCCGTTATTGTGTATGTTCTATATACATATGGATATTTCAAGCCGTCAACCAGTTGGAGAACGGGGATTCAGGCCGGATTGACGCTGCTGACCCTGCTGCTCAGCGTTGGAGCGGCTTTTGGTTTCTTTCAGGGATACCGTCAGAAGCGGAAGATTGATCTATTGCGGAATGCTTTGCTTCAATGGGAAAAGGGCAATCAGACCGGAACGGTGCCGAAGCTTGGCGTCGATGAGATCGGGGGGCTTGGGGAGCAACTGGAGCGGATCGGCAAGCGTTGGGAAGAGCAGGTGAGCTCGCTGCAGCGGCTCTCCACACATAACGCGCAGCTTGCAGAGCAGGCCAGAGTTTCGGCGATCGTGGAGGAAAGGCAAAGGCTTGCCCGAGAGCTTCATGATGCGGTATCCCAGCAGTTGTTCGCGATTTCCATGACGGCTACGGCCGTAGGACGAACGCTGGATAAAGACTTCGACAAGGCCCAGCGCCAGGTCGAATTGATCGAAGAGATGGCCTCTGTGGCCCAATCCGAAATGAGAGCGCTGCTGCTGCATTTACGGCCCGTCTATTTGGAGGGGAAGGAGTTGTCGCAAGGCTTGCGCGAGCTTGTGAAAGAACTCAAGACCAAGGTGCCGATGGACTTGTCGCTTGAAATGGATGAGGAGCTCAATCTCGGGAAAGGAATCGAGAATCATCTGTTCCGCATCATCCAGGAGGCGATGTCCAATACGCTGCGCCATGCCAAGGCCGACAAAATGGAGATCCGGATCCACCGGAAGGGAGATACGGCGGTTAAAGTTACGCTGCGAGACAACGGAATAGGCTTTCAACTTGATGACAAGAAGCAGGCCTCCTATGGCTTGTCGACGATGCAGGAGCGGGTTCGGGAGATCGGCGGTTCGATTCAATTCATTACTGCTCCGGGCAAGGGAACGCGCATTGAAATTACAATACCGTTATTGAATGAGGAAATCGGGGGGGACGATCATCATGGAGATGGAAATGGAGAAGTTGATTAAAGTGCTGCTGGTTGACGACCATGAGATGGTGCGGATCGGACTTGCAGCCGTACTGGGCACCGAGGAAGGCATTGAAGTCGTCGGCGAGGCCAGCAGCGGAGAAGAGGGAATTCGGCTGGCTCAGGAGTATAGACCTGATGTCGTTTTGATGGATTTGGTGATGGAAGGGATGGACGGCATCGAGACGACGCGGCAGTTGCTCGCGCTGTATCCGGAATGCAAGGTGATCGTATTGACCAGTTATCTCGACGACGAGAAGATGTATCCGGTTATCGAAGCCGGAGCGTTCAGCTATCTGCTGAAGACCTCCCGGGCTTCCGAAATCGCGGAAGCGATCCGTGCCGCGGCCAGAGGCCAGTCCGTATTGGAATCCCAGGTTGCTTCCAAAATGATGAACCGGTTCCGTCAACCCAAACCGGAAACCCCGGCCCATGAAGACCTCACCGAACGGGAAATGGACGTTCTTCGCTTATTGGCGCAAGGCAAATCGAATCAGGATATCGCCGATGATCTGATCATTGGTATCAAGACAGTGAAGTTCCACGTTACGAACATTCTGGCCAAGCTGGGTGTCGAAGATCGCACCCAGGCTGCGATCTATGCCTACAAGAACGGCCTTGCGGAATGAAATATGAAAGAAGCAGCCCGGCGGCGTATGCCGGGTTGCTTCTTTTTTAATGATCGGACAATTTGTAGGAAGTGGCGTGTACGACCTTTAAATTAACTTCAACATCCCCCAAATCAATTTTTGAGATGAGGGAATTAGACGTGCCGGAGCTCAGTCGTTTCCAATTGGCATTATGCTTTCTGTACAATTTTTTCTCGAGTCCGTAAATATCGATATCCTTCTGCCGGGCTTCGGCAAATGTAGTTCTTACCTCTTTAGCAACCGCGATTTGGGCTAACTCCTTGATTTTTTGAGCGGTTGCGCTGCTCTCCTTATTGACTTCTACAACATGAATACGGGCTTTTATCTTCATCCCGGCAACAGGAACGCCGGCTTTAATTTTGAAATGAGACTTCGACTTGGAGTCCACAATATTAAGTACGACGTGGCTTCCGTCCGGCATGTCCACCGTTAAGGGATATTTGTACATTTTTCTGAAGGAAGTGTATCTCACTCCGTTCAAGTGCTCCATGTCCATAAAACCCGTGCTTTTTCCTTTTGAAATGCAGAATGCTCCGTTCAGCTTCACAAGATTGATCGGGTCGTTGTAATCTTTCCAAACCTCGTCAGTTATAGTAATCGACGGAAGCAGCGCTCGCCCGGCGGGCTCGTTAATCCCATTAATGAGTTTGATTAATTGGATCGGCTCGATCGAGGAATATTGCTTGAACACTTCCATGGGATCCATAAGCTCGGAGTTGATCACGGAATGATTGAGCAGCGATACGCTTGAAAGCAGTTGGCCCATCTCCTGGTCCGTTCCAAACACCCAGGGGGTGTAGCGGAAGTCACGGGAACGAAGCAGGCTCGCTACAGTTTCGGATAAATGGCTCTCCAGCAATGACCTGGAGAAGACGATCGTTTTGACATGAGTCCAGAGCGTACGCTGCTGAGAGGCGGGATATAGGTTGTTAAGCGCATCCGTCATTGTTGCTCCTTCAGCTTTGCCAATCCATATTTTCGCTTTTCCGGTATTGGAAGGGGTATCCTGTCGGGAAATTTCCGAAAAGTCCAGCATTTGGGCATAAATCACATAGTGATCCTTGACGTAATCTACGCCGAGCGCGGTGATGAAGTTGACGCTTTGAACCTCTTTGACATCCCAGCAGCCGGTGAGCAGAAGCGTGAGCATTAACAGGACGGACATGACTTTCAAGACTGGTTCCCCCTTCCTTTGTCATCTTGGGTTCGCAGATAATGTGGCCTTTGTATTTTCTTATCCGCCGGCTCTTTTATAACGGCCACGAGGAAGTCTTTTTTATGGAAGGGAGAAATAGGCGCCAGGTAGGGAACGCCGTATGTCTCCAGCGATGAAATATACAGTACGACGGCGAAAGTTCCGATCATGAAACCGAACATGCCCAGCAAAGAGGAGAGGACCAGGATTACCAACCGTATTTGGGAAGCGCTCCCGCTGAGCGTCTGATTGATCAGAGCGGACGCCGCTACGATCGTTATAGCCACGGTGACAATGATGGTCGGTGAAGTAATTCCGGCGCGGATCGCCGCATCTCCGATAATTAAGCCCCCTACGACGGTAACTGTCTGGCCCAAAGCTTTAGGCAGCCGACGCCCCGCTTCGTTAAAGATTTCAAACAGAAACAGCATAATAAAAGTTTCGAGGGGAATCGGAAACGGTAATCCTTGTCTCGAATTGGTGATGGTCGCCAGCAGGGGCAGCGGAATCTGTTCCAGATTAAACGTCGTTAGCGCAATATAGAAGCCCGGCAGAAAGAAGGAAATCAACAGACCTGCAATCCGCAGTATTTTTTGCAGGGATACAATAAAATAGGCCGTATTGGCGTCCTCCGGGGAAATAAGCTGGTTCATCAGAGTTACGGGAGCGATAATCGCCATTGGCGATCCGTCGACCATAACTGCGAATTTGCCGGATAACAAGGCGTCCGCAGCAAAATCCGGTCTACCTGTGTAATCGGTTAGAGGGAATAAGGTGTGGCCTTTTTTTCCCGAAACAATTGCTTCAATGAATGAGGTGCCGATAATGGCGTCCGTATCGATCCCGTTCAATCTGCTGCGGATTTCCTCCAGAATGTCGGGGTTGATGATATCGTTGATATAAAAAAGGGCAATCCGGGTTTCGCCGCGCCGCCCTTTCACCAACTGCTCGATACTTAGCGAATGGGTGCGAAGCCGCTTACGCATCAATGCAATGTTGGTCGTTAATTCCTCGGTGAAACCGTCGCGGGGGCCTTTGATCGAGGATTCGGTCAAGGGCTCTTCCGGAGAACGGGCTGGAGGATTAGAGATATCCAGACTAAAGCAGGATTGCAGCTTCTCTATGAAGACAATCAGATTTCCGCTGTATATCCGATAAGCGATATCATGTAAGCTGTCGATCTGTACGGGAGTCAATGGCAGGTGGTTATTATGCTCGATCTCAGTTGGCACAGCCGCGGGATAATCCCTGAAAATGGCGGCAAGGCCGGGAAGCACGAGCTGATTCAGTTGCTTGAAGTCGATCATTCCAGCCGAAAATGCAAGGATCACAGGCTGGGTGTCCAAATCGGAACCTGCGGCGTTAAAACAGTGAAGCATTACGTCTGCCGAGTTCTCGAAATATTCCTTAAACAATTCTTGAGTTATGATTAGAGGTTTGCCGGGTGACCTGGATCCCGGATCATGTTCCATGAGTGGAGCCTCCTTTTTTGCGGCCGGGCAGAAGAGCAGCGATGGCGAGCAGCAGGGTAAGACCGCACATCAGCATTAAATTTCCCGGGAAAATATAATGGAATATCATAAATTGAAACTGTACATCGTTGAAAACGTAATTTCCCAGCGGAATTAAGGCAATAGCCATAACTAGCAGCAGAATGAAGCGGGACTTGGACTTCTTGAACTCCCATAAATCAGCGGCAGCAAACAGAGCGAAGGATATCCGGATAGCACTCCCGGAAAGCCACTGATATATGGAGAAAAAATCGGTTTGTGATATATACTTCCCAAATCCGGCAATTCTCCATTCTTCATATGCGGGATACCGCTGCAGCGAGGCTTCATATGGATTGAACTCGGAGATTGCTCCGGTAAGCGGCCCGATTGTAAGGCCGGTAATGATTACGGCTAACAGGACGAAGTGTTTCTTTTTTAATGGCTTTTCGAGGTGTGGCTGGATGAACAAAATGAGGAAAAATTCGAACAAACCGGAGCAGGCATACACCATGCCTTTTACCGGAGGCCCCCAGCCAAATTCAAGAATAGGAAATAAAAGGCTGTAGTCTTTGAACTCCACATTGGCTATTCCGACATAAAAGCCTAAGACGACAACGAGGGGGAGAAGCAGTCCCGATGCTACGGCAATGGTTTTTATACCAAGGGTTGCCCCGGCTAAACAAAGTCCGAGAAGTACAATCAGAGTGGCCCAGGTCGGGGTATAAGGCAAAAATGTGTTCTTGGTCCATGTGATCGTGTCGAATAAGGTAAACCAGGCTATCGTAAAAAAATAAATGGTAAGAACCGCGCGGAACAAATAGGAGGGGAACGCTCCAAACCGGCTGCTGATCCAGCTGTGCAACGATTTACTCCGGGTCCTGTTTGTAATAAAGATGAGCAGACAAGTAAATATGCCGAATGGAAGAATGGAGAGAATGACGGAAAACCAGGCATCCCGCTTGGCGGCCTGCATCAAAGCCGGGATAACAAATACATGGTTGGTGATCCCCACGGTGAGCATAACCATCATAATGGCTTGCGATATGGAGGGCTTTGGCGATTTTATCATCTACAGGCTCCTTTCTTCGAAAATTTCAGTATATGGTATCCAAATCAAGAAAAGATATGCAGGTATAAGTTGCTCTCTATCAGGACATCCTGTTCTCATAGATTAATAGAGTAGCGGAGGAAATGAAGATGCCTATTCCGGTGGAAAAGTGGAGGAACGGATCGATCATATTGGCGGGTTGCATGCTGTTGCTGATTTTGCTTTTGGGCAGCTTGGCTAAAGACCAGGCATCCGCAGTGAAAGAAGGCGGTCCCGTCGATGCTGCGGCCGCTCAGTGGGACAAACTGCTTGCTCTGGGCACCGGTTCTATTCATGAAGAAATGAAGGGCACGGTGAAATGGCAGGGGGATTGGAACACGCTGTTGGCGCCGGAAGAAGCGATAGGAGTGCTCGCCACCCGACTGGGTCTGTCCGAAGTTGAACCGGAGACAGTACAAGATCATGAGGTTTATTCCGCGTATGGCCGTTCGATGGAAATCCGCTCCAAACTAACGGTTACGCCGGTCAAGGAAGGGACCTATTATGTCATTCTTAGACTGGAGGGGGAAGGCATGGAGACATTGAAGGAAATGAAATCCGAGCAGACGGTTTCCGGAGAATCGCTTGCGGATGAGGGAGTATCCATTCACTGGAACGCGGCTTTGCAGGGGACGATGAAGCCGGAGAACGGGGGATCTCCCGATACGGGTAAAATCGTAAGCACATCGATTGAAGACAGAATGCAAGAGCTGGAGGATTATGCTGCCCATGCATTAAAAATGGGACTTGTGGAAAATTATAAAGACGCAGACACCGTCAGCCGGACTTACTACATTCCCGATCTACCATTATCCGTGAGTAGCGGCGGCAAGACCGTGTCGTTGCAGATGGCCGTTCACCGCAATTCGGAAACGGGGTTGGAGGAATTGTCGTTAGGCTCACCCTTGCTGACAATTGAATATTAGAGGTTGTCTTGAAAACCTGACTGTTTGAACTCGCACTATAAGTGAAGGCAATGTAAATATTAGATAAATATTAGATGAATTTTCTGAAATACCGTCATTTTTTGATATGAATATGATGGCATCCTTTATGTGAATATGCTAAAATTACATCACATCCAGTGATGCCGTGTAAATTCATATCATTGGTGGGTAATTGAATAAATATTCACTATATTACATAGAAAGAAATGAGGAGCCATGGCTGATATTCAAAATCTAGAATCACTGCAGACACCAGGAGCGGTATTTTTTATTTTTGGGGCAACCGGAGATTTGGCACGCCGCAAGCTCTTTCCCGCTATATATTCACTCTATCGCGAAGGAAAGCTGGCTGAGGACTTCGCCGTAATCGGCGTGGCACGCCGTCCGCGTTCGCAGGAGGAATTCCGGGATGACGTTCATCGCTCTATTCAGGAATTTTGCCGTTATAAAGTGGAGGATGAATCGAAGTGGACGCAGTTTGCTGAGCATTTTTCCTACAAATCTCTGGACATCAACAACATTGACGGATATCACGAGCTTCGCGAACTGACCGAATCCGTGGAATCCCGTTTCAGCATTCCGGGTAACCGGCTGTTCTACCTGGCGCTTGCGCCCGAGCTGTTCGGCAGCGTATCCTTCAACCTGCAGAAGGGCGGCATGCTTAGCAGCGGCGGCTGGCACCGGCTGGTCATCGAGAAGCCGTTCGGCTACGATCTGCTCTCCGCACAGAAGCTGAACGAAGAACTGAATCAGGTCTTCAAAGAAGAAGAAATTTACCGGATCGACCACTATCTCGGCAAAGAGATGGTTCAAAATATTGAAGTAATCCGTTTTGCCAATGCGTTCTTTGAGCCGCTTTGGAACAACAAGCATATCGCAAATATTCAAATCACGCTTAGCGAAACCGTGGGCGTAGAAGAACGCGGCGGATATTACGATCATTCGGGAGCTCTGCGTGACATGGGCCAGAACCATATGCTGCAGATGCTGACTATGATTGCGATGGAGCCGCCTAGCCGTTTGTACCCGGAAGATATCCGGGACGAGAAGGTGAAGGTTCTCCGTTCATTGCGTCCGTACGCTTCCCCTGTGGAAGTGAAAGAGAGCGTCATTCGCGGTCAATATACGGAAGGCGAAAGCAAAGGCAAGAAGCTTCCTGGATACCGCCAGGAGGATAAGGTGGACCCGAACTCCAACACGGAAACTTACTTTGCGGCGAAAGTATTCGTTGACAATTTCCGCTGGGCCGGCGTACCGTTCTATATCCGTACAGGCAAACGTCTTCCGGTTAAGACAACTGAAGTTGTCGTAGAGTTCAAGCAAATGCCGACGAACGTATATCTGGGTCAGAAGCATAACCTGGAGCCGAACCTGCTTGTTATTCGCGTAAACCCTATGGAAGGGATCTATATCAAGATCAACGCGAAGAAGCCAGGCTCCGATTCCAAGATCGAACCGTTGGCGATGGAATTCTGCCAAAGCTGCCAGGTCGGGATCAACTCGCCGGAAGCCTATGAGCGTCTGATCCTTGATGCGGCGCACGGGGATTCCACCTACTTTACCCGCTGGGACGAAGTGGCTACCGCTTGGGCGTTCATCGACCGGATCGCATCGGCATGGGCGCAAAATCCGGGAGATATCAGTTCTTATCCTGCCGGTTCCTGGGGTCCGCAAGAAGCCCATGAACTGCTCGCCAAGGATGGATTCCACTGGTGGCCGGTCAATGGCCAGGAAGAAGATAATGTCGTTTGGGTAACGCCGTAACCTGAACCAAATAAATTGATGTGAGACTACAAACTGCCTTCGGGAGAACCCGAGGGCGGTTTTTTTGCGTTGTTTTACAATTTGAGCAGTTAGGTTTTTTCCATATCTTGTATTCCGAAATTATCAAGCGGATGGTAGGATATGGTATATAAAGTACGAGGAGTGAAATTATGAAACAAATTGGAGTAAAGGTCATAGCATTCTTTTTGGGCATAGTCATGTTATTCCCAACGATCGTTTCTGCAGGTACAGCAACACCCGGGTTGCCGCTAAGGATCGAAATTAATGGGGAAAAGGTTACGAAGTTTTCAAGTGAGCCGTTTTTTGATGAAAATGATGTCGTTTTCGTCCCGTTATCTTTTTTATCGGACACCTTACATATGAGAGTTGAACAGAGCGGAAATGATGTAATTATAATTTATGACAGAAAGAAGCTTGAATTTAAATCGGGAGAGACATCGTATCGGATAAACGAAAAAGCCGGCCAGTTCAAAACCGCTTCCGTCGTCAAAGAGGAGACGTTATTCACGCCGCTGCAGGGGATCTGCGAGGCCTTTGGGATTACTTATAAATGGGACGGACTGGTCAATACCTCTTACCTTATATGGAATGGGGAACCGGATCCGGATGTTATACTCCCCGGTCCAACTCCAGTATCCAGTGAAGTGTCTCTGCAGCAAAGCCAGTTAAACGGGAATCTGGCAAATTTCGGGTCGGTTGCGAGTACGGACAAGTATCATTTTTATGTCAAACAATCGATTAAGCAGAGTGTGCTTTACAGATATGATCTAAAAACAAAGCAAACCAAACAGATTACAAGTGGAGAAAGTATTTATAATCTGGTTCCATACGGGGAGTGGCTGTATTTCTTGGGGGATAATCCGGGTTCCGGCTCTCACGACGCATATTCTCTTTACAAAATTAAAATGGACGGTACGAAGAAATCAATCGTAGGGAAGAAAAATGATTTGGCGCGGGTGTTTGTCATCGATAAGGGCTGGATCTATTTCGGAAACTGGAAGGATCAACAACGCCTGTACAAAATGAAACTGGACGGATCTGGACTGAAGAAGCTCGGTGATGTATCTCTGGACTATCTTCAAATTCGAGGCGACTGGCTGATCGCCGCGGACTCGAATGTTGTTTACATTTACACTACAGCCGGGCAAAAGGTAGCTGAGTTTTACTTGAGAGGCAGAAATATGACCGTTATCGGTGATAACTTGAGAATGAGCGGTTTCTCGGGAGAAATTACGACCATTCCGTTAAAAGCCGGTTCGCTTCTACAGGATACCCTGAAGATAAAAAGCGCTGACGTCCTTGCTCAGGTAAATGAGATTGACATAGAGGTTATCAATTACAAAAATAATATTGCTTATATGTATTTCAGAGGGACCAGTCATATTTACAAAATGGCCTTGGATGACGAGCCTAAGCCAGTTCCTTTTGTGACTATTCCGAAAAGCGGTTCCGTTCAGGAGATTCAGATTGCAGGAAATTACATGTACTATACGGTTATTTATACGAAAGATGGCCATCGAATCATCAAGCGGGAGTTGTATCGAGTCTCCTTAGGAGGCCAAGTGAAGCCGGAGAAGCTATATACCGTAAATCAGTAAAAGCGCCTAAATAAGAATGATAGGTGATTGTTCAGCGTTCATTTCAAAATTAGGCTTATAGAATTCAATTTCCAGCTTCCGTATCTGCGTAAGTCAAGCCAAAATATGTTACAATAACAGGTATGACTTTGTAGAAGCGAGAGGAAAGTGAGAATGAGCAACGCATTGGGACAACTGCTGCAGCAGGAAGTGGATAAGCGGAGAACGTTTGCGATCATCTCCCACCCGGATGCAGGGAAAACGACATTAACAGAAAAGCTGCTTTTGTTCGGGGGCGCCATCCGTTTAGCGGGATCGGTTAAAGCCCGGAAAGCCAGCAAGCACGCAACAAGCGACTGGATGGAAATTGAGAAGCAGCGGGGAATCTCCGTGACATCTTCCGTCATGCAGTTTGACTATAACGGCCATCGTATCAATATTTTGGATACGCCGGGCCACCAGGATTTCAGTGAGGACACCTACCGGACTTTGACGGCTGCGGACAGCGCCGTGATGCTGATTGACGTCGCCAAAGGCGTCGAAGCGCAGACGATTAAGCTGTTCCAGGTATGCGCCAAGCGGGGAATCCCGATTTTTACGTTTATCAACAAATTGGACCGTGAAGGACGCAGTCCGTTCGAATTGATGGAGGAAATCGAGCAAGTGCTCGGTATCCGTTCCGTTCCGATGAACTGGCCGATCGGCATGGGCCGGGAATTGTGCGGCGTCTATGACCGGATGAAGAACCAGGTGGAACTGTTCCAGGGAGACGACCATTCGAACATTCAAGTGAAAAAAGTGGATGGTTACGAGGATCCGGTCATTCGCGAAATGGCGGGCGACTATCTGCACGACCAGTTGTGCCAGGACTTGGAGCTGCTGGATGTAGCGGGCGATCCGTTCGATCTTGAAAAAGTGAAACGCGGGGAATTGACGCCGGTTTTCTTCGGCAGTGCGGTGAACAATTTCGGCGTACAGACATTCCTCGAGAACTTCCTTCAACTGGCACCGAAACCGGAGCCGCGCCGGAGCACTACGGGGGTCGTTGAACCGACGAACGAGAAATTCTCCGGCTACGTGTTCAAGATCCAGGCCAATATGAACCCGGCGCACCGGGACCGGATCGCATTCCTTCGGATCGTGTCCGGAAAGTTCGAGCGCGGAATGTCAGTTAAGCATGTTCGGGTGGGTAAGGAAATCAAGCTGTCCCAGCCGCAGCAATTTTTGGCTCAGGACCGGGACATTGTGACCGAGGCTTATCCGGGCGATATTATCGGCTTGTTCGACCCGGGAATTTTCCGGATCGGAGATTCGCTTAGTCAAGGCGGGGAAGTTTCCTTTGATGAACTTCCAACCTTTTCGCCGGAAATCTTCGCAAAGGTTACGGTCAAGAATGCCCTCAAGCATAAGCAGTATCAAAAAGGGATCGACCAGTTGACCGAGGAAGGGACGATTCAGGTCTTCACCACGGTAGGCTTTGAAGATACGCTGCTGGGCGTTGTCGGACAATTGCAGTTTGAAGTGTTCGAATACCGGATGAAGGGCGAATACGGAGTCGATGTGATGCTTCAGCGGATGCCGTTCCAATTTGCCCGCTGGATTGTCGCGGACAAAGTCGATCCTTCGAAGTTCCGCATTAATTCCACTTTGGTAAAAGATAAAAAAGGCAACTATGTCGCCTTGTTCGAAAATGAATATGCGATGCGTACGGCGATGGAGAAAAATCCGGACGCGCAGTTTTTGGAGACGGCTCCATAAGCCATCCAGGAAACCAGAGATTTTGATCTTATGAAAACAAGCCTTTCAGCGGAATGCTGAAGGCTTGTTTTTTTCGGGCAGGGTCTTATTTCAACGGCTTAAGATTACTGTGTTCCAGCTGGTCTTGCAGCACGGAAACCAACTCATCCTGTTTGGTGTGATCAATGTTCTTCCAGATCACCTCAAACACTACACCGAGACCGGGCAAAGCGGCTTCCTGTGCATCGATTGAGCCTTCGATCATATCGCGCATTCCGCTTTCGCTTTTGCCGTGGATTTTATGCAGAACGGCTTCACGCAAACTCATGGTGATTGGCATTGGTAACCCTCCTTGAAATAGTGATCGCCCAAAACTTAACGTTCCCGGTCAAGGGGCCAAAAATTCAAGTTTGCATGACATTGTGATATACTATATCAATCCATAAGTCTCTAGGATGGTGAAGAAATGGCTCATACGGAGAAAAAACAATTTGCCGTAATCGGCATGGGACGATTCGGTTTAAGTGTGGCTAAAGCGCTCAGCGGAATGGGGTTTGACGTACTCGCGATCGATGCGGACGAACAGCATACCCAGGCGGTGTCGAATATAGTGACTCATGCGGTATCGGCGGATTCCACCGATGAAGAAGCGCTTCGGGCGCTCGGAATCCGCAACTTCGATGTCGTGGTCGTGGCGATCGGGGAAGATATCCAGGCAAGCATTCTCACGACGCTTATTTTGAAAGATATGGGCGGCCCGCTGATTGTAGTCAAGGCTCAGAATGAGCTGCACGGGAAAGTGCTGCAAAAGATCGGCGCGGATAAAGTGATTTATCCGGAGCGGGACATGGGGCTGCGCGTAGCGCATCATCTGACCTCTCCGAATATTCTGGATTACATCGAATTATCGGATGAATACAGCATTGTCGAGCTGCGCGCCACCAAGGCCATGCTTGGCCAAAACCTGAAGGAACTGAACGTACGCGCCAAATTTGGCTGCAACGTGATGGCGATCAAACGCGGATCGAAGATGAATATTTCTCCATCCTCCAGCGACCGCCTCTCCGAAGGCGATATCCTCGTCATTGTCGGCGAGAAGAATGACCTGACCAAGATGGAGCTGGCCTATTCGGAGGCTTGATCGAGGAAATGATTTTGGCAAAGGAATGAACCGGACATGCAAATATTGTCTCCGCAAAATCCGCGGGTAAAAGAATGGGCGGGACTGCTTGAGAAGAAGCAGCGCGATAAGCAGGGCAAGTTCCTCATCGAAGGCATCCATCTCGTCCAGGAGGCGCTGGAGGCGCGAGCGGATATCGAATGCGTCTGCTACGAGGCGGAGGCGGGAATTCCCGGCGAGTTAGCCGAGGCTGCATCCGCAGGCCTGGACGTGGAGTGGATCGCGGTGTCTGAAGCCGTGATCGGAAAATGCAGCGATACGAAGACGCCGCAGCCGGTGTTCGCCGTCGTCCGCAAAGCCGGCGGGGCCTTGCAGCCGCTGCTGGATACGGCAGGCGGCCTGGTTGTGGTGCTTGACGGCGTGCAGGATCCCGGCAACGTCGGCACCATTATCCGCACCGCCGACGCAGTCGGTGCGGACGGGGTTATTGTCGGCGCCGGATGCGCCGACATCTACGGGCCCAAGGTGCTGCGCGCCACCATGGGCTCGCTCTTTCACTTGCCGGTGGTACACGGCAAGCTGGATGAGCTGCTGCCGCAGGCCAAGGCTCGCGGCATCCGGCTCGCCGGCACCAGCCTGCAGGCAGCGGTGAACTGCTACGCGTACGATTTCACCGGGCCGCTATGGCTGATGTTCGGCAGCGAAGGAAGCGGCCTGAGTCCGGAAGTCCGCGACCTCATGGACGACGGCCTCATCATCCCGATGCGCGGCCGCGCCGAATCGCTGAACGTGGCGATGGCCGCCTCGGTGCTGCTGTACGAAGCGCTGCGGCAGCGGGAGTTCTCGACCGGCCGATAATGGCGGCCAACGATCCTAAACAATAATAAAGACTGGAGAGGTTCAGCAGCACTTTGCTGGAACCTTGCTCCAGTCTTTTTTTTAATGAGACTAATTTAATAGATTAATTGCTACTTTGCATGGCAAGCTAGCAAATGGGGGTTCGGTTTACGAGCGTTTGTTGTCGGACTCGAAACAATAAGGCTTCGAAGAAAAAGTAGTTTTTGTACAAAAAGAGTATGATTCCGCCATTTTCGTTTATTCTACTGAATCCTATACTGTATGTGTATTGGGAGTAAGATTTGTCAGATGGTTAATCGTGCAGAGCATGTTTAGGCACAATTAAGTAGAGAGAAGGAGATTGACAATGGATCATCGGATATACAATGTTGCTATTATCGGCTACGGGGGCATGGGCAGCTATCACGTCAAATTGATGGAATCCGAGCCGCAGGTTGCCGTTATCGGCGTATACGATATCGTGGAGTATCGGATGGACCTGGCCGAAGCCAGTGGCCATAAGACTTATCCAAGCCTGGAGGCCGTTCTGGCCGATGAGTCCGTGGATGTGGTTCTGATCGCCACGCCTAACGACGTTCATAAAGAGATTGCGATTAAAGCGCTGCAGGCCGGTAAACATGCCATTTGCGAGAAACCGGTTACGATAACCAGCTCCGATTTTATGGATATTGTCGAAGTAGCGAAACAGGAGAACCGCTTGTTTTCGGTGCATCAAAATCGCCGCTGGGATGAAGATTTTCGAATTGCCAAAGAGATCATCGACAAGAAGACCTTGGGAGAACTGTTCCATTTGGAATCCCGGGTTCAGGGAGCCAACGGCATTCCCGGCGACTGGCGCCAGCTAAAGGCTTACGGCGGAGGTATGCTGCTGGATTGGGGCGTACATTTACTGGACCAACTGCTTCTGATTACGGACAGCCAAATTGAAAGCGTTGCTGCTACGTTAAGTTATATTTTGGGTACCGAAGTGGATGACGGCTTTTCCAGCTACATCACGTTCAAGGATGGCTTGACGGCACTCATTGAAGTGGGGACGACCAACTACGTGAAGCTGCCGCGCTGGTATATCAAAGGGACGGAAGGTACCGCAGTAATCAGAGATTGGGATTTGAGCGGGGAGATTATCACCCGGAATCCGGATGTTGCCCACGTTGAGCCGAAACCGATTCAAGCCGGCCAGGGGTTGACCAAGACGATGGCGCCGCCGTCCGAAGAGTCCACGCTTACCCTCCCGATTGAGAAACCGGCCCCTGCAGCTCAAAGCTTCTATGCCAACTATATTTCCGTCATCGAAGGAACATCGGAACCAGTAGTAAAGAACGAGGAAGTACATCGTGTACTGGTGCTGATCGAGACGATTTTTGAGGCGGCGGCAACCAAGAGCGTGATTCATAGAAGTATCTAAAGTTCGTGATACAATGGAAAGTTGTAGCTGATGATGCAAGACCCGGTTCAAGAGAACCGGGTCTTGTTGCTTCAAGCAGGCTTAGAAATGACCCTTATGAGTCGGTCGGGACGATCGGATTGGCCTGAACAGAATTGAGCTGAATGGAGTTAAGTGAAGCCGAAACCCGACTAATCGTCCGTCGAAGACTGGTTGAGCCAAGGGGAATCCATACTTAACGGACACCGCAGACCTTATTGAGGCGAAAATCATCTATATAAAAACCTAACGGACGCCACAGCCCTTAAAATGTCCAAAAAGCCTTGATGAAGGACAATTTACGGCGGTTAGCGTCTCCTATGTCCGTTAGCTTCCCGGGATCCCCGATTCTGAGCAGATAAGGGCTTCTGTGTCCGTTAGAATTTGAATTTCATCGCGTCATAAGAGAGGGAGCTCCCCTATCTAATTTTCATATACTCATAGCATTTCAGCAGGATTTATCGGGAGAGAGGGAGAATATAAACGAATATAAACCCTATAGAAGTACTCTATCGCGATCCTCTGGTACAAACAGAGGTTTTTCTTTACTATAACTTGTGATTTTATTCACAATAATATCGACATCAACGGTCCTAAAGGAGCAGCAAACATGAAAATCGGTGAATTTGCCAAAAAAAACAATATTACGCAAGATACGATTCGCCATTATATCGATCTGGGGCTCCTTGTTGCGGAAAAGCAGGGCTCCCAGTATAGGTTTACGGAAGAGGATAGCGGAGATCTCGAAGAGATCGTGAAGCTGAAGCAGCTGGATTTTTCGCTGACAGAAATTCAGGAGATTCTGTGCTTTTACCGGCTCGAGGGAGAAAAGTCGAATGACTTTAGAAGTTTTTACTTATCCCTGTTGGAAAGAAAAAAGGAACAAGTCCGGCTCGAGCAATTAAAATTCCAAGAGATCGATGGACATCTAAAGAAACGGATCCATGAGCTGAAGATGGATAAAGCAAGCATACATAGAAAAATTGGATTTCCCATATCCTCTACACCGCTTTTGCAATGCCCTGAATGCAAATCAGCCTTGGACATTAACGGGGGCACGATTGAAAGAAACATGCTGATGGAAGCCGAATTTCAGTGTGAATGCGGGTATATTTCATACATCGAGGATGGAATTTATGTAGATAAAGCGGCAGTCGGCAAAAAGAAGAAGATTCCGCCGAAACAAGATTTCCTGGAGGCTGCTTCACCCAAGTACATTAACTTTTTGTATAACGGAACGTCTACCTTAATCGATTACATTCAAAATCACGGAAGCCAATCCGGATATATTATGGAGCTGGACAATTGCGTCGGCCGGTTTTTAATGCAATACATTGAATTTTTGCCGAAAAGCTGTACTTACATTCTTATTTGTCATGACAAAGAGCGTATTAGTAATATGAAAAATAACATTGAGCTTCAGCAGGAGCATAGCAACATTATCTTCTTCTGCTGCGAATTGGACCGATTGCCCTTTGCTCCTGCGTCGATCGATATCATCGTCGACCATTGGATGAGCAAAACCTATGCCAAAACCGCGGACAGGGATCTGATGGATATCGTCTCTCCGTTCCTGAAACAAGAGGGGCTGCTCGTGGGAGCCTATCCTCACTTGGGTCCGTATTGCAAGGATTATCTCCATGTTCCGTTGGAGCTCAGAGACCTTTTCAATTGGGACAAAATGCTGTGTAAATTGCAACAATTGAATTTTACGGAGCTGGATGTCTCGGAGTTGGGTCCGATCACTGAAGATAATCCGTATATCGACATTCAAGGAAAAGAACAATATCTGACTTTGTACGTAGGCAAGAAAAAGGCCAATTTTGATGTGTTTTGTTCGGGTGTCCAACAGGGAGTCAAACTGAAGCATAATAGAATATCTTGAAATGTCGGGTTAACCCCAAATTTTCGATTTTTACGCGTTTATTCACGTGCATAATTTCACAAAGTCATATTGACGTCGTCATAACCCCAGCATATAGAATCATGATTATATTCATGAGTTTTATAAATCAAGGGGGAACAGGACATGAAAATGAATGCGAAAAAGGTAGGCTTTTTGCTGCTGGGGCTTCTAATGGTACTGAGCGTATTCGGCTGCTCCAAATCGGAGACGGCCAAGAACTCGGGGGCGGAGGCGGCATCGGCTTCGGGCAAGTATAAACCGGGCACTTATACGGCAAAGGCTGCCGGTAACAATGGGGATGTTACGGTGGAGGTCGTGTTTGACGAGAACTCCATCATTTCCGTGACTGTGAAGGACAACAGCGAAACGGAAGGGCTTAGCGATAAAGCCCTGGAACGCATCCCGCAGCAGATTGTGGACGGGCAAACCTTGGCTGTGGACATGGTGTCCGGCGCATCCAATTCATCGAAAGCTATTTTGGCTGCGGTTGAAGACTGCGTCAAACAGGCCGGCGGAGATGTAGATGCCCTTAAGGTTGCAGCCGTAACCGAGGATAAACCGCATCAGGAAAATGAGTTGACCACGGATGTTGTCGTCATCGGCGGTGGCGGGACAGGCTTGGCAGCCGCCGGGTCGGCTTTTGAGAACGGAGCGAAAGTCATCGTGCTCGAAAAAATGGGTACTTTGGGCGGATCTACGGCGTTATCCGGCGGAGCGATTGGGGCGACGGGCACGCGATTCCAGAAGGAGCAAGGCATTGAGGATTCGCCGGAATCATGGCTGAAGCTTTGGAAGGAACGCCAGAGTACAAGCAATCCGGACGGTAAATATCCGGATTACGACCGCGTGAGCAAATTTATGGACGATGCCGTGGATACGACCCATTGGCTGGTCGATTACATGAATCATAAGTACGTGAACGTGGCCGGCTTTGGCGTCGACCCTGTGGCTCGCCTGCATTTCCCTGAAAAGAGCGGTGCGACTATAATTGCGAATATGGAGAAAACGCTGAACGATAAAGGAATCGATATTTTAACAGAAACCAAGGCAACGGAATTATTGACCGATGACAAAGGCAATGTGGTAGGCGTCAAAGCTGAGAATGCCGAAGGAACGCTGACCGTTCATGCCAAGAAGGTCATCATCGCCACCGGCGGATTCGCCAGAAGCGAAGAGCTTATGAAGCGTTTCCTGCCGGAATTCGTGGAAGTGATGGACGTATCTGCGTCGGCGGCGGGCAGTACGGGCGACGGGATTGTGATGGCGGAAAAGTTAGGGGCAGCGCTCTATGAAGATCCGTGGATTATCGGCCTGGGCATAGCGGCTCGCGTTCCAGAATTGCGCGTCCTTGAATGGGATCCGACGAAGATGTATGTGAATGAACAAGGCGAGCGCTATATGAATGAAAACAGTCATTACGCCGTCGTGACGAACAAGGCTGCCGACAACGGGCAAGTTTGGGTGGTCATTGACTCAAGCGAAGCCAATGCTGATGTGATCAAATCGATTGAAGGACAGCTACCGAATGATGAAATCGCGGTCGGGAATACCGTTAAAGAACTGGCTGCCGCGATGCAAGTTCCGGAAGCGGCTCTTATAAAGACAATGGATACGTTCAATGAAGGCGTGGCTTCCGGCCAAGATTTATTCAAGAAAGACGCAAAAATGCTGGTATCCGTAAAAAAAGGGCCGTTTTACGCGTTCAAGTTCTATCCAAGAACCATGGGGACTTTCGGAGGCGTGAAGGTGGATGAGAATTATCGGGTTCTTAAAGAGGACGGCTCGGTGATCAATAATCTCTACGCGGGCGGTGAAGCAGCGAACCGTTACCTGTATAACCAGGTTTATATGACCGGCAGCGCAGTTCAATATGCCTTAACTAGCGGTCGCCTAAGCGGAGAACATGCCGCTAAAGCAGCCATAGACGGGGAGTAACCCCCTGCAGGATCCCTCTAAAGCATGGAGCAAACGCTCCGTGCTTTTTTGAATTCCGAATAGTTTGATGGAAAAATAATCATACTTCAGATAATTAGTGTCGGCTGGAAAGGGGTTCCTGGGGATTGAACAGCAAGGCTCGCGAAGACGGTACTGGGCTTACCGGAAAACTGGAGGAAGATCTGGCCTTGTTCCAAGGGAAGATGGAACGGTGCTCGGATGTGGAATACCATAAATTTACGCTGCAGTCCGGTAAACAGGGCTATCTCATTTTTATTGCGGGCATGACGGATGATACGAGACTGCAGATGGAAGTTATTGATCCGTTAAGCCGGATGGAATCGGAGCAGGATTTATCGGGGACTCTGAAGACGGCCGGGAACGGGGGAACGCCAAGGATTTGTCCGGAAGCTCGTCGGATGCCGGGCAGTTAAGGACAGAAATGGAATTGGAACAGGGACTTACCGCCTTATGCAAAGGGGGTACGATAGCGATCCTGGACGGCTGCCGGAAGATCCTTCTCGTCAGCTTAAGCAAATGGGAGCAGCGATCTGTTGAGGAACCGGCTTCCGAACCGGTCATTCGCGGTGCACGGGACGGGTTTACGGAAAGTCTGCAAACGAATACGACTCTGATTCGCAGGCGGTTAGCTACCCCGGATCTAAAGGTGGAGTCAATTCAGGTAGGCACCTTGTCCAAAACGGATATGGAGCTGGTCTATCTGGATTCCGTAGTCATGCCGGGGTTAGTGGATGAAGTCAAACAACGGATTCAAAGAATTGTAATAGATACCGTATTGGAGAGCGGTTATATCGAAGAACTGATCTGCGACAACCCTTTCAGCGTGTTTCCGCAAGTCATCAATACGGAAAGGCCGGATCGTGCGGTCAGCGGCATCGTGGAAGGCAAAGTGGTCATCCTTGTAGATAATACTCCTTTTGTTTTGGTGGTACCTGGATTATTTGTTGAAACGCTGCAGGCTAGCGAAGATTATTATCAAAATTATATTTTTTCGACGATGACCCGTTTTCTGAGATTGGGCCTCGCGATCGGCGCGTTGGTGTTTCCATCCATTTACATTGCCTTAACGACCTTCCATCAGGAGATGATTCCGGCCAGCCTGTTGCTTAGCATCGCCGCCTCGCGGGAGGCGGTGCCTTTTCCGGCCCTTATCGAGGCGATATTGATGGAGGCCTCTTTCGAAGGATTACGGGAGGCCGGCATACGGCTGCCTCGGCCAGTGGGGCAAGCGGTGAGTATCGTAGGCGCCCTGGTGATCGGCCAGGCCGCCGTTCAGGCAGGCATTGTTTCGGCGACGCTGGTCATCGTCGTTTCATTTACCGGGATCGCCTCGTTTATTTTCCCTATCTACAGCCAGGGATTAGCTTTTCGCGTTATGCGTTTTCCTATGATGCTTCTGGCGGGATCGTTGGGCCTGTACGGCATATTCCTGGGCCTGCTCGTTCTCCTGATTCATCTGGTTAAGCTTCGTTCCTTCGGGGTTCCTTATTTGTCGCCCATCATTCCTCTGCAGGCCGCCGGATTAAAAGATGTATTCGTACGTTTTCCATGGTGGAGCATGAAGGAGCGCCCCTTGCAGACCGGAAAGGCAAACCTTCGGCGGATGAAGGGGAATATGAGACCACGGCCTCCCAAATCGTAAGAACTGCCGGTGCCCGAGATATTTTCTGAAAGGAACACATTATGCGAAAAGCGGCTATTCTTCTGTTGATAGCGACCATGTCGATGAGCTTGACGGCTTGCTGGAGTAATCGGGAAGTCAACGATATCGCTATCGTTTCGGCGATCGGGATAGATAAAGGAAATAACGGGAACATCAGGCTCTCCTTGCAGCTGGCAGTTCCTCTGCTGATAGGAACAGGTTCCTCGCAAGGAGGAGCGGGGACAACTAAGTTGGCCGATACCTCCGGCTGGGTCGTCTCCGAGGAGGGGGCTACCGTCATGGAGACGTACCGGAGCATCCAGCAAAAGCTTCCTCGTCAAATTTTTTTCTCCCACTCAAGAGTCATTATCGTCGGCCATAGTATGGCCGAGAGCGGAGTAAGCCAGGTTCTAGATTTCTTTGAACGTTACCGGGAATCGCAGATGAAGAGCTACTTTGCCGTTTCGGCCACAACGGCTTCCGATGTATTGAATTATCTGCCAAAATTCGAAAGGTTGTCTTCAGAGGTGATTTTTGAGGAACTCAAGCGGCGTGTACTCCCTACGGTCCGGCTGGTCGATTTCCTGAACGCCTTGCAATCCGAGGGGGTGGAGCCGTTTGCGCCGATTCTGGAAATTACCGCATCCGAACGCGGAGACAGCAAATATAAAAACCTGGTCATATCAGGGAGCGCCGTCTTCAAAGAAGACAAAATGATTGGCAGGCTCAATGATAATGAGGCGCGGGGCTTGCACTGGGTTCTCGATACAGTTAAAGAGGGCGTAGTGACGATAGAAATTGAAGAGGGCAGGCGCAAAGGAAGAATCAGTGCGGAACTGGAGAAGGTGAATGTTTCCCGAAAAATGAAGATAGGGGAATCCGGAAAAATGGAGGTAAGGCTTCATGCCGATGTAAGTGCAAATATTTATGAAAATACCACGGACATGAATCTGGAAATTTCAAAAAACACGAATTATGTAATTGATTCATTAAAACATGAAATAGAAAAAAGAATCACGGCATCCATCCAAAAGGTGCAAAGGGAATTGAAAAGCGACATTTTCGGATTCGGGCAGTCCATTTACCGCAGATATCCCCGTGCCTGGAACAAGACTTACCGGGAGCAATGGAACACCTTGTTTTCAGAGATGGAAACCAAGATCGATGTGGATGTCAGGGTACTGCGCAACGGTCTTACAAATAAAACAATAAAGATCAGCGACAACGAGGTGGAGCAAAGATGACGCGGATTTCGAAATATGAGATGTTTGCGCTATTGGCGTTGTTTCAATTGGGAACCACACTTATATTTGGTTTTTCTTCCGATGCGGGACGGGATGCCTGGATAGCTTCGGGGATTTCCACATTATTCGGCGCAGGACTGGTGCTGATCTATCTGTTTATTTTCAAGGCAACCGGAGGTTTGACGCTGGTGGAGTGGTTTCCCTGGATATTCGGAAAATGGTTGGGAGCGCCGCTGGCCTGGCTCTTTCCGTTGCTGTTTATTTATAATGCGGCGCGCATCATCAGCGATGTCCGGTTTCTTTTTCCGGTAACCATCTTGAACCGCACACCCGATTGGATTATCGGATTTACTTTCTTGGGCGTAGTTATCTATGCTTTGCTGGGCGGTATAGAAGTGATCGCAAGACTGGCCGGTTTTTTTCTTCCGTTGATCTATATATCGCTAATTATGGAAATCACTTTGCTGGCCACTTCAGGGACGTTTCACTTTGCCAATCTGCTTCCCGTGGCTGGAGAGGGGTGGGGACGAATCTGGAAAGCCGTTTGGCCGCTCGGCCTCATGCAAACGTTCGGGGAGAGTATCGAGTTTGCAATAATTTGGAGTTATGTAGCGCAAAAGAAAGGATTAGCGCTTTGGACGGCAGGAGGAACCCTATTAGCAGGCTTCAGCATTGCGTTGATGGATTTGTTAGCCGTTTCGGGTTTTGGAGAAATGGCGTTTCAACAAATGATGTATCCGGCATTTGCTCTGCTTAAGTTGTCCAATATCAATTATTTCGATAACCTGGATGCGATCGGCATTATTTATTTAGTGGTGAACGCCTTTATTAAAATGTCGCTGCATCTTTTCTCGGCAGCCGTCTGTTTGCGTTATTTAATTGGGGGGAAGAGCGAGAAGCCCATGGTCGTGACTGCGTCCCTTATGGCCTTGTTCGTATCTATGACCATGGTGATCAGCTTTACGGAGCATTTGCAGGTGGCGAAGCAAGTCATCCCCTACCACGTATGGGTTCCTATGTTTCTTGTATTGCCGGGCATTGTGCTGCTCGCTTTACCGGTTAGAAAATGGATCGCGGGGCTCAAGACATGATCAGACACTTTTTTTCCTGGGAATCCCGTAATCTTCTTGTCGCGCCTTGGAAGTTTCAGCTTACGCTGCTGGTTGGAGCGCTGCTCGGCTCCGTGATTACCTGGATTCGATGGAAAAAGAAAAGCAAGAAACGGAATTAGGACGTGACTGATGCGATAAGTATGACTCTTTTTTCGTCGATAAAGTTACGGCGGTATGTGTGAGAACGGGGTTGGGGACGATATAACCGGAATCGATGATTCACGAATATGCCGGTAAAAATATACGAGTTAATGCCATATGCCCGGGGTATGTCGAGTCCGGAATGGTTAATAAAGAAGCCCTTGGCGATTTTTACGATGGTCTTGTTGCAAGGCATCCTATAAGAAGACTCGGCCGGCCGGAAGAAATCGCGCATGCCATTGTTTTTTTATGTGAAAATGATTTTGTAACCGGCACTTCATTACTTGTCGATGGAGGCTATACGGCGCAATAGACTGCACGCTCCCAAATAACTCAAACCACAAAAGATTGCAGGGTCACCGGAGAGGCTCCGGTTTCTCTTCAGTCTTTTTTATTTATCGAAAAATTTTTAGCCAGGATTGACAAGATGGAAATAGCTGCATATAATACAATTAACAAAACGTTAAATGTTAAAAGTTAAAAATGGCAGAAAGGAATCTTGGCTAATGTCGAATGAGCAAGCAATGCAGCAATACGATGTGAAAAAATATAGAACCCCGGACGGTTATACTTCGGATATCGCGGTATTCTCGATTTTGCCCGAGAAGCGGGAAATGTTTAAACCGCCTGTCATGGATCTCAAGCTCATGCTAATCAAGCGGAGTATGACGAACAGCGAAGGCAAGCTGAATATTGAAGCGGGAAAATGGGCTCTGCCCGGCGGATTCGTCGACCCGGCCGAGACCGCTTTTCAATCGGCTCAGCGGGAGTTAATGGAGGAGACGGGGGTAGAGAATATTCATCTTGAGCATTTCGGGGTATATGATGCCCCAGGACGTGACCCGCGCGGATGGATCATTTCAAATGCCCATTTTGCCATCGTACCTGAACATCAGCTTGCCAAGCGTCAGGCGAACGATGACGCAAGCGAGGTAGAGCTGTTTTCCGTAAAAGAGGTTCTGAAGCTTGATCTGGCCTTTGACCATGCGGAGATTATCCGGGATGCGATTTCAGTAATCCGGCATAAGCTGCTTGAAACGACAGCGGCGAAGGACTTCTTGCCGTCAGAGTTCACTTATTCCGAGCTTCAAGCCGTGCTTTTGACCGTGACGAATGATTCAGCCATCTCTCTCGATGCCGCTTTTGCCAGAAAAATAAAGTCGCTGCCCTTCATCCGGGAGATCACCGGGAAGAAGACGACGCGGACTTCCAAAAAGCCGACCCAGCTCTACCGTTTTATTGATGCTGATGTGAATACATCGCTTTACCATTCCAGAAAGTAAATTCTTGATAATCATTTAGGGGAGGAAACGAAAATGATGAAGGAAATGAATGTGATCCATCGGGCTTTGATTAATATCGACTATACGTATGATTTTGTCGCCGAGGACGGCGCATTGACCTGCGGGGCTCCCGGGCAAGCCATTGAAGGGCCGATCACGGATATTACCCGCGAGTTTATACAGAATAATGATTATGTAGTTTTCGCCATCGATCTTCATAAGCAGGGAGACACGCTGCATCCTGAAACCAGACTGTTTCCGCCCCATAATCTCGATGGAACGAAGGGCCGTACGCTTTACGGGGAACTTGATGCTTTGTATCAGGCTAACAAGACCGCAGCGAATGTCTATTGGATGGATAAAACAAGATACAGCGCGTTTGCGGGCACCGATCTGGAGCTCCAACTCCGCGCAAGGGGAATCACGGAGCTCCATCTGGTTGGAGTATGCACCGACATCTGCGTGCTCCATACGGCGGTGGATGCGTACAATAGGGGCTTTGACCTGGTGATCCACGAAGCTGCGGTTGCAAGCTTTGATCAGGAAGGCCATGCCTGGGCCTTGCGCCATTTTAAAGGATCGCTTGGTGCGGATATCCGACCCCATCATCTGAAGGAGGAGTTATAATGAGCTACGCTGACGACAGTCTTGCCCTGCACACGGATAAATATCAAATCAATATGGCACAGGCCTACTGGAAGGACAATATTCACCAGCGTAATGCGGTGTTTGAAGTTTATTTTCGTAAAATACCGTTCCAGAACGGTTATGCCGTCTTTGCCGGATTGGAGCGGGTGATCCGTTACCTCTCGGAATTCCGCTTCACGGAGAGCGATTTGGCTTATTTAAGAGAAGAAGGATACGGCGAGGACTACCTTGCTTATCTTGAAGGTATTAGTTTTACGGGAAACGTGTTGTCGATGCAAGAAGGGGAGCTCGTATTCGCCAATGAACCGATTATGCGGATTGAGGCTCCGTTGGCGGAAGCGCAGTTGATCGAAACCGCGCTGCTCAATATCGTCAACTTTCAGACGCTGATCGCTACGAAGGCTTCGCGGATCAAGCAAGTGATCGGAAACGAAATCAGCATGGAATTCGGAACCCGTCGGGCGCAAGAAATGGACGCCGCCATTTGGGGAGCGAGAGCCGCCTACCTTGCGGGATTTGAAGCTACCTCGAACGTAAGGGCCGGCAAGCTGTTCGGAATTCCTACCGTAGGAACGCATGCCCATGCGATGGTCCAGGCTTACCGTGATGAGTATACAGCTTTCCGCAAATATGCGGAGTGTCATAAAGATTGCGTATTTTTGGTCGATACGTACGATACGCTTAAATCGGGTGTGCCTACGGCGATCGAGGTGGCCAAGGAATTTGGGGATAAGATCAACTTCAAAGGAATTCGTCTGGACAGCGGGGATTTGGCATATCTGTCGAAGGAAGCGCGGAGAATGCTTGATGAAGCGGGCTTCCCCGAAGCGGAAATTTACGCGACCAACGATCTCGACGAGCTCACGATTATGAACCTGAAAGCCCAAGGAGCGAGAATCGATGTGTGGGGCGTCGGCACCAAGCTGATCACGGCCTATGACCAGCCCGCTCTCGGAGCGGTCTACAAGTTGATTTCCATCGAGGATGAACATGGAGAGATGGTCGATACAATCAAGATCAGCTCGAATCCCGAAAAAATATCGACGCCCGGCCGGAAAAGAGTATTCCGCATCATCAACAAAGGCAACCGGAAGTCGGAGGGCGATTATATCGCTTTGGAGCATGAAGAACCTCAGCAGGAGGAACGCCTCAAGATGTTCCATCCCGTTCACACGCATATCGCCAAATTCGTAACGAATTTCGAGGCGAGGGATCTGCATCAGATCATTTTTGCGGATGGAAAGCTGGTTTATAAGCTCCCTTCGCTGCAGGAAATCAAGCAGTTTGCGGCAGAGAACCTGAACGTATTGTGGGACGAATACAAGCGGCTGTTGAATCCGGCCGAATATCCGGTCGACCTCAGCCAGGAATGCTGGGACAATAAAATGAAACGGATTGAAGAGATCCGCCAAAAAGTGAGCGAAAACATGCAAGCCTGAGAAGGGAGACCGGGCTATGGGGAAAATCGGAATCTACGGATCCTCCTTCGATCCGATTACGAATGTGCATCTTTGGACAGCCAGCACGGTTGCCCATCGCTGCAAACTGGATAAGGTCATTTTTCTGCCATGCTCCAATAAACGGCCGGACAAATCGATGAATGTCAGCGATGAGCACCGTTGGAATATGATTTTGCTGGCCATTGCAGGGAATGATAAATTTGTCCCGGACGATTATGAAATGAAGCAAGCAGGCTGGGAAATCGCCACCTATTTGACCTTGCAGCATTTCAAGAACAAGTTTCCGGACGACGAAATCTACTTTATTATGGGCGCGGACCTGCTGCTTGATATCGGAGCCGGGAAGTGGAAGAAGTCAGAAGAGTTGATTCGCGAGAACAAGTTTATTGTCATGGCAAGAGACGGAATCAACATGCTGTCGGCGATCAGCAAATCGCCGATTCTCCGAAATGCCGATGACGGTCATACTTTTCATCTTATTGATAAAGGGTTAGCCATGGAAATCAGCTCCACCTATATCCGGGAAGAGTTTCGGCTTGGCGGGGAACCCCGGTATCTGGTACCCGACAATTGCTATAGTTATATTAAGAATCATCAATTATATAAATAGAGAGGAGAAGGAACAAGATGAATACACAAGAACAAATTATCGGGGCGTTGCAAGTAAAACCGGTGATTGATGTCAAAGAGGAGATCCGCGAGCGTATCGATTTTCTGAAGGCGTATTGCAAAAAAGCGGGAGCAAAAGGGTATGTGCTGGGAATCAGCGGAGGCCAGGATTCGACGCTGGCGGGACGACTCGCCCAGCTTGCGGTCGAAGAGCTGCGGGCAGAGGGACTTGAGGCGACGTTCTACGCCGTCCGTCTCCCCTACGGAATCCAACGGGATGAGGTGGACGCTAAGGAAGCTTTGGAATTCATTCAGCCCGATGAATCGTTCGAGTTTAACATTCAGTCCTCGGTAGATGCCTTTGCCGAACAATTCGCGGCGATGGCTGGCAGCGGGATGTCGGACTTTAACAAAGGAAACGTCAAAGCCAGAATGCGGATGATCGCTCAATATGCGATCGCCGGAGAGAAGGGATGCCTGGTGATCGGTACGGATCATGCGGCGGAGGCCATCACCGGCTTCTTTACGAAATTCGGTGACGGAGGTGCCGACGTTATGCCGTTGACGGGGCTGACCAAAGGACAAGGGCGGGAGCTCCTAAAGGAGCTGAGTGCCTCGGAACGCTTGTACTTAAAAACGCCGACGGCGGATTTGCTCGACAACAAACCGTTGCAAGCGGACGAAACGGAGCTCGGATTGTCTTATGAGGTGCTGGATCAGTACCTTACGGGCAAAGAGGTTGAACCGCAGGCGAAGGCCAATATCGAAAAGCGGTATGCGGTGACGATGCACAAACGGGAACTTCCGGCTACGCCTTTTGATGAATGGTGGAAGTAAGCAATTAACATATAAATGGTACTCCCGAAAAGGGGCCTTAACCCGGAAAGTATGCGGTACGATACTGCCTGGGGGAAAGGCCCTTTTCTTTTTTGAACATTTTGGAGAACAATAACGGGTCTTCGTAACCGACCGATCTGGCGATGTCGCCGATCGAAAGCAGGCTGTTGCCCATTAATCCGCAAGCCTTGTTCATCCGGAAAGCAATTAAATATTCCTGAATGCTGGAACCGGTCCGGGATTTGAAAACAGCGCACAAATAGCTTCGATCCAGCCCGACAAAATTGGCGATTTGGGAAATGCTGATTTTGTTTCCGTAATTGGTGCCGATGAAATCAACCACTTTATTCACATACTTGTCCTGACGATCGTCCTTCCTGGACTCCGGGGCATGGGGCGGATTGGTTTCGGCCATATGGGAGAACAGCGAGTACAGGAGCGAGGTCAGCTTCAAATCGCGTCCGCTCGGGAGGGCTCTGGAATCATGCATTTGCCGGATACAACGCTCCACGATTTCGGGGGCGATACGATCCAGAATCGGAGATTCCATAGACAGTCCGGCCTGCCGCAAATAGCTTTCCGCCTGGATGCCTTGAAAGCCTGCCCAGGCATAGGTCCAAGGATCGGCGGCATCGGCCCGGTAATAAGTGACGGCTTCCGGAACGATGAGAAAGGCCTGGCCTTTTTTGAGGTGATAGGTACGGTTCCCCGTTTCGAAAATACCTTGGCCATCAAGTATGAAATGAATGAGGTAATGATCTCTTACGGCAGGCCCGTAATCATGCTGCGGCCAACACTGCTCTAATCCATATTGCGTAATATGCAGATCCAAAAATGAGGGGTTGCCTGCCAGGTATTCCATCATATTGATTCAGTCCTTTATTTTCGATCAAGTACAATGACATATTTAACGTACAATATTATCGGAAAATGTACAATCATCTATCATTATGCCATGTTTTCATAGTCATGTTCCATTTACTGCGGGGAACGCCCCGCTTTAAGATGGAGAGAGCACATTTCCTCAAACTATTTTAAGGAAAAGGGGATCAACCTTATATGGCTATTCGTTACTATGAACAAGAAGGAATTTTTCATCTGCAATCGGAGCGGATGAGCTATATTCTACAAATCGTAAACGGCTATCCGGCACACGCTTATTGGGGCAAAAAGCTGCGTATGGAAGAGCATCCGCAAAGTCTGATCAATATGGATGGCCCGCTTCTTCTGGATCGTCTTCCGCAAGAGTATCCGCAATACGGTTCGGGCGATTTCCGCAATCCGGCCTATCAAGTACGGCTGGAAGACGGATCAAGAATTACGGAGCTAGTATATCAGGGATACCGTATTATTGCCGGTAAACCGCAACTGGAGGGCTTGCCGGGTCTGTATACCGAGAGTGATGACGAGGCCGAAACTCTAGAGCTGGAGTTGAAGGATGAGTACACCGGTCTTGCGGTGACGCTCAGTTACAGCGTGTTCCGGCATTCTGACGCGATCGCTAGATCGGTCCGATTTGAAAATAAAGGCGGGCAGAGTCTTCAGCTTCTGAAGGCGCTCAGCGCGAGCGTGGATTTGCCGCGCTCGGATTTGGACATGATTTACCTGGCCGGCTCCTGGTCCCGTGAAGCGCATATTCAGCGGCGACCGCTGGGTCCCGGCGGAACTGTCATCGAAGGCCGTAGAGGCGGGATGAGCGGGCACCAGTTGAATCCGTTTATTGCTCTGGCCGAGCCGGGAGCGGATGAGGATCATGGGGAGGTTTACAGCCTTAGCTTTGTATACAGCGGAAATTTCGCGGCAGTTGCAGAAGTGGATTCCTTTAAATCGACCCGGTTCTCCATCGGTCTTAATCCGTTCGATTTCACCTGGGTTCTTGCGCCGGGACAAACGTTTCAGACACCGGAAGCCGTTATGGTTTACTCGGCGGACGGCTTGGGAGAGATGTCGAGAATGTATCACCGCTTGTACCGTACGCGGCTGAGCCGCGGCGTACACCGGGATCGGGAGCGGCCGATTCTAGTGAACAATTGGGAAGGCACCTATTTCGATTTTAATACTGAAAAGCTGATAGACATAGCAAAAGCGGGCGCGGAAATGGGCATTGAGCTGTTTGTGCTGGATGACGGCTGGTTCGGAAAACGGGACAACGACAGAACGTCTCTTGGAGATTGGACGCCGGATTTGAGAAAATTGCCGGGAGGACTGACGGAAGTCGCGGAAAAGATCAATGCATTGGGAATGAAGTTCGGTCTATGGTTCGAGCCGGAGATGATCTCCCCGGAAAGCGAGCTGTACCGCAAACATCCGGACTGGTGCCTGCATGTGGAAGGCAGACGCAGAACGGAAGCAAGATGGCAGCTGGTGCTGGACTACTCGAGGCCCGAAGTGCGCGAATATATTTATGAGACGCTGAGCGGCATCTTCAGCACGGTTCCGATTGCGTACATCAAATGGGATATGAACCGTAGTTTGACGGAGATCGGTTCGGCTGCGGCTGCACCGGAACACCAGTCGGAGATCGCTCATCGTCAAATCTTGGGTCTCTACGAGCTGTTGGAACGGCTGACCTCCCGCTTTCCTGATATTCTGTTCGAGAACTGCAGCAGCGGCGGCGGCCGATTCGATCCCGGCATGTTGTATTACATGCCGCAAACCTGGACCAGCGATGACACCGATGCGGTGGAGCGGCTGAAGATCCAGTACGGAACCAGCCTGGTCTATCCGGTCAGCTCGATCGGCGCCCATGTATCCGCAATACCGAACCACCAGGTGGAACGGATGACCCCGCTCAAAATGAGAGGCGACGTCGCGATGTCCGGGAATTTCGGCTACGAGCTGGATCTGACCAAGTTCACGGAAGAAGAAAAGGAGATCGTCAAGGAGCAGGTGAAGGAATATAAGGGGATTCGCTCGCTGGTACAGCAGGGCGACCTATACCGGCTGCTCAGTCCGTTCGAAAGCACGGAGTCGGCATGGATGTTCGTTTCGCCAGACCGGAAGGAAGCGATCGCTTTCTTTTTCAGAGTATTGGCCGAACCGCATCCGCCGGAGAAAAGATTACGCTTCAAAGGCTTGAATCCGGAGTTAGACTATTCCGTGGAGGGTTTGGACGGCGTATGGCCGGGTGACCGCTTGATGAACTTTGGGCTCGTGATCCCCGAACTGAAGGGCGACTACGCCAGCACGAAATTCAAGTTGAAGGCGGTTAAGCGTTAATTCGCTTCGTAATCAATTAAACAAAGTGAAAAGGATCAAGCGGAAGGGGAGCGATACCCCTTTGCTTGATCCTTTTTCTTTTAAGAATACTCGGGGAACTGAAGACATTCACATAAAATTGTCGTAATACCATACTCCGAAGAAGAACAGAATGCCAAAGACGCATAGGAGGGCAAATCCTCCTAAAATTAAGCTGATTACGGAAAGCCCGAATGCCTTTGCGGCTTTGCGCATTAATTGTTTCATTTGCTCTCCCCTCCTAATTGCATCATATATTATCGGTACTGAAGCATCAACGTTCGATGGCAAGTGGCAGCCCGGCCTTCTTTTTTCACCCTGTCCAGCATAACCTGTATAGATGTTCCGCCGTGGACAAAGCAGGGGGGATGAAGGAATGCTGCGGTTTAGAAGGGGATTTCGCAGCTGGAGAAGAGGATGGCATAGAGGGCGGCGAAGGGGGCCGCTTAGCAGGCGAAAGATTTGGCTTGTCGTCCTGGCCATTACGTTTATTGCCATTTTTCAGTTTTTTCAATATGTCGAGCGCCATATGAAGGAGCCGATCATGCATCTGGCGAAAATCCGGGTGAAGCAAATCGCCACGGAATCGATCAATGAGGCGATCACCTCGCAGGTCGCGAACGAGCAAGAGGTGGGGAACTTGATCGATTGGAAGACCGATGATGCGGGGAAGGTTTCGGGCTTCATGCTGAACTATTCCGCTCACATGCGAATTACTTCCGATACGATTCAGACGGTCCGGACCACGCTCGACGAGGTTTCCCGGTTATCGGAGCACATCCCGCTTGGGCAGGCGCTCGGCAGTCCGATTCTTGCCTCCTTCGGACCCGGGATTCCAATCAAGATCGAGCCGAAAGGCGACGTTAAGGTCGATTTAAACACCCGGCGGCAGGATGCAGGCATCAACAATATTTTAGTTGAGGTTTATCTGCGCGTACGCACGGAACTTGCCGTCGTGGTGCCTTTTGATATGGAGCCGCAGGCCGTGGAGACGGAGATTCCGGTATCTTATCTGCTCGTTGTCGGCGATGTCCCTATGTATTACTACGATGGCAAAGGGAACCCTGTCGGAGATCAGGCCGGTGCGCCGAATATCGCGCTGCCCGCAGTTCCGGAAGATGCGGGGACCAAGGTGCAATCCGATGAAGCGGAGAAGGACTCCTCCGGTACGGAGGGAGAGTCAGGAGATACGGGTAGCGGGAGTAAAGGCGACGGAAATACAGGGAGTGGCGAAAGCCCGGAACAGTCCGACAGTCATAAATAAAAAAGACGCCTACCAGGGCGTCTTTTTTATTGCAAAGGGCGGATCTATATGAAGAAGACAGGGCAGGGGTCACTTTTTAAGGCGGTCCGCTCTTTCCCACTGTCGTAGAAGAGGGTAGGGATTGAATGCCCATTCCGTCGTCCCGGTGTCCCGGTAAATTCCGTAATGAAGATGCGGCGCGAATCGTCCTTGGGTCCCGGGCGGCCCGTATCCGCTGCTGCCTACCCAGCCGATCGTTTGACCGGGTTCGACGACGTCACCGACCTCGATCTTTTTCTCGTAGCCTTGCAAATGGGCGTAGTAATGATATCGGTTATTTAAATCCCGAATACCGATCCGCCAGCCGCCATATGGGTTCCAGCCTTTCGTCTCGACGACTCCGTAACAGACGCTGCGGACAGGTACGCCATAGGAGGCGAATAAGTCGGTGCCTTCATGGGTTCGAAGGCCGCCCCAGCCCCGTCGGTCGCCCCATGTGTCCCGGAAGGTGTACACACTTTTTACGGGAAGAGGGAATGCGCTGGCCAACAGATCAACCCGGCCGTAGGTTTTATAGATTTTTGCAAACTGGCGAATTCTCGTTACCGAGGAGTCATTCTGGTAATAACGCCATAACGCTATGCGAAAATCCTCGTCCTCATACCCGAAGCTGCTAAGATAGGTAGCGAGTGTGAACAACGCATCCCGGTCGTTACTGGGATCCGCCGCTCCGTCGGCGGTGGCGTCCTTACCGAGACCGCCGAACAATCCGATCGTCGCGGGAACCGTATCCTCGGGATTGGGGTTAAGCGGCCCGGCCCAGACAGCGCCTTTGAAATTAAGGTCCACAAGCCGTTTTTTTGCGGACTCCGTCTTTTTTCGCGGGGTGATCGTGCGTTCATATTGATCTATCGCTGCAAGCCAGTACCAAGGAATCTGTGTCAGCATTCCGGTCTCTTGATACAGGGTCTGCCTTAGTTCGTGAATGCTCTTGCCGGCGGACGTTGCCGGTGTTCCGGGAGCCTTGGCGGCAGCCGCGCCAAAGCCGGGGACCGTCGACAGCGAGGTAAGCACCATAACGCAGATAAGGATGCGAATGATTTTACCGCCGGAAATAACAAAAGATCTCAAGGAAGATCTCCTCCTTTGGTTGGGTTGGCTGTCACTTAGGTTGATGCAAAGGTTGTGTTTTTATTCCAGTTTTAGTGCAGATTTCATAATTTTGAGGAGGCAGGGGAATTATGAAATTGGCGAAGCATCCAAAGATGACTTTTTGAACAACCTTTTAAAGTAGGTATTTCCAGTGAATTCATGATATAATAAATGGCGCTATAGCTTATTCCACAAGAAGGAAGGTCTCCAGATTTGCCAAAACCCGTGAGTGAACCTAAACCAGACTGGATTCGAATTAAGCTGACAACCGGAGATAATTATCAGGACATTAAAAATATGATGCGCTCCAAGACGCTGCATACCGTCTGTGAAGAAGCGCGGTGTCCCAATATATATGAATGCTGGGCTAACCGTACGGCCACTTTTATGATTCTGGGCGAAACCTGCACCCGTGCTTGCCGCTTCTGTGCGGTGAATACCGGAATGCCGACCGAGCTCGATCTGGAGGAGCCGAAGCGGGTAGCCGAGGCGGCCGAAAATATGAATTTGCAGCACTGCGTAGTGACAAGTGTCGCCAGGGACGATCTGAACGATGGAGGAGCCCGGATTTTTGCGGAAACGATTCATGCCATTAGAGGGCGTTTGCCTCTGTGCTCCGTGGAAGTGTTAATCCCTGATTTTCTCGGAAATGAAGAGTCGCTGCGAATCGTAATGGAAGCTAAACCCGATATTTTGAACCACAATATTGAAACGGTAGAACGGATGTCGGACCGGGTCCGGGCCAAGGCAAAATACCGTCGGTCCCTCGAATTGCTGCAGCGCGCCAAGGCGATGAAGCCGTCCATTCCTACGAAATCGAGCATTATGCTTGGGGTAGGCGAAGAATGGGACGAAATTTTGCAAGCGATGGATGATCTGCGTGCTGTGGATTGCGATATTTTGACGATCGGCCAATACTTGCAGCCTTCCCCGCAGCATCTGCGGGTGGAGAAATACTATACTCCGGAGCAGTTTGCGGAGCTAAAACAAGAGGGCTTGAAGCGCGGCTTCAGCCACGTGGAGTCCGGACCGCTAGTCCGCAGCTCCTACCATGCCCATGAGCAGGTCAAATCGGCGAAGAGCCATAAAGAAGGTGCATCCGCTTCCGTTTAGCGGGTAAGGAGGTATGGCGATTGATTCAAATCGGCGGCAAAAACTATGAACTGATTCAGAATTACAAGGATGCTTGGGATTTGGAAGCATTTAAGCAAAGATACAGTGAGGTCCTGGATAGATACGATTATATTATCGGGGATTGGGGTTACGAAAAGCTGCGCTTAAAGGGCTTTTTACGCGATAACCACCCGAAAGTAAATCGCGACACGGCTTACTCGGGCATTACGGACTATATCAACGAATACTGCAATTTCGGATGCAAATATTTTGTGTTGCAAAAGGTTAAAGAAAATTCCAAAGAAAACGTCCCGGCAGCAAAACAGCCGTCAGGCGAAGAAAAAACGGTTCCCGAATCTTGATCGGGGGCCGTTTTTTTATTACGGCTTTAGCCAGTTGAGCTCGCGAAGCGTGCGAAACAAAAAACCACCCGCTATGCGGGTGGAGGGATCGAAGGTTTGACCACCAAGACCATTCCGATAAAATTGAGATGTTCAGGC
>NZ_JAGQEH010000022.1:0-51045 GCF_018101095.1 Paenibacillus sp. Marseille-P2973
CCTGAGCCAGGATCAAACTCTCCAATAAAGTGTTTGACTTGCTCATTTTGAAACTGACGAGAAAAATTAATTTCTCTATTTAATACTCACTCGTTGTTCAGTTTTCAAAGATCAACTTCATTCATTTCGTCGTTACCGTTGTTTCAGCGGCAACTCTTATAATATATCACTTACTGCGAAAACTTGCAAGCTTTTTTTTCGAAAAACTTTTTATCAGGTTTTAAAATCCTGATCTGCCTTCCGCAGCAGCGAATATTAATATACCTCATAAGCAACCTAAAAAGCAACCCTAAGAAAGAACTTCCTCAATATGCAGATGTCGGGCTTGCACTAAATTGACGATTTCCCCCTGTACGGACACCATAGGCCGTGTTGGATATTGCCGATCGGAGAAGACAATTTCCCCCACGCTATCGTTGCTGAGACGTACCCGCATTCCATTATGAAATTGAGTAACTTTCTCCACGAAGGTCTGAACAATGCCCGGATCCAGTTTGCCGAAAGCTTCTGACTTAATCTGTTCCAATACCAAATAAGGAGATTGCGCCTTGCGATATCGGCGGTTCAAGGTCATGGCATGAAAAATATCGGCAACGGCCACTATTTTGGCATAGATATGGATTTTGTCCCCCGTAAGGCGGAATGGATAGCCGGTTCCGTCCATTTTTTCGTGATGCTGCAGTGCCGTGAGTCTTACGCCCTCATTAATGGCCGAAGTTTTACGAAGTTGCTGGTAGCCGTAGGTGGTGTGCATCCGCATTTCTTCCGATTCGTCATCCGTAAGTAATCCCGGCTTATATAAAATGCCCGGATCAATCTTGGTATTACCTATATCATGCAATAAGCCTGCGAAAGCAACCTGCATCCAGTCCTTTTGCGGCAACCCGCACCACTTGGCGATCAGATAGGAAGTTAATGCAGATAAAATGGCATTATGGAATAAATAATCATATTCGTTCATGTTGCGAGGAGCAAAAGTCAGTACGTTAAAGTACTTCAATTGCTTGATCAAAGCTTCCAACTGATGACGCAGTTCATAGATTGGGAGCTCAGACGCCAGAACGGATTGGAATGCACTTTTCGTCAAATGCAGCATCCGGTCATATTCTTTATGAAGAAGACCTGTCGGCGATAGCTCATTATCATAAGGCACTGCGCCTACTGCCGCAAACGAACCTCGCCCTGTTTTGACCGAATCCGCCGCGTCAGTTGAGTCTTCCCGCCCTCTCCCCTGAGCTTCTTCGATTTCGACCTGCTGTACCATAAATGCGCGTAATATATCCAAGTCTCTGGGCAGCAGTACTTTTCCTTTTTGCATCAGAAGCCCGCCCAAAGGAGTATGTACATGGTTCACAATTTTTAATCCGGGTTTAAGATCTAATACAGGGACACTTGCCATGTTCGCTCGCTCCTCAATCTCCACATGTTTAGGGCAGGCCCTATCTAGTGAATTAGCACTATTGTACTGCCATTATATTACGAGACTTCTTGCCCAACAATCCTTTTTACAACCTACAAATGAATTAAAACAAAAAAACCGGACTTCCCTAAGGAAATCCGGTTCTTGGTTCATTGTTTTTATGTTATTCTTCCGTACCTTCGGACTCTTGTTCCGGGGCGTCTTGAGCGGCCGTATCAGCGCCCTCAACGGATTCTGATCCTTCTTGGCCCTCTTGGTCCAAGGATTCCTCTTCCGGCTCCTCCTCGGTCTTATCCGAGCGGCAGACGGTGGCTACAGAATCATCTTCACGAATATTAATCAGCTTCACGCCTTGCGTGTTCCGGCCCATGGTCGAAATTCCTTCCATGCTCGTCCGGATCAGCGTACCGCTGGCCGTAATAATCATCAGGTCTTCTTCATCCTTCACGACCTTCAAGCCAACGACAGGACCGTTCTTATCCGTTACATTGATCGTCTTGATCCCTTTACCGCCACGGCTCTGAATCCGGTATTCCGAGGCCGGCGTCCGTTTGCCGTAACCCTTGGTCGTAACAATGAGAATATCTTGTTCCGGAACGATGACGTCCATTCCGATCAATTGGTCATCATGATCCAGGGTAATCCCCTTGACCCCGGTAGCAGCTCTACCCATGGAACGAACATCGCTCTCTGGGAAACGGATGGACATCCCTTGAGCTGTACCCATAATGACCTCCTGATTACCGTCCGTAAGCTTAACATCGATCAAGATGTCATCCTCACGGAGATTTACGGCAATCAGTCCGCCTTTGCGGATATTGATGTAATCTTCGATCGGCGTCTTCTTCACAACCCCTGAACGGGTGGCAAAGAACAGATACTTGTCCTCATCGAAGCGTTCTACAGGAATAACCGCATTGACCGTCTCACCCTGTTCGATTTGAATCAGGTTGATGATCGGGGTTCCCCGCGCCGTGCGTCCAAGCTCAGGAATTTCATAAGCTTTGAGACGGTAGGCTTTGCCTCGGTCCGTAAAGAACATCAAGTAGTGGTGCGAGTTCGTCACGAACAAATGCTCCACGAAATCGTTGTCCTTAGTATCCATACCGACAACGCCCCGTCCTCCGCGTTTTTGGCTGCGGTAAGTGGTCAAAGGCAATCGCTTGATATAGCCGGTATGCGTGATCGTAATGACGACCTCTTCCTGCGGAATCAAGTCTTCGTCCAGAATGCTTTCTTCCCCGACCAAAATCTCGGTCCGGCGCTCATCCGCAAACCGTTCGCGGATTTCCTGGAGTTCATCGCTGATGATTTGCAGAACAAGGGCTTCATTCGCCAAAATCTCCCGGTACTCCGCAATCTTTTGCAGAAGCTCCTGGTACTCGTTCTCAATCTTATCGCGTTCCAAACCGGTCAGGCGTTGCAGACGCATATCGAGAATCGCTTGGGCCTGCTCCTGACTAAGTCCGAAGCGCTCCATCAATCCGTTGCGGGCAATTTCCGTAGTTTGCGAACCGCGGATCAATGCGATGACTTCGTCAAGATGATCCAGCGCCGTACGCAAACCTTCGAGAATATGTGCGCGGGCTTCCGCTTTTTTCAGTTCGAATTCCGTCCGGCGACGAATTACCTCGACCTGATGCTGCAAATAATGATGAAGAACTTCCTTCAGCGTCAGAATCTTCGGTTCATTGTTCACGATCGCCAGCATATTGATGCCGAAAGTGCTTTGCAACGCCGTATGCTTGTACAGATTGTTCAGCACGATGTTCGGATTGACATCCCGGCGCAGCTCGATCACGACTCTCATCCCCGTACGGTCCGATTCGTCGCGCAAATCCGTAATTCCGTCGATCCGCTTCTCTCTGACCAACTCGGCGATTTTCTCAACCAACCGCGCTTTGTTGACCTGGTAAGGAAGCTCATCCACGATAATCCGGGCTTTGTTGTTATTCTCTTCGATTCTGGTCTTGGCCCGCATGGTAATCGAACCGCGTCCAGTTGTATAAGCCTGGCGGATTCCCGTCCGTCCGATAATATAACCGGCTGTAGGGAAATCCGGGCCTTTGATATAGTCCATCAAATCCAGGGAATCGAGATCAGGATTCGCAATCAGCGCCTGAACCCCGTCAATGACTTCCCCTAAATTATGAGGCGGTATATTGGTCGCCATCCCGACGGCAATCCCCGAAACCCCGTTAACCAGCAAATTCGGATATCTTGCCGGAAGCACGACCGGTTCATGTTCCTCTCCGTCGTAGTTCGGCATGAAATCAACAGTCTCTTTATTGATATCGCGCAGCATTTCCATTGCGATCTTGGAAAGACGTGCTTCCGTATAACGCATTGCCGCCGCAAAGTCTCCGTCAATCGAACCGAAGTTGCCATGGCCTTCGACAAGCATATAACGCATGGAAAAATCCTGGGCCATCCGCACCATCGTCTCATAAACCGCCGAATCACCGTGAGGGTGATATTTACCGATAACTTCGCCGACGATTCTGGCCGATTTCTTAAACGGCTTATCAGGATGCATGCCAAGCTCGTTCATGGCGTACAGAATACGCCGATGCACCGGCTTCAGACCATCCCTTACATCCGGCAAAGCACGGCTGACGATAATGCTCATGGCATAATCCATAAAGGATTCGCGCATTTCCACATTAATGTCCCGGTCTATAATTTGCGAAAATTTTTCTTCCGCCATGCTGGACCTCCTTCAATAATCTATCCATGTGCCCATAGAAATGGAATATAGACTTCAAATTAGTCATTCTCCTGAAGAAACCGCCACGAATAATTGAAACCCAATTAGAAATGATTGTGATTTTGACGTAATTCTTTATATTACTTTCACAAATCAAGAATAATTAAACGTCTCGTCCCTTCAACCCATTCCAGGGAGGCACAAATAAAATGGGGATGTGTCCATTCCCAATGCTTCCACTCTTCATACACTATGAATATAGGCATTTTGAGAGGTTGTTTAAAAAATCGTTCAAAAAACTTATAAAATCCCCATATCTTATAATTATACCATTGTTTATCTCTTCTGTCCTATGTTTTTCGTCTCTGAAGCAAATACCAGCGGGGGTTTTCGGAAAGGAAGGATTGGAAGTTGGCCATTCAACGCATTGCGAGCAAATGGGAAAAAACAATCATTCTAAAACAAAGGGAAATGATCCGTCCTTACATTCCAGATACGCGAAAATATGACTTTGAGCATCTAAAAGAGATGGTCAGTATCTACGGACTCGTGTACGTTAAGCCGGATCATGGAACCTACGGCAACGGAGTCATGAGCATAGAGCCTTGGAAGGATGACTTCGACCCGGAAAGTCCGATCCAATATAAACTTCGTTTTGGGATTCAAAGCGAGCTATATCCATCGCTGGAGGAACTTCATGCTACTTTGTCATCAAGAATTGGCAAAAGGATGTTCCTGATCCAAAAGGGGATTCACCTTCTAACCTATCGCCGGCGTAAATTCGATATCCGGGCATTGGTTCAAAAGACACCTAAAAAGACCTGGGAGACTACTGGCTTTATTGGGAGGATCGCTGCCCAGCAAAAAATCATTACAAATTATCACGGCGGCGGCTCCATTGCGCCCATTGAAGAATTGCTCGGCCCCCATCTCGAACCTAAAGAATTCGCCAAGATATATAAAGAAATGAAGAGCTTAGGCATCCACGTGGCCGCCCAGCTAGCCCGAAGATTCCCCAACTTGAAAGAAATAGGGCTGGATATTGCCATAGACGATCAGCATCAGATTTGGATTTTGGAGGTCAATACCCTCCCGGCACTCTTCCCCTTCAAGAGTCTGGAAAACAAAGATATTTATAAAAAGATCCACCGTTATGCCGTCTCCTACGGCCGGTTTAAGAAATAGGCAGGAGACGACGTTAAGCATTCCGGCGCCTGTAATCATTCCGCAAAAAAAGCCCCGCCAACGGCGAGGCTTTAGTTAAATTAGGTTTAGATATCCAGGTTTTTAACGGTTCTGGCATGCTCGTGAATGAAGTCACGGCGCGGCTCTACGTTATCGCCCATCAGCGTATCAAAAATGGCATCCGCTTGAATCGCGTCCGCGATCGAAACCTGCTGCATGGTCCGGCTCTCCGGATCCATCGTCGTTTCCCACAACTGCTCAGGGTTCATCTCGCCGAGACCTTTATAACGCTGCACATTGAATTTGGCATTCTCGCCGAAGGAAGCGATGATTTCATCCCGCTCTTTCTCGGATCCGGCATAACGAATGACCTTGTTACGCTCGACTTTAAAGAGCGGCGGCTGCGCGATGTACACGTAACCTGCTTCAATGATCTTCCGCATGTAACGGAAGAAGAACGTAAGCAGCAGGGTACGAATATGCGCGCCGTCAACGTCGGCATCGGTCATGATAATGACCTTGTGATAACGGGCCTTCGAAATGTCGAATTCTTCACCGATCCCGGTTCCGAGCGCCGTAATGATCGCCCGAATTTCCGCGTTGCTCAGAATACGGTCCAGACGAGCCTTCTCCACGTTCAGAATTTTACCGCGCAGCGGCAAAATCGCCTGGAAGTGCCGGTCTCGCCCTTGCTTCGCCGAGCCGCCTGCAGAGTCACCTTCGACGATGTATATTTCACTGATCGTCGCATCCTTGGAGGAGCAGTCCGCCAGCTTACCCGGCAGGGCGCTGACTTCAAGCGCACTCTTGCGCCGCGTCAACTCGCGGGCTTTACGCGCCGCTTCCCGCGCCCGGGAGGCTTGCAGTGCTTTTTCCAATACCCGACGGGCTACCGCAGGATTCTCTTCCAGGAATTCCTGGAGTTTCTCCGCGAACAGGGATTCCACAATACCGCGTACTTCACTGTTGCCGAGCTTCGTCTTCGTTTGGCCTTCGAACTGCGGTTCCGGAATTTTAACCGAAATAATCGCGGTCAATCCTTCACGAACGTCATCGCCGGTCAAGTTGTTGTCATTATCTTTGATCATGCTGTTCTTACGGGCATAATCGTTAATGATCCGGGTTAAGGCGCTTTTGAAGCCAGACTCGTGCGTTCCGCCTTCATGCGTATTGATGTTATTGGCAAAGGAAAAAATATTCTCCGTATAGCTGTCGTTGTATTGCAAAGCAACTTCTACCTGAATCATGTCACGTGCGCCTTCGACGTAAATCGGCGTCTCATGCAAAACTTCTTTGTTCTGATTCAGATATTTGACGTATTCCATAATGCCGCCCTCGTAATGGAACGAATCGGAGGCACCTGTACGTTCATCGGTGAGAGATATATTAATCCCCTTGTTCAGAAACGCCAATTCGCGAATCCGGGTCAACAGGATATTGTAATCAAAAACAGTCGTCTCCGTAAAAATTTCCGGATCCGGGAGAAACGTCGTCTTGGTTCCGGTAAAGTCGGAATCGCCTACCAGCTTAACATCATATTGCGGGGCTCCGCGACGATACTCCTGCTGATAAGTATGACCATCCCGATTAACCTGTACCACGACTTTTTCGGAAAGGGCGTTAACAACCGATACGCCTACCCCGTGTAAACCGCCGGACACTTTATATCCGCCGCCGCCGAATTTCCCGCCGGCATGAAGCACGGTCATAACTACTTCCAGGGTCGATTTCTTCAGTTTCGTATTTTCACCAACCGGAATCCCCCGCCCGTTATCGATAACGGTAATGCTGTTATCCTCATGGACGAAAACGTCGATCTTGTTCGCATAGCCGGCCAGAGCTTCGTCAATACTGTTGTCGACGACTTCCCAGACCAAATGGTGCAGACCCCGGGCACTCGTTGAACCGATGTACATCCCCGGACGCTTGCGAACTGCCTCTAAACCTTCCAGTACCTGTATCTGACTCTCATCATACGATTGCTCGTTCATAGACAATGCCTTCACCTACTTCTATAGATTCTATGTCAACGGATTAGACCATAGATTGAATGTTCGACTTCTTCTTGAGCGTAGCAGAGGAAATCGGCGAATAGTACACAGTGTTTTTGGTTACGACAATGGATTTAGGTTCTTCTTCTCCGATCCGCATCACATGTTTTTCCTTGATGGCGTGACTGACGAATTGTTTGGAGATTTTGGACGATTTCTCAATCGATATATCGAAGATCGCTACCAGTTCCGAAGAGAGAATGACCTTCTCCCCGCCCAAATGAATGTACATCGCTTCCCCCTTCTATTTCCGGACTTGTCCCTCTTGAACATGAAAAATGCTGGCGTCCTGAAGACGGCTGGCATTAAGACTCTCGATCCCAGTAGCCGTGATGAACGTCTGCACTTTACTTTGAAAAGTTTCGATCAATTGTGTCTGGCGGTAAGGATCCAACTCGGACAATACGTCATCCAGAAGAAGGATCGGGTATTCACCGATTTCCTCGTGGATAAGCTCAATCTCCGCCAGTTTAAGGGATAGCGCCGTCGTCCGCTGCTGGCCCTGGGAACCGAAACTTTGCGCTTCATTCCCATTGATATGAAAGGCCAAATCATCACGGTGAGGACCCGAAAGGGTCATCCCGCGGCGGATTTCCTGATCCTTCGTTTGTGATAACTTTATCATAAATTGCTCCAATAAGACAGCTTCATCTTCTTCCTCAGCTTCTCCGAAGGACGGAAGATAGGATAATTTCAGGTTTTCGCCGCCCCCGGTAATGCCCTCGTGAATCTGCTGTGCCCATTTTTGCAGTTTTCTTATGAATTGTTTCCTTTTCTTGATGATTTTAACACCGTGCTCCGCCAGCTGCTCATTCCACACTTCCAGCATCGTTCCCTTGTCCGAGCCTGAGCCCCACGCCTGTTTCAACAAGTTGTTGCGCTGGACGAGCACCTTTTGATACTGCTGAAGGTGAAACAGATAGCTGGGCTGAACCTGTCCGATCTCCATATCGAGAAACCGGCGGCGTACCCCCGGCGTTCCCTTGACGATCTCCAGATCCTCGGGTGCGAACATAACGGCATTCAACACTCCGACAAAATCGCTCAGCTTCCGTTGCTCCAGCCCGTTCAGCTTCGCCCGTTTACCTTGGTGTGAGAAGCGCAGCTCCAGGCCGACCGCCCCGTATTTTCGCTCGATCTCCGCCGACACCGTAGCATGGTCTTTGCCAAAGGAGATCAATTCCTTATCCTTCGACGTGCGGTGCGACTTTGTCAGAGCTAGAACGAGCAGAGCCTCCAGCAAGTTTGTCTTGCCTTGGGCATTACGCCCGATCATCAGATTGACGCTGCCGAAGGAGTCCAGCGACAGCGTCTCGTAATTGCGGTAATTCATGAGTGATAGTGATTTGACAAACACGTTATCCCAGGCCCTCCTCGTTTCCCCCTGTCATCCAGGTTCAGGGAGCCTCTATTCCTCGCCGCGAACCACTTGAAAAGAACCGCAATCCGCTACCTCAATCTCGTCACCGGGATACAATTTGCGTCCCCGACGATCTTCAGGCTCCCGGTTGACTTTTACGGCCCCTTCCTGCAGTAAAGCTTTGGCCATGCCTCCTGTTGAAACGCAATCGGCCAGCTTCAAGAACTGATCCAGCTTAATATACTCGCTGGAAATCTGAATAGTTTTCATGGATGTTCGAACTTCCTCTCTTCAGGTAGTCCCCCCGCTTAATTCGTTGTGCGGTAAGGGAGGATGAGATAAAGGCTTTGCGTATCGTCGACCGGTTTAACAATAATCGGGCTCATCGCTCCTGTAAAACCGATGTGCAGCTGCTCGCTTTCCACCACTTTCAGTACATCGAGCATATATTTGGAGTTGAACGAGATCCGCAGCGGGTCGCCCGTAAAGGAAGCCAGTTCCAGTTGTTCGGTAACCTTACCGAGCTCAGAGGAACTGGACGAAATTTCAATAGTGCCGTTCTCCATGGTCTGAAGGCGGACGATATTCGTCTTTTCCTCACGTGACAGCAAATAAGCGCGATCGATCGATTCGCTCAATTTTTTTGTGTCCAATACCAGTTCTGTTTTGTAGGTTGTCGGAATAATCTTGGAAGTATCCGGATAAGTCCCGTCCAATATACGGGAGTAGAACAGCACGCGGTCAATCTTAAACAAGACCTGGTTGTCCGCTACGACAATATCTACCCGTGTATTTTGGTCGGGAATGATTTTGCTCAACTCATTCAGCGTTTTACCGGAAATGACAATATTGCTGAAACGAACGCCATCGGCGTCATCGAGCTCTGCCATACGGCTGGCCAGACGGTGGCGGTCGGTTGCGACGAATTTGAATTGGTTGTCGTTAAGGTTCCACAATACCCCGGTCAAAATCGGCGAGCTTTCATTGGACGAAATGGAGAACGCGGTTTGCTTAACCATATTTTTGAGCAAATCGCCGGGAATGGAAATAACCTGATTCTCCTCAATGCTCGGAAGCACGGGGAATTCCTCAGGATCAAGCCCGACCATCTGAATATCGGTCGATCCGGAACGGATTTGCGTCTTGAATCCTTCAAGCACCTCCATCTCAATTTCGCTCGAAGGAAGCTTTTTGATGATCTCCACGAAGAACTTGGCCGGCAAAACGACGCTGCCTGGACGTTCTACCTGCACGATTTGTTTATCCTGATCTTCCGCCGGAATAAAGGCCTGAATGGAAATATCGGTATCGCTTGCGGTCAACGTCATTCCCTGAAAATTAACCTCCAGCTTAATCCCCGTCAAAATAGGGATCGTAGTCCGGCTTGAAATGGCCTTGGCCACATGTTGGATGGATTCGTTCAAATCGTGCTTCAAAACGCGGATTTTCATAAATTCAACTCCTAAAAAATTTATTATAGCATCGCAATATAAACACACTTAAAACAATCATAATTCACTTCGTTATGCATAAACTTGATTTTAGCAAGCAAATGCATTTGGGCTTAAATGGCCCTTTTCTATTTTAGCTCAATTTGAGCAGTTAAGCAGGACCCGAATTTGAATTTCTTCCCTGGCGGCATGGCCGCTTTATAGGATGATGTATATCTTTAAAATATATAGAAGAAGTAGTAGGGGCCCTGAATATGTGGATAACGGGACGGAATATATGAAATGAAGCCTATCCACATGTGAATATCATGTGCATAGGCTTATAGCTTATTCAGGATGAGTTTTTGATTTTTTCCGTAATGTTGTTGATAACTTTATAGAGATCCTGGTCGACTTTGAGCTGCTGGGTTATTTTTTCGTGGGCGTGAATGACTGTCGTATGGTCACGCCCTCCGAAGGCATCCCCGATCTTAGGCAGCGAGAAATCCGTCAGCTCCCTCGATAAATACATGGCGATTTGGCGAGGGAAGGCGATCGCTTTTGTCCGTTTGCGGGCTTTGAAATCCTCAAGCCGCAAATTATAGTACTCTCCGACCTTTTGCTGAATGTCCTGAATGGTGATCATCTTCGGACGGCTGGAAGGTATGATATCCTTCAGCGCTTCGGCAGCCAGGTGGGTCGTAATATCCTGGTTAATGAGGGAGGAGTAGGCGACGACACGGATAAGGGCGCCTTCAAGCTCCCGGATGTTGGTATCGATTTGATTGGCGATATACATCATCGCTTCGTTCGGAATATCCAGGTTTTCCGCTTTGGCCTTCTTGCGGAGAATCGCGATCCGAGTCTCCAGGTCCGGCGGTTGAATATCCGTGATCAGGCCCCATTCAAACCGGGATCTGAGCCGCTCTTCCAGCGTCGGTATTTCTTTTGGCGGACGGTCACTGGAAATAATGATCTGCTTGCGTTCCTCGTGAAGCGCATTAAACGTATGGAAAAACTCTTCCTGGGTCGATTCCTTACCGGCGATAAATTGAATATCGTCGATCAGCAGGATATCGATGTTCCGGTACTTGTTGCGGAAGCTTTCCGCCCGGTTGTCCCGAATGGAGTTGATGAATTCGTTCGTGAATTTCTCGGAAGAAATGTAAACGACCTTACTGCTGGGGCTATGTTCCAGAATGTAATGTCCGATCGCGTGCATCAAGTGCGTTTTGCCAAGTCCGACGCCGCCGTATAGAAATAACGGGTTATAAGCTCGTGCGGGAGCTTCGGCTACGGCGAGGGATGCCGCATGGGCAAACCGGTTGCCCGAACCGATGACGAACGTATCGAACGTATATTTCGGGTTAAGCATATTGGAAACGCTTTCCTCCGCTTGGACGGGTGCAGGGGGCTCCTTATATACCTGGGTTTGCTCGGGCACCGCAGATTCCTCAATGACGAAGGAAACGTCGACTTGTTTGCCAAGGTATTCATAAACGGTGGTTGCAACCAGTTTGGTATACCGGCTTTCCAGCCATTCCACGGCAAACGTGGTCGGAGCGGATATTACGATCTGGCGGTCGTTCAACGAGACAATTTTGGTCGCTTTAAACCAGGTATCGAAGCTGGGTTTGCTGAGTTTGGTATTGATGATGGATAAAATATGCTGCCATATATCGGAGGTATGGCTATCCACAGCGGTCACTCCTTTTAAATCTTCCAATTGTGGCATGAGCCATGCAGAAAGGGGTCGAATAAACATAAATAAAGGGGAATATTATCCCCATGAGTCAGAAAAGTGGAATCATTACAAACAAGGATAAATTCGAATTGTTCACAATTTTATCCACAGCCTGTTAATAATTATTGACTTAAACTTAGATATTCACAACAAAAGCAATATAATCATAGCAAAAGAAGCCTTATATTTCAATGCAATGCTGTATTTTATCCACAAATTCAATAACTTGTGTATAATTTTAACTCACACCACTACATATTGTTTATAATTTGTTTAAAATTCGACAGGATCCGATTTTCTCCGAAAAAAATTATACACAGGATGTTCAATATCGAAAATTACTTATTGACAGTTCTTTAGGGCTGGGTTCATCGATCGTTCTTAAAATCGGGAACCTAATAACAAGATTAGGAAGGGCGGATGGCAATTTGAGGAGGGAGGAGTAGGTTTAGATTATAGGCATAGCAAAGAGCAGGTTCTGCAACCTGCTCTTTTTATTTATTTAAAATTAGGCTGAGAAGCTTAATCTGCCGCCGGCAAATTCCGTTGGAATTTGGCGATCGCTTCATAATCTTCCTCCAACTTGCGGGAAATGCGGATGAAAATTGGGAGGAGCTCCTTGTAAATAGCGGCATGCTCCTTGATCGGGGCATGTTCAAAGGTACCGCCGACCATCTCTGACACTACATCAAACGAGTCGATCTTGCCCAGCGCATATAATCCGAGCACTACGGCACCGAGACAGGAGCTTTCGAAGCTTTCGGGAATAACAACTTCTTGGTCGAAAATATCCGCCAGCATTTGCCGCCAAAGCGGAGAACGCGCAAATCCGCCTGTCGCCTGAATTTTTTCGGGCCGGCCGATCTGTTCTTCCATAGCGAGCAGCACGGTATATAAGTTATAAATGACGCCTTCCAGTACGGAACGAATCATATGTTCCTTTTGATGGTGCAATGTCAGGCCGAAAAAGGATCCGCGAGCGTTAGGATTCCATAAGGGAGCTCGCTCTCCGGCCAAATAAGGGTGAAAGAGCAGTCCATCCGAACCGGGACGTACCTTTTCGCCGATTTTGGTCAACACATCGTAGGGGCTAATTCCGAGACGCTTTGCCGTTTCTACCTCAGAAGCGGCGAATTCATCCCGCACCCAGCGAAAAATAACCCCGCCGTTATTGACCGGCCCGCCGATAACCCAATGCTTCTCAGTCAGCGCATAGCAGAAAATTCGGCCTTTCGGGTCGGTTTTAGGACGGTCGACAACAGTGCGGATAGCGCCGCTTGTACCGATCGTCACGGCTACGACCCCCGGTTTGATGGCATTGACGCCTAGATTGGATAATACGCCGTCGCTAGCCCCGATGACGAACGGAGTGGAGGCGAGAAGCCCCATTTCGGCCGCATAGGTTCCCGAAAGTCCCTTCATAACATGAGTGGTCGGCACGAGGGTCGATAATTGGTCCGGCGTAATGCCGGCGATCTTCAACGCTTCCTCGTCCCAGTCCAGGTTCTCCAGATTCATTAGACCGGTACTGGAGGCGATGGAGTGGTCCACGACGTATTCACCGAACAGTTTGGCAAAGACATATTCTTTAATAGAAATAAACTTATTCGCTTTGTTAAAAATATCCGGCATGTCATGGCGCAGCCATAGAAGCTTGGATAAGGGGGACATCGGATGGATCGGGGTGCCGGTACGCAGATAGATCTCATGTCCGCCGAGCTCGTTTTTTAATTTTTCCGACCATTCCACGCTCCGATTGTCCGCCCACGTTAGACACCGCATCAACGGCTGACCTTCTTGGTCAACCGGGATTACGCTGTGCATGGCCGTGCTGAAGGAGACCAACATAATCTGTTCAGGGGCGGCTCCGCTTTGATCCATCACGTGACGGACGGCGGCCAGCATCGCAGCGAAAATCTCCTCCGGATCCTGTTCTGCCACATCGGCCGTCGGGGTGTACAACGGATAGCCTTCATTTGCCGTCGACACGATTTTTCCGTTTTCTTCGAATAATACAGCCTTGGTGCTTGTCGTTCCTATATCGATTCCTATCATATAAGAAAGTTGATTCATCCGAGTTACCTTCTCTCCCATAAATTTATATTTATTTCTTTAGAAAACACTGGCGAGAAGAATCAGCGCCAAGCCAACGACGGAAAGGATCGTCTCCATCACCGTCCAGGATTTCAGGGTTTGCGGGACCGTCATGTTGAAGAATTCCTTAACCATCCAGAACCCTGCATCATTCACATGTGACAGGACAATGGAGCCTGCACCGGTTGCCAGAACCACTAGCTCCACGTTAGCGCCTGGCGTAAGGGCCAGTACCGGGGCGACAATACCAGCGGCGGTCGTCATGGCGACGGTGGCCGAACCGGTGGCTACCCGGATCAGTGCAGCGACGAACCAGGCAAACAGGATCACGTTGACATGAGCTCCCGTAGCAATTTCCGCAATCGCAGTGCCTACGCCGCTGTTGATGAGTACCTGCTTGAAGGCGCCGCCGGCTCCAATGATTAGAACGATCGTAGCGATCGGGGCGAGACATTCGCTTGTAAACTTGGAAATCTCATGCTTCGTAAAGCCTCTGGAGAAGCCGAGCGAGAAGAAGGAGAAGACGACGGCAATCAGCAATGCCATAATTTCATGGCCGATAAATTCGCAGAACAGCGTGAAGCCGCTGGTAGCTTGCGGGTCGATAATGTCGGCGATGGAGCCGATCAGCATCAGAATTACCGGCAGAAGGATGGTAAACAGGGTGATTCCGAAACCCGGAAGCCTTCTGTTTCCTTTCACGGCAAATTGTTCCGCCAGTTCGGCAGGCGGTTCCAGCACGATGCGCTTACCGATGAATTTACCAAAAAGCGGACCGGCAATAATGGCGACGATGATGCCGATCACAAGGGAATAAAGAATCGTCCGGCCAAGATTGGCACCGTAAGCATCAATGGCGATCATAGGTGCCGGATGCGGCGGCACAAGCCCGTGCACGGTCGAAAGGCCCGCCAAAATCGGAATTCCGATTTGCAGCAACGACATTTTTGTTTTTCTGGCTACAGTGAAGACAATGGGGATAAGCAGGATAACTCCCACCTCAAAAAAGACAGGAATCCCGACGATAAAGCCGACGATCATCATCGCCCAATGTACTCTTTTTTCTCCAAACCGGTCGACCAGCGTAGTGGCAATTTGCTCCGCACCGCCGGATTCGGCCATCATTTTGCCCAGCATGGTGCCAAGGCCGATGACAATCGCTATGGTGCCCAGTGTGCCTCCAAGTCCGCTTGTGATCGAATTGACCACATCGAGCGGCTTCATCCCGGCCAGCAGACCGAGCAGCAAAGCGGAAATTAATAAGGTCACGAACGGATTCCATTTATATTTGGAAATCAGGACGATAAGAAACACGATCGTCACCAGGGTCCATAATAGCAAGGTGGCGTTGTGGCTCATGTTGAATAACGTGCTCATGGTGTTCCTCCTTTTATTTACCCTGAAAAATACATACATCTGTATGTTCTTAATATAAAGCGAACGTTTTGGGATAGGGGATCCTTTGGAAGTGCGCACCTAATGACGAAAGTCAGCGGTGGAGCGACGAACAACAGATCACATGGCCCAAAATGTGAGCGATATATATGTTATTTTTGTCGATTATTTCATGGACGTATGCAAGGTATTTCTGGAATCTTCAAAATACTCCTCAATCCGTGCCGAAATGATGGCCGGGTCTCTGGACTCCAGTCCTTTAAGCAGCTTACGGTGCTTATCCACCACATAGGCGATTTTGTCTTCCCCTTGGGACAATACATCTTCCGTCGTTATAAGCATTACGGTCATTACGATCTGCCGGATGCTGGTCCATAAATGCAAAATTCGCGTATGATTGGCGGAAGAGATGATGAGTTCATGAAAAGACAGGTCCTGATAAGCAAATTCCACAATATCGCGGTATTTGGCAGCGAGCTCCATTTTATCGATGATTTGGTGAAGCCGGGCGATTAACGGAGCGGGATCTTCCTCCGCGAGGCGCTGCCAGGCAAAGCTCTCAATAAGATACCGGACATCGTACAGTTCATCGATGTCTTTTAATAGAAGACCGTTTACTACGGCCCCCATCCGCTGCAAGGTGATGAGGCCTTCGCCGGATAGCGTTTTCATGGCTTCGCGGACCGGTGAACGGCTTGTTCCGAAGTCCGCGGCTATGCGGTTTTCGGACAGCACCTCGCCTGGCTTGATAGTGTTGTTAATGATTTGAAGGCGCAGCTCGCAGGCGATGGATTCGCCCAGCGAGCTGCCCTTCAACCAAGAAGCGGGAAACTTCATAATATGGTTGGCTCCTATCTTATTCTGCAGATTCGACTGCATGGCCGCCGAATTCGTTGCGCAGGGCAGCGACGACCTTGCCGTGGAACGTGTCGGATTCAAGAGAGCGATACCGCATGAACAGGGACAACGCGATTACCGGAGCGCTCGCTTGAAGATCCAGTGCGGTTTCAACGGTCCATTTTCCTTCGCCGGAAGATTTCATGACACCTTTGATTCCCTCGAGTTTAGGGTCTTTGGAGAAGGCATTTTCCGTCAATTCCATCAGCCAGCTGCGGATGACGGAGCCGTTGGACCAAACGCGGGCTACATCTTCGAAATTGTAATTGAACGGACTTTTCTCAAGCACCTCAAAGCCTTCGGCAATCGCCTGCATCATGCCGTATTCGATACCGTTATGAACCATTTTAAGAAAATGTCCGCTGCCGTTCTGGCCTGCATACAGGTAACCGCGATCGACGGCGATATCCTTGAAAATCGGTTCGATCGTGCGGAATACCGATTTATCTCCGCCGATCATGAAGCAGCCGCCGTTGTTGGCGCCTTCGACACCGCCGGAAGTTCCTACATCAAAGAAATTAATACCGTGGCCGGATAGCTTCTCAGCTAGAGCCACAGAATCTTTGTAATGCGAATTGCCGCCATCGATTACGATATCGCCTGGTGCGAGCAGGGGAATCAATGTGTCCACTACGGACTGAACCGCCGGACCGGCCGGAACCATGACCCAAACGATACGCGGTGTCTCCAGGGAGTGGACAAGCTGTTCAAGACTGGAGGCGGGAATCGCTCCTTCTTTTTCCGCATTCTGAACGGCTTCTTTGTTCATATCGAATGCAACGACTTCATGTTGATGCTCAAGCAGATTGTGTACGAGGTTGTATCCCATTTTGCCGAGCCCGATCATGCCTAATTTCATAAAATAAACATCCTTTCGCATACCAGTATACTTGTATACAACTTACTCATAATCCATATTACTCCGATCAACGTTCGCTGTAAACCTTGTGAAAGCGATTGCCGATCAATTCCATTCCAAGTAAATAAGAAGAACAATTTCGATTCTTCATCTATATATAGGATCAGATTTAAATACTTTTCCACATGTGTATAACTTTTATTCTGAGAGGTAATAAAGGGCGGGTTGTGGAAAACTTTTTGACAGTTCGGAAGCCAGCCTATAAATCGTAAAAAGAAATGCCGGGCTCGGTTGACTTTTCAGAGGGGTTATGGTTAAATGTAAAAAGGCATTTTCTGTGGATATGAAAATGGTAAATATACAGTGATCGATTCCTGTTAAGGGGGTGCAATAAATGAAACCGACTTTCAAACCAAATGTGAGCAAACGTAGTAAGGTTCATGGTTTCCGTAAAAGAATGAGCACGAAAAACGGCCGCAAGGTTCTCGCAGCTCGCCGTCAAAAAGGCAGAAAAGTATTGAGTGCGTAATGCGTGTATAAAGACCACTACGGTGGTCTTTTTTTACATTAGATCGTATAGATGTTTTTTGGGTTCCCCGCAAAGATGAAGATGGTAATGGGTTGAAAAACCCCGCTTTGCGGGGTTCTTTTGTATCGTTTATGGTTTTTGGGATTGGTCCATAATTACAGTAGCACTTTACCCGTTTACGGGGTTAAGTCAGGAGAAAAGCTCGTGCATAGAAAGCTTAGATTAAGAAACCGGGCGGACTTCAGCCGGGTGTATCGGTACGGAAAGTCTTTCGCCAACCGTCAACTCGTTGTTTATTATTCGGCCAAGCCCGATATCGAGCGTTTTCGGCTCGGCGTTTCGGCTAGTAAAAAGATCGGCAACGCCGTCGTCCGTAACCGGATGCGCCGGATGCTGAAGGAAATTGTACGCCTGCATGAACCCGAGATCCGGGATCATATGGATTTGATCCTCATCGTCCGCAATGGGGCGGTCGGAATGGAGTATAAGGAATTGGAGAAAAGTGTGCTTCACGTGTTGCGCAAAGCCTCGCTGCTCAAGCCTTCCGGACGGTAAGCATGCTTGTTTCTTTGTCCATATAAATATGGTATGATTTACAATGATGGATAGGTTTAAGAGAGGGGTTTTGAAGTGTCGCGTATTACGAATAACAAAAGGAAATGGCTTCTCCTCATCCTCGCAATCGGCCTGATGACTTTGCTGGCTGGCTGCGGTACGCAAAGCAGCAATTTCGCAAGCACTACTGAGGATATGGCGAAGAGCGGTTCCTGGTGGACAGCAAACGTCGTTTATTATTTCTCGCTTGCTTTGGATACGTTTGCGGATTGGTTCGGCGGAGCATACGGTTTGGCCATTCTCGTCATGGTGCTGATCGTTCGGACGTTGATTTTACCGCTTACCTTGAAACAGGTCAAGAGCTCGAAAGCGATGCAGGCAATTCAGCCTGAGATTCAGAAGATCAAAGAGATGTACAAGGATAACCCGGAGAAACAGCAGCAAGAAACGATGAAGCTGTTCCAGGAAAATAAGGTAAATCCGATGGCCGGTTGCTTCCCGTTAATCATTCAAATGCCGGTGTTCATCGCTTTATATAACTCAATTTATCACAACTCGGCGATCCGTGATCATTCCTTCTTATGGTTGCAGCTCGGTGAACCCGATAAATGGTACATTTTACCGATCATTGCTGCATTGACGACATTCATTCAAACCAAGATGATGTCGAACATGAACCCGGGCGGTATGCAGGGTCCGATGCAGTTTATGATGTTCGTTTACCCGATTTTGATTTTTGTCATGGCGATGAATTTTGCCGCCGCACTTCCGTTGTACTGGATTTTCAGTAACCTGTACACGATTGGTCAGAACTACTTTATTTACCGTAAGAAAGAACCCGTTCTTGCAACTACTGTCGCCAGCACTGGCTCAAGCACCTCTGGTAAATCGAAAAAGGGCGGTTCGAATCTAAAAGCCGGTCATCCCGGCAAAGGTGCCAAGGAGGCCAAAAAATCGAAATGAGAAGCATAGTGACGTCGGGAAAAACCGTTGAAGCAGCTGTAAAACAAGGATTGGCCAAGCTCGGCACTACCGAGGATCAAGTTGCCGTGAATGTGTTGGAGCAGCCATCAAAAGGATTCCTGGGCCTGATTGGCGTCAAGGAAGCCAGAGTCGAATTGACTTTGCTGACCGATGACAAGCCATCGGCTGCGCCGCAAGGGACCGCTTCGGAGGAACGTGCGTCCGTGACCCATAAGGATCATGGAGCTGCGGATACCAATGCCGGACAGGACCCTTATGAAGTGGCGGCGTCATTTATCAGGGACGTCGGTGAGAACATGGGCCTTCATGTGGATGTGGAAATTGTCCATAAGAAGGACAACACCGTACTGAACATTTCAGGCAGTGATCTTGGCGTATTGATCGGCCGGAGAGGGCAAACCCTCGACTCGTTGCAATATCTCGCCAACATTATCGCCAATCGTTACTCGGACAGCTTCATTCGTATCGTATTGGATGCGGAGAACTTCCGTGAACGGCGGAGAAAGACTTTAGAGGATCTGGCGGTTAGGCTGGCGGGACGAGTCATTCGGACCCGCAAGGAAGTAGCCCTTGAGCCAATGTCGCCGCAAGAACGTAAAGTGATCCATTCCAAACTTCAGGATCATCCGGAGGTTAAGACCTACAGCAAAGGCGAGGAGCCTAACCGTCGGGTCATTATTACACTGAAGCAGAGTAAATGATGAATGAAGACGCAATGGCGTTTTGCCCCGGCAAATGTCATTGCGTTTCTTTTATATCTCAACCCTCCCTTACCGTAAGAGAGGGCCCCCCGAGGGCACGCTGCCCTAGGGGATCACCCGCAAACTGGAGGAACGTGGGAGATGGAGAGATGCTCCCTTGTCCGCTGTCCCCTTCGGGGATGCGCTTGGGTTTGGTGCGAGGCACGCTTTTCCCCCTTCGGGTACGTCTTATTTTTGGCGACCCCGAATTACCTGGTTGTTGGAGGCACTGCTGCTTTCGAAGCACCCGGGAGGACTTTGGCGGAATGAGCCGCTTGTCGCCCCTTCGGGGTACGCTATACTTTAAGAACTCCTGCATGGGAGTAAGGCGCTGGTGATTGCGGTTTTAACTGCTGCTTGGATTAATGAGGCGCTGTTCCCTTTGGGAATACGCTAGAGTGGAGTGAGACTTTTGCAGGTGAATCCTAAGTTGCGGAGCGGCCGAAGATCACCTATAGCATTCAACCCGGGTGAATCGTTAGAGGAGCAAGGCCGTTTAAATTCGGAGAAGCGTCAGCGTTCGCCTTTGCAGCCGGATTAAGACCCTTAGGGTGTTATATAATCGAAATAATCTGGCTGCAACAGCGATCGGAGGATCAAACGGATTGCGGAGCGGCCAGGATTCACTATTAATTTTAATATTCGAGGTGACAATATATGCTTAGCGATACGATCGCCGCGATTTCAACCGCGGTAGGCGAGAGCGGAATTGCCGTGATCCGGGTCAGCGGACCCGAGGCGATTGCCGAAGTGGGACGGTTGTTCCGTTCCAAAATTGCATTGCCGGAGGCTGAAAGCCATACGGTGCATTACGGATTCATCATTGATCCGGAAACGGGCGAGAAGCTGGAGGAGGTTCTCGTATCGCTGTTTCGGGCTCCCCGTTCTTTTACCACGGAGGATGTAGTGGAAATCAGTACGCACGGGGGCATTATTTCCGTGAAACGCGTGATGGATTTACTGCTGCAGCAGCGGGATATCCGTTTGGCGGAGCCGGGTGAATTCACGAAACGCGCCTTCTTGAACGGGCGGATCGACTTGTCTCAGGCGGAGGCTGTCATTGACTTGATCCGGTCGAAATCGGACCGGGCTTTCTCGGTGGCGCTAAAGCAAGTGGAAGGGGACTTGTCGCGTAAAATAAACACCCTGCGGCATTCCCTGGTAGAGACGCTTGCCCATATCGAGGTGAACATCGATTATCCGGAGCATGACGTGGAGTCGATGACCACCGAATTCATTAAGAACAAATGCACGGAGGTAACCGAGGGAATCGAGACCCTTTTGAAAACGGCGAATCAGGGAAAAATATTACGGGAAGGCATCACGACAGCTATAGTAGGGCGGCCGAATGTGGGCAAATCCTCGCTGTTGAACGCCTTGGCCCGGGAAAATAAAGCGATCGTTACCGATATTCCCGGTACGACGCGCGACGTGATCGAAGAATACGTGACGATTAACAATATTCCATTGAAGCTGCTAGATACGGCAGGAATCCGGGAAACGATGGACGTCGTTGAACGGATCGGAGTAGAGCGTTCGAAAGCGGCGGTCCTGGAGGCGGATCTCATCCTCCTGGTGCTTAACAGCTCCGAGCAGCTTCATGAGGATGAAATAAAGCTGATGGAGCAACTAAGCGGTCGTCCAACGTTGGTGCTTTTAAACAAAATCGACCTGCCACAGCAGCTGGACAGAGGGAAAGTGGCACTTTATTTCCCGGAAAATGCAATCGTCGAATTGTCCGCAAAAACGCAGGAGGGATTGGACCATTTGGAAGATGCTATATCCCAACTTTTCTTTGGCGGTAAGCTGGAGTCCGGGGATTTAACATATGTGAGCAATGTGCGTCATATCGCCCTGCTCAAAAAGGCGAAACAGTCACTGGCTGAAGCTTATGATGCTGCAGATAGCGGCATTCCGATTGATATCATGCAAATCGATGTAAGGCTGGCCTGGGAGCAGTTAGGGGAAGTTATTGGCGATTCGGCACCCGATGCGTTGATCGACCAAATATTTTCACAATTCTGCTTAGGAAAATAAAGGATTGGCGCTATTCCAATCCGGAGATCGTGGTATGATGATGGGGATCCAATTAATGCATTAAATTTTAATTAAATGGAGAGGACTGTGCAGAGGCGAGTCCATCTTCTTATCTATTGGTAAAGTAAAAAAACTTAGGAGGTTGATTCGATGGGATATGATGCCGGAAGCTATGACGTAATCGTAGTCGGAGCAGGGCATGCGGGCTGTGAGTCCGCGCTGGCGGCGGCTCGGATGGGTTGCCGTACGCTGATGATTACGATTAATTTGGACATGGTCGCCTTTATGCCGTGCAATCCTTCGATTGGCGGCCCGGCAAAGGGCCATGTGGTGCGCGAAGTTGATGCGCTTGGTGGAGAGATGGGCCGCAATATAGACAAAACTTTTATCCAAATGCGGATGTTGAATACCGGTAAAGGCCCGGCGGTACACGCTTTACGGGCTCAAGCGGATAAATTTTCATACCAGCATACAATGAAGGAAGCGATGGAGAAGGAACCGAACCTGACTATGCGTCAGGGAATGGTTGAAGAACTGATCGTGGAGGACGGAAAATGCGTCGGTGTTGTTGCCCAAACGGGTGCGGAATACCGGGCAAAAGCCGTAGTGTTGACGACCGGAACCTATTTGCGCGGTAAAATTATTATGGGCGAGCTCATGTATGAGAGCGGTCCTAACAATCAACAGCCTTCCGTGAAGCTGTCTCAAAACTTGAAGGAACTGGGCTTTGATTTGGTTCGGTTCAAGACAGGTACCCCACCGCGGGTGCATAAGGACAGCATTGATTTTTCGCAAACGGAAATTCAGCCCGGCGATGATAAGCCGAAGTTCTTCTCTTATGAGACAAAGAGCTCGGACAATGAGCAATTGCCTTGCTGGCTGACCTATACATCTACGGAGACGCATGACATTATTAATGCAAATCTCCATCGGGCACCGATGTTCTCCGGGGTAATTGAAGGGACGGGACCTCGCTACTGTCCTTCCATAGAGGACAAAATTGTCCGTTTTGCCGATAAGCCGAAGCACCAGATTTTCCTCGAGCCGGAGGGCAAGAATACTTCGGAGTACTATGTACAGGGCTTTTCAACCAGTATGCCTGAGGATGTTCAGTTGAAAATGCTGCGCTCCGTTCCCGGCCTGCAAAATGCGGAAATTATGCGGAACGGCTATGCCATCGAATATGATGCGGTCGTACCGACTCAGCTATGGCCATCGCTGGAGACCAAGCGTCTTCCCGGCCTTTTTACGGCGGGACAAATTAACGGAACATCCGGTTACGAGGAAGCGGCGGGACAAGGAATCATGGCCGGAATCAATGCTGCGCGCAAGGTACAGGGTAAAGAACCGGTCATTCTGGACCGTTCGCAGGGGTATATCGGTGTTCTCATCGATGATTTGGTAACCAAAGGGACCAATGAACCGTACCGCTTGCTCACTTCACGCGCCGAATATCGGCTCTTGCTTCGCCATGATAATGCCGATTTGCGTTTGACGCCGATCGGATATGAAATTGGCCTGATTACGCAGGAACGTTACAACCAATTTCTTGATAAAAAGGAAAAGGTGGAACGCGAAATTGAGCGATTGCGGGAAACGAAAGTACGTCCATCGGAGATTAATCCTCTGTTGGAGTCGATCGGCTCAGCGCCGATTCAAGACGGCAGCAACCTGTTGACGATTTTGCGCCGCCCCGAAGTAAGTTATGCACATGTGGGTAACTCGTATCCTTCCGACTTGGAATTGGATGAGGAAATGAAGGAGCAAGTCGAAATTCAGATCAAATATGCAGGCTACATTGAGAAGCAATTGCTTCATGTTGAGAAATTACAAAAAATGGAAAAGAAAAAAATCCCTACAAATATTAAATATGAAGAGATTCAGGGACTGGCGATGGAAGCTCGTCAAAAACTCGCCAAGATTCGTCCGATCTCAATCGGGCAGGCTTCGCGTATAGGCGGGGTTACTCCTGCGGATATTTCCATTTTATTGGTATACTTGGAACACTATAATCGGGTAACTGCGGCAGGAGGATAAGACCTTGAATTCAATACAAACTCAATTTCATGATTTGTTGAGCAAACAGAACATCGTCTTGTCTCCCGAGCAGATGCAGCAATTCGAGACTTATTATGAGGAACTGGTATCCTGGAACGAAAAAATGAACTTAACCGGCATTACGGAACGGGATCAGGTTTATATCAAACATTTCTATGATTCCGTAACGCTTTCCTTCTATTTAAAGATGGATCAGATTCATAGCTTGGCGGATATAGGATCGGGAGCAGGCTTTCCGGGAATACCTTTAAAAATATGCTTTCCGCATCTGAAATTAACTATAGTCGACTCCTTAAATAAACGAATCCTCTTCTTGCAAAATGTTGCTGATAAGCTGGGTTTGAAGGATGTGGAACTTCTTCACGGCAGGGCGGAGGATATGGCACGTAACGAAGGGTTGCGTGATTCATTCGATCTGGTAACGGCACGAGCGGTAGCTCGCATGGCTGTACTAAACGAATTTTGTCTTCCTTTTGCCAAACCGGGCGGCACTTTCGCTGCGATGAAGGGCAGTGATCCTGCAGAAGAGGTACGGGAATCGGCGAAGAGTTTATCGGAGCTAAGAGGAAAGCTGAAGGATAGTCATCATTTTTCTCTTCCGATGGAAAATTCGGAGCGCCATATTATTTTGGTTAGCAAAACCGGACCGACGCCTAAAAAGTATCCCCGCAAAGCGGGCACTCCTTTAAAATCGCCAATTTTATAATATTGAATGAACTTACCTCCTAGCAAATTGTTCCACGTGAAACAACTTTGCCAGGGGGCTTTTTTTTGTCATAAAGGCAAGCTTGTTTATCTTAAAATTCATTTATAAGAGAATAGGATTATAGAGGAAAAAGTGGTAGAATAGATATATCGCTAATTATTGTCGGGGCATTTGCTTCAACATTGGCTAATCCTAACTCATGCAATAGCCAAAAGGTGAGAATTTACCTTTTTGCACAATCGTTGTCCTGGGGTTGTATTTGCTTCAAGATATCGTTTATACATAGGGAGTCTTGCCTTAGGATGGGTGTATTTGCCCGGTTTCAATCGCATTTTCATTTGGAAGAAAATGTGCTTATAAGGTATGCCTTATGTCACTATGAAATTAGGTGGTAATCTGCGGAATGAAAGAACAATTTTCTAAATTGTTTGGTTTAACCGAACGATCGAACGGTGATGAAGTTAAGCAAATCCCGGTTGGGGATATAGTAGGGAGTCCTTATCAACCCCGCACTATTTTTGATGATGAGAAAATTGATGAGCTCTGCCAAACGATCCGTACTCACGGTGTTATTCAGCCGATCGTTGTCCGCTTCAGAAATGACAAGTATGAGATCATCGCCGGGGAGCGCCGCTGGCGTGCGGTTAAGAAGCTGGGCATGGATACGATTCCGGCTATTGTGCGGGATTTTAATGATTCCCAAGCCGCTTCCATTGCACTGATTGAAAACTTGCAACGCGAAGGACTTACTGCGATTGAAGAAGCGCTGGCCTATCAGAACCTGATCGATTTGCATCAGCTGACCCAGGAGAGCCTGGCTCAAAGACTCGGGAAAAGCCAGTCTACGATTGCCAACAAAATCAGACTTCTTCAGCTTCCTGAAACCGTAAAGACGGCATTAATGGAACGGAAGATTACGGAGCGCCACGCACGGGCATTACTTTCGCTGGATTCCGAAGAATTGCAGCTTAAAGTGCTGGAAGAAGTCATAACCAAGGAATTAAATGTAAAACAGACGGAAGCGCGGATTGCATTCTATAAAGAGGTTGCGAAGAACAAAAAGGCCTCGAAGCGTATTTCCTTCACTAAAGACGTGAGACTCGCTTTAAACACGATTCGCCAATCCATTGATATGGTCTCCGGTTCCGGACTCGCTATTAAAACGGCGGAAAAGGATCATGAGGATCATTACGAAATCGTTATTCAAATTCCAAAAAGATAATGTCCTTATCCGCTGGCCATAACCGAAAGGTCCGAGGTCAGTTTCTTTTTTGAAATCGAGCCGTAAGACGTAAGTCGCCAGGAGCACTGTGGTCTTTTTGTAGCAACAACTTGGTGAATACTTGCATATTTTTATAATCTACAAGAAGATTCTTCTATTATATTGAGGTGAAATGGATTGTCTAAAATAATTGCCATTGCTAACCAAAAAGGGGGCGTCGGAAAAACGACGACTTCCGTCAATTTGGGAGCTGGACTTGCATCAATAGGTAAGAAAGTTCTCCTTATTGATATCGACCCGCAAGGAAACACAACAAGTGGCGTAGGCATTAATAAAGCAGATGTAGCCAACTGTATTTATGATGTGTTGATCAATGAGGTGGATCCTAAAGAAGCGATCGCGCCGACGGATATTGATGGATTGAACATCATTCCTGCAACGATTCAACTGGCAGGGGCCGAGATTGAACTGGTTCCTACGATCTCGCGTGAAGTGAGATTAAAGAAATCGCTGCAGCAGGTTAAACATATGTATGATTATATTTTAATTGACTGCCCGCCGTCGCTCGGTATTTTGACGATAAACTCTTTGACGGCTGCGGACTCGGTACTCATTCCAATTCAGTGCGAGTATTATGCATTGGAAGGATTGAGCCAATTGCTGAATACGGTACGTCTGGTTCAAAAACACTTGAACACTTCTTTGCAGATAGAAGGGGTATTGTTGACGATGTTTGATGCCCGTACAAATCTTGGTATTCAAGTCATTGAAGAAGTGAAGAAGTATTTCCAGCAAAAAGTTTATAGAACGGTTATACCACGGAATGTTAGACTTAGCGAAGCGCCTTCTCACGGTCAGTCCATCATAACGTATGATCCCAAATCGAAGGGCGCCGAAGTGTATCTAGAGTTGGCAAAGGAAGTGGTTTCCTATGAATAAACGTTTGGGAAAGGGCTTGGATGCATTGATCCCGTCGCTTTCGGTTCAGGAAGACGATAAGGTGATTGAGATTCCATTGAAGCAGCTTCGTGCTAATCCTTACCAGCCAAGAAAAACCTTTGACGAAGAAGCGATCCGGGAATTAGCGGAATCGATTCGTCAGCACGGCGTAATTCAACCAATTATTGTACGCAGTGTATTGAAGGGATATGAAATCATTGCCGGGGAGCGACGTTTTCGTGCCTCGCAATTTTGCGGGAATACGACGATCCCTGCGGTAGTTAGAGCCTTCTCTGACCAGCAGGTCATGGAAATCGCACTCATTGAAAACCTGCAGCGTGAAAACTTGAACGCCATGGAAATCGCAGTAGCCTATCAAGGTTTGATGGATCAATTCCAATTAACGCAGGAAGAACTTTCCTTAAAGGTAGGAAAGTCCCGTTCCCATATTGCAAACTTTTTGAGATTGCTTTCGCTTCCAGAGGAAGTGAAGGATTATGTTTCACGTGGAACATTATCTATGGGGCATGCAAGAGCCTTGGTCGGATTGAAGGACGCTGGAAAGATTAAACAGCTGGCTAAGCAATGCATCGATCATGAGTGGAGCGTGCGCGACCTGGAGGATGCGGTAAAGCAATTGGACCGGAGCAAACAGGACAAAGCCAAACTCGTAAACAAGAAGCGCGACCCCTATATGGACGAAGTGGAAGAAAACCTGCGGGAGCGTTACAAGACAACAGTTAAGATTAAGGCAACTAAGGAAAAAGGAAAAATTGAAATCAACTTTTACAGCAAACAGGATTTGCAGCGCTTGCTCGATTTGTTGAATTGACAATGAACTGACATGACATACCCGGCTATCCTGTGGGGTAAGAGAGGCCTGTCCTTTCCTCGGGAAGTTGGGTATGTCATTGTATTCTAGGGAGAAAAAAAGGTTGCCGGATGGAGAAAGAGGGTAATCAGTATGAAGCAGCAATCGGTAATTTATTTGGACCATGCCGCTACCTCCTGGCCGAAACCGGCGGGTGTAGGAGAGGCGATGATGGAAATCCTTAACGGGCCATCTGCGAACTCCGGACGAGGAAGCTATGGCATGGCGTTAAAGGCAGCTCGCACTATATTTCAAACCCGAGTACGGCTTGCCAACCTGTTTCATATTGATAACCCGAATGATATTGTGTTCACCTCCAATACGACGGAAGCTCTGAACTTGGCGATTAAAGGCTGTCTGAAGCCGGGAGATCACGTGATTGCGACGATGGTAGAGCATAATTCGGTCAGAAGGCCATTGGAATATTTGAAGAGAACTCAAGGGATTCAGGTGGATTATCTCGCTCTGAATTCGGAGGGGGAGCTGGATCTAGCGGAATTGGAGCGAGCTTTTAGACCAGAGACGAAATTACTAGTATGTGCTCATAGCTCGAATTTACTTGGGAGTATTCTTCCGGTCGGAGAAATGAGCCGAATTGCACATGAACATGGAGCCCTCATTCTCGTTGATGCAGCTCAAACAGCCGGGCGGTACCCCGTAGATGTAAGTTCAATGGGAATTGATCTTTTAGCGTTTCCTGGTCACAAAAGCTTATTAGGTCCGCAAGGAACAGGCGGTCTGTATATCCACCCGAATGTGGATCTGGAGCCGCTGTTGCATGGAGGAACCGGAAGTCAGTCGGAAGCTTTGGAAATGCCGCTGGTCCGGCCGGACCGATATGAAGCCGGGACGCTGAATGCCGTAGGAATTGCCGGGTTGGGCGCCGGGGTAAATCAGGTGTTGGAAATTGGAGTCGAGCAGATCTATAGTCACGAGTGGCAATTGACGCAAAATATAATGACCGAATTAGGGAAAATTAAAAAGGTAACGCTGCTTGGACCGGAACCCGGCAAACCAAGAACCGGCATTGTTGCTTTTACAGTTGAGGATCAGGATGCATCCAGCGTAGCTTTTCAATTGGACCGTAAATTCGGTATTGCCGTAAGAGCCGGGTATCATTGTACTCCTCTGGGGCATATGACGGCAGGGACGTCGGCTGGCGGAGCCGTTAGGGCAAGTGTAGGTTACGCTACAACGGAGGGGGATATTGACGCCCTTATTGCAGCTATACAATACATCGCAAAGTGATATTTACACATAGGGGAGAGCATGCATGCGGGAGTGGAATGAACTCATTATTGATCAGTTGGCTTGGATTGTCGGTGGATTGGCGGTTTTGACGTTATGGCTGCTAATCTGGAATTTCATACAAGGCGGGAAGCTTAGAAAGGTCCGCCGCAGATATGAACAAATGATGCAAGGTACCGGTATTGAGGATCTGGAAGGTTTACTGATCGACTTGAAGAATCAGCAAGGGAAAATTGAAGACATTCAGTCAGAGCAGCAACAAGAGCTTGATAGAGTGAAGACATTGCTCCCCAAACAAAAGGCAAAGGTTGGAATCAAACGCTACAATGCCTTTGGCGAACGCGGCAATGACTTGAGTTTTTCCGTGGCTTTCGTGGACGATATGAAGAATGGTGTAGTCATTACCGGGCTATATAGCCGGGATGGATCGTATGTGTACGCCAAGCCCCTGACCGGAGGAGAGTCGCCGCATGCACTTTCATCGGAAGAGGTCGAAGCTATTGCTCTCGCCGGACTAGGGGAATAAAGCCGCGATTCCATTCTTTAATAGCCGTATAAACGCTGCTGGAAATGATTTCCGATAACCGCATGACGAGACTAAGACGAGTGTTTTGCAGCACAAAATATTCCATAAAGCCGCCGACATTGACGATCCCCGTTACATGGATATCGCCGACCGGCGGCAATTCTTTATTTACGCCTGCACCGGGGCGGAGAGGTCCTTGCACGACCTGGATCGAACCGACACTGGTAGTTTGTCCTAAGCAGGCATCGATCCCGACAATGAAGGGATTGATAAAAGACTGATTGATTTTATTAAGCGTTTCTTTTAAATTCATGGCATGAACAGGTTCTTCCAATGTTCCATAGAGGTGAAAATGGCCGCGATGATTCAGCTTGGAAAGTGCTGTACCTACAAGCGGTCCCAAGCAATCCCCGGTAGAACGGTCGGTTCCGATGCATACGATGACCAGCTCTTGACCGGGAGATACTTTGGCGAAATGCAGAAGCAGACGATGAATAATAGCGGAGTGAATGCCGGGCTCGGTGTGAGGTATTTTTAAATAAGGAATATCTTGTCCCGGAACCGTAGGTTGAATTTGCGACATATAATCTTCCTTTCCTAAATGGTGCATTGAGATGGCCTGCTAAGGCACTGCTTTCGGATATTAGTAGATAGTATATGGAAATTTCTGAAGTTATATACTCGGACTATAGTCGCAGAAAGGGGAGAGATAGGAGTTGGAGGATTGGCTGGTAATGGCATTCGACTCGACGCAGCAAGCACTGCGGGCCGAAATGCTGCTGGAATACGCAGAAGTGGAGATTGATTTATGCCCGACTCCTAAGGAAATCACGGCAGGCTGTGCATTATCCATTCAGTTTCCGCAGGAGTCTCTTGCGATAGTAAGAGAGATCGTCCTTCAGGAATCGGTGGAAATACGAGGAATCTTTTTCCGTCAGGCAGCAGGCTATGAGCAAATCGGACTTGAGGAGGGGACAGGATGAAACGATGGTTGAGCGTAGAAACGCCGGGGGGTGTCATTGAACAGGCGATAACCTGGAAAGATAAGATGTGGAATTGGTTTACAGATATGGATATGTGGCAGGCCTTTGTGTTCTCGGCGATTCGAATCATCATCATCTTTTTGTTGACCCGTTTATTTGTAAAGATAATATATAAGGTGATTGATAGATCTCTCGAACGGCGGGAAAAAGGCCGTCTGCAGGTAAACCCCCGCAGATTCATTACGGTCGGGGAACTGCTTAAGAATGTAACTTCCATTACAAGCAATTTTATTATGCTGATGCTGATTATGGGCGAGATTGGAGTGAAACTGGGTCCGCTGCTGGCGGGAGCCGGCGTGCTGGGTCTGGCCATCGGGTTTGGCGCACAAAGTTTGGTGAAAGATGTGATTACCGGCTTTTTTATTATTTTGGAGGATCAGTTTGCAGTGGGCGATGTCATCCAAACGGGAACGTTAAAAGGAACGGTGGAGATTATCGGCCTGCGCTCAACCCGGCTGGTTAGCTGGACCGGTGAAGTTCATATCATTCCCAACGGGATGATTACGAACGTAACCAACTATTCGCTGGGGAATGCCTTAGCGGTCGTAGATCTTCCGTTCAGCAATACGAGAAAACTGGAGGACACTCTGAACCTGCTGAAAAAGGCCATGCTGGACTTTTCGGAAAGCAGCGGGGATATCACCCAGGTTCCAAGCATCATGGGCGTACAATCGCTTACGGCCAGCGAGTATGTCGTCAGGATTGCCGTAGAGTGTCTGCCGGGCGTAAGGGCTAATGTGGAACGGGAGATTCAAATGTACGCCAAAGAGGCGCTGGAGGAAGAAGAGGCGCTCAGATTGGCTGCTGAAGCCCAGAAACAGCAGGATGTCCAGCCAGGTTGATCTGGAGGCTTATAACGTAAAAGAATCGGGTTAAAGTGCAGGAGGGGGACAAATGGAACGGAAATCTTTTCAATTGGGCGATGTCGTATTAATGAAGAAGAACCATCCTTGCGGCAGCAATGAGATGGAGATTATCCGGATGGGCATGGATATCCGAATTAAATGCGTAGGCTGCAAGCACAGTGTGCTTGTCCCGCGGGCGAAATTTGAAAAAAACATGCGCAAAGTGCTGCGATCAGCTTCCGAGGATCCAGGCCAAATCGACGGGGCGGGAGGGGCTCCCAATTAGCCCTGTAAACCGCAAAGCTGGAAAAGGAGAAGGCTTCGATTTCAGGTTAATAAACGCTTGAACATGGGGCCCTCCGGCAGCTTTTCGCCGATCAATTCTCATCATAAAGAGAAAGTATTGCAATTTGAAAAAAAGCATGGTACAATCATTCTTGCTTGTTAAATGGAGAGGTACCCAAGAGGCCCAAGGGGGTTGACTCGAAATCAATTAGGCGTCGCAAGGCGTGCGTGGGTTCGAATCCCACCCTCTCCGCCATTAACTTGAATGATCAAACCTTTCGTGTGAATACACGGGAGGTTTTTTTGTTTTATCGGCACATCATCCAAGCTTAGTCACTAATCAAACCGAAAAGGACCCTTACGGGTCCCTTTTCTGGTCGACGGCGAGCTTATTTGGAATTCTTGTCTCACAACCTAAGAAACGGTCGATGTTTGCTTTGGCAACCCGGACTAAAGAAGAGGGGTCTTCACTAACCCGAGATCTTGGCTTCTAAATCGTAGTGAATAAGACTCCTGAGTAATGTTGCTCGCTGATACCTCCAACGGAACCACACCTCTCTTGGCAACGCCGTCTGATTGTATTATGTGCAGGATGCAGGGTTCTATACACGAATTTTTTAAAATTTCAGCTATCCGGCAAAAACCTTAGTGTACACGCGCTTTTTCAGCCTTTTTCCACTTTCTGTCCTTATTCGTGGTCTCAGGAAACGTCTCTCCACGCTCCAAGGTAACCCGTTTGGGATTCTGAATTTGGGTATGGAAGCTGCGCGCCTCGCTGACTTCAACATAAATGCCCGGGTTCGGCGCTTTGTCGCCCGGTTCGAATTCGGTTTGCTCGCCCATTTTGCTGTTCCTCCTTTCTGCCCCGAAGAGGGGAATCAAACATAGTGTTTGTAATGCGGACTTAATCATGTACAAGTCAGAGCCGATAATTATTTACATACATAAACATGGCAGAGAGGATGATTGAAGATGGCAAGGCGTATGAGGGGATTGATCATAATGGTCATCATGGCGCTCGTTATTCCACTAATGCCTATATCGGTTAGTCCGGTGGAGGCCCTTGGAGAATGGATTGAAATATTCACCCAGCGAAATGAAGATAACTCCATCCTGGTTGAAGGATTGGCTAAAGCTTCATCTTTGAGTATCGAGTTGAGGGACGAAGATGAGAAGGCTTTTTTCTCCGCTACCGTAACGGTAAATAAAGACGGTTATTATCACCTGGTGACGCCTGCTTTTAAAGAAGAGGTGTTCAAAGAATCAAGGTTCTCCAAATACAATTACGGCATAGGAGTTTATGTGACCGTACCGGGTGGCGCACAGGCTGCGACATCTTTGCCGGACTACCGGGATCGTTACGAAACGCCAAGCCGATATGAAAAGTATCGCGAGGGCTACCAGGAACCGGTGCCCATTAAATTTGAACAATACGGAGTCGGATCGCAAGCTACCGTCGTCAAAGAACCAACCCAGTTGAAGGCTGTAGCCTCACCCGTGTCCGTAGCAGCCAGTGAAGCCCATACCTTGGCGCTCGGAAAGGAAGGGCAACTTTATGGATGGGGGAAGAACACGAACCACGAAATCAACGAGAGCGAAATGCCGGTGCTTCCGCCAACGCTCATTACCACCAACCCCAAAATCCGGAAGATTGAGGCAGGGGAGAAATTCTCCTTATATATTACAACGGATGGAGAACTATACGGTTGGGGAGACCTGAAGGATCTCGGCATAAAGACCGTTACCGGGATACCGACCAAGATCACATTGATCGATGAGCCGATTGCCGATATGAACGCGTTTAATCGGGGAGTTGCGTTGCTGACAAAGGCCGGGAACGTTTATCAACTGGGCGGGGTTGGTTGGGCTAATGAGGATGCGCGAGAATTCGTACATAATCATTACAGAAAAATATTAATCCAGGACGCAGTGGCGGTATCTATGAGCAATCATAAAGGCTACGCTTTAAAGAAGGACGGCACCCTATGGGGTTGGAATAATGCCATTGTAGAAGGGCAGACGACCAAAGCCGAGCAAATCGCCGGGTTCAAGGATATCCAAAAGTTCGATGCCGCCAATACGAATGATGAATATATCATTGCCATAGACAAAAAAGGCGAGTTGTGGGGATATGGGGACAATTCGGCAAGACAGCTTGGACAGAAGGTTCCCGCCAAACTGGTTAAACCTACGAATCTTACGAATATGGCGCTTAGATACAATAAAGAAACAGGCTGGAGTGCGGCCGGCAAGAAGCTGAATTACACCTCGGTGTCATTAACGGTAAACGGCGTCCTGCTGCTGACCCAAAACAAGGAATTGCTGACCTTCAATACTTATCCGCGCCTCGGAGACTTGAATAAAAACGTAAGCTTTATTGAAAATACGAGCCGGAATATCTTTTGGATCAGCGGCGGAAAGCTATGGGTTAGCGGATATGACAATGCTTTTGGACAACAAGGTATGGGAGTCAAAGTAAAGTAACTTAAGAAACTACGAGCAACATATTTTGGGTTCTTGCGCCGCGGTTCCCGATTTGATATACTACTATGGTGCGAGTTTAGACTCGTTCCTTGCTCCCAAGAGGAACAAGTTGGGGGCCATAGTCCACAAGGAGGTGAACCAGATGCGCAAATACGAAGTGATGTACATTATTCGTCCTGACCTTGAACAAGAAGCTGTTCAAGCTGTAGTCGAAAAATTCCAAGGCATCATCCAGAACGGCGGAGAAATTACGAAGCATGATGTAATGGGCAAACGCCGGCTTGCGTATGAGATTAACAAGATCCGTGACGGAGTATACGTACTCGTCAACTTTACAGCTACTCCTGATGTAGTTGCTGAGCTTGAGCGGATTCTGAAGATTTCCGACGAGGTTATCCGTTATCTCATTACAAAAGACGTAGCCTAATTCTTCAAGTTTTGTAAAACAAGAAGCCCGAAGGAGGGGATTTGATTGTTGAACCGTGTCATTCTGATCGGACGTCTTACCAAGGATCCGGAGCTGCGTTATACGCCATCCGGTGTAGCGGTCACTCAGTTCACGATTGCCGTGGACAGACCCTTTACCTCGCAAGGCGGAGAACGCGAAGCGGATTTTATTCCGGTCGTAACCTGGAGACAGCTCGCCGAGACGTGCGCAAACTATTTGCGCAAAGGTCGTCTGACGGCTGTGGAAGGACGTATTCAAGTACGGAATTACGAAAATAACGAAGGTAAACGTGTTTACGTCACCGAAGTCATTGCCGATAATGTCCGTTTCTTGGAGTCGAACCGCGAAGGCGGAGCAGGTGGCGGAGGACAACGTGAGGAGACTCCATTTGGAGGTAGTGGCAGTGGCGGTGGCAACACCGGTCGCAGCAACAATTTCTCGCGCGGCAATCAAAATGATCCTTTCTCCGATGACGGGAAGCCGATCGATATTTCGGATGATGATTTGCCATTTTAATTACGGAAAGGACTGAATAGCATGAGCTTCAAACAAAGAGAAGGCGGAGACGACAAGAGACCGGCTCGCCGCGGCGGCCGTAACAAACGTCGTAAAGTGTGCTTCTTCACTGTGAACAAGATTACTCACATTGACTATAAAGATACTGAACTGTTGAAGAAATTCATCAGTGAGCGCGGCAAAATTTTGCCACGTCGTGTAACAGGTACGAGCGCTAAATACCAACGTCTTTTGACTGTTGCAATCAAACGCTCCCGTCAAATCGCTTTGCTTCCGTACACTACGGAGTAATTGGCGGTATGAAAGAGACAGCCGAATCCTCATGGATCCGGCTGTTTTTTTGTTCTAAATGAGAGTGAAATCCCTAGATTTGACGAATTCTGTCATGCTAAAAGCAGGTAAAAAATAGCCTAAAAAGATATTGACGTAAGGTTAATTAACATGTATTATTTACAATAATCAAGTTGGGGATTTTCCCCAGTCTTTACGGGGTTTCTCAACACCTTATTAACCAGTGGTTTATATTGACGCTTTGACGCTTTATCTCATTAACATAAGTTTTATACTATGTTTAATCTTCTTTTGTATACTTCCTCATAGATATAGTTGAATGCTGGTCCTTAACAAGATACCAAATCAAACTATTTTGAATTCACCGCATGTTCTCAAGCTATACTTCCAAGACCTGACATCGATTGCCTATTAAATTCATGAAACCAAGAAACCAACAATCGTAATGATCTCATTTATTCCTGCTGTAGCAATACTCCTTTCATTGGCAACTACGCTTAAGGTAAGGTTCGATTTTGTGTAGAAAATCGAGGTACCAACCCGTGGCGAAAGTTATATAAAGAACACAGATTCGTAAGGAACAAGGGGGGATTATAGAAAGAAAGCGCTTCACTGAATGACGGCTTTTTAAAATGTCAGCTACATATTCTGAAGGAGGAGTCTTGGTATGAAGTTAAAAAGGATGAATTGGTGGTCTGTTCTGCTTATAGTATCTCTGGTTGGTATTTTATTTACCGGGTGCAGTACCAATAACAATGCTTCTACATCTACCCCGCCCGCTACAGAGAATAACACCAATAAAGAAAATGACACACAGACAGAGGCGCCTCCTGCGGCCGACCAGCCGGTTGACGGCGGAACGATTACGCTTAGTACATTCTCCGATATTGTAAGTCTTAATCCTGTATTTATAAATGATACTTCCTCAGGCGATGTGGCTCAATTTCTGTTCGCCAAACTGTATGATTTGAACCGTGAAGGAAATGTAACTGCAGAACCGTGGTCGCTTGCAGCTGAAGCCCCTAAGGTATCTGAAGACGGAAAGACATACACTGTTAAATTGAAAGATTCGGCTAAATGGAGCGACGGCCAACCGGTAACGGCGGACGATATTATCTTTACGATCGATACGATCCGGAATCCGGAAGCAGGTGCTCCTGGCATAAGCCTTATGGATAAAGTAGATAAAATTGAGAAAGTGGATGACAAAACCGTAAGTATCACACTGAAGCAAATATACGCACCATTCCAGTACTCGTTAGTAGTAGAATTGATACCGGCTCATGTATTGAAAGATATCCCTGTCACAGAACTCCAAAAAAATGCCTATGGTACCGATCCGGCGAAAACGGTAACGAACGGGCCGTGGAAATGGACAGCATGGAAACAAGGCGAGAGCCATACGATGGATGCGGATCCGAACTACTGGGGTGAAGTCAAACCGCATATCGCACAAGTAATTTATAAAATTTATGCCGATCAAAATACAGAAGTTCAAGCGTTGCTGAAAGGCGACACCGACCATATCAGCGCAATTCCGGTTACCCAGGTAGAAGCGGTTAAAGGAAACGACAAAATCGCTATTATTGAAAAACCGGGTGCACAGTATGAATATCTCAACTTCAACTTTGATCCGAAGAACTTCCCTGACAATTACGGATTGTTCGAAGGTCAAAAGACAAGACAGGCGATTGCTCACGCTTTGAACCGTCAAGGAATGGTCGATAACATCCTTAAAGGTGTCGGTGCGCTGATGAATGCTCCGTTCCTGCCGGATACATGGGCTGACCCGAAAGACGCGGCTGTAAACTATGATTACAATGCGGAAACAGCTAAGAAGCTCTTGGCTGAAGACGGATGGGTTGCCGGTAAAGACGGCATTCTTGAGAAGGACGGACATCGCTTCTCGTTCGAGCTTCAATATAATGCGGGGAACAGCCGCCGGGAACAAGTTGCGGCCGTTATTCAACAGAACCTTAAAGATGTAGGCATTGAAGCAACACCGAAGGCTATCGATTTCGCAGCCTGGATCGATCAAAACGTAACACCGGGCAAATACCAGGCGTTGCTGCTGGCTTGGTCGTTGAATACGCCGGATCCGGACTCGGAGAGCATCTTCTCCTCCAAATACTTCCCGCCGGCTGGACAAAACAGCGGCTGGTATAAGAATGAGAAGCTGGACCAGTTGTGGATTGACGGATATTCCACCGTTGATCAAAATGAACGGAAAGAAATCTACAAGGAAGTGGCTAAGGAAATCTCGACCGATCTGCCATACGTGTTCCTCTATCAATATGGTCAGGCTATCGGTACGGGTCCAAGAGTTCATTGGGCTGAAGAAGATCGTCCTGAACCATCGCTTGGATATGGTCAATACTTCCACGCTATCAAATGGTGGGTAACCGACTAAGGAACGGATACAGGAAATAGAATCACCGGAGGGGAAAGAGAATGTCTCTTTCTCCTTCTCCTTTAGGGGAAGAGGATTATTCGGAGATTCTATACCTTGCAATTTATAGGAGGATAGAACAATGACAGAATATCTGGTCCGTCGCCTGTTGCAATCGGTATTGGTCATTTTTTTAATTACTGTCGCTACTTTTCTTCTGATTCATGCGGCTCCTGGGGGTCCCACACAGGTCATGCTGGCGCCCGGTTTGTCGCCGGAAGCGATGGCACAGCAAAAAGCAAATATGGGGCTTGATAAGCCGATCCCGATTCAATACATAAAATGGGTGGGCGGTCTGCTTCAAGGTGATTTGGGCTACACTTTCAAAAATCACATTCCGGTCGGTGATCTGCTCTGGCCGCGGATGGCGAATACGCTCATATTAATGGGAGTTGCCTGGTTCGTTTCCTTGATCATCGCAATTCCATGGGGAATTTATAATAGTACGAGAGAATATGGTTTATCCGACCAGACCTCATCTTTTATTTCTTATTTAGGCTTTGCAATGCCGAGTTTTTGGTTCGGGATTCTGCTTCAGCAGTGGCTTTCTTTGGAACTCGATTGGTTCCCGCTTTCGGACATGCATTCCCGAGGCAAAGAGGGGGATATCGGCGACTTGTTCATGCATCTCGTGTTACCGGTCTCCGTGCTTGCTCTTGGTTTCCTTGCTTCCTATATGAAATACGCACGTGCCAGCATGCTGGAAGTGCTTGACCAGGATTATATCCGTACGGCACGGGCTAAAGGGGTCAAGGAACGTAAGGTGGTCTTCCGCCATGCGCTCCGTAATGCGCTGATTCCGATCATTACAGTAATCGGGCTGGATTTACCGATTCTGGTGGCGGGTGCTGCGCTGACGGAAAATGTGTTCAACTGGCCGGGTATGGGAAGGTTCTACGTGGAAAATGCCTTGGCTCGTGAATACTCCGTACTAATGGCGATTACGATCGTAACAGCGGTTATCGTTATTATCGGGAACCTGCTGGCCGACATTCTTTATGCCGTGGTTGACCCGCGCGTCAAAATCGGCGGCAAAGGGGGGAAATCGGCATGAGCGATATGAAAGCTGAAACATCTGCTGGAGCGGGTACGGATCCGTTGGTTGCGGCTCCGTTCGGGCTTCCCCCGGAATCCTATGATCCTTCGTCGGCAAAGCTCTCCCAAAGACCTCCGGGTCCTTGGAGAATGCTGTGGAGTAAATTTTCCCGAAATCCTTATGCGATGACCGGGCTTGTAGTATTGATCTTTTTTGTGGTAATGGCATTATTGGCTCCTTTTATATCGAAGTACGATCCTGCCCGGATTGATTTGATGTTCCCGAATCTGAAGCCTGGTGCGGATGGACATTTGCTCGGCACGGATGAGCTGGGACGCGATATTTTTACTAGACTGCTCTATAGTGCGCGCATATCACTTATGATCGGGTTCTCCGTGGCGATCGCATCGGTAATTATCGGTTCTATTGTAGGTGCGATATCCGGCTATTTCGGCGGATGGGTCGATACGATATTTATGAGATTGGTTGACGTCATGAACTCGGTACCAACCCTGTTCCTGAATATTCTTGTACTTGCGATTTTTAGCTCAGAAATCAAATATATGATTATGATTTTGGCCTTTACGAGTTGGATGAGTATTGCGCGCCTTGTACGCGGGAACTTCCTGCAGCTCAGAGAAATGCAGTATGTGGAGGCGGCCCGGGCAATCGGGGTTTCCAGCTGGGGGATCATCTTCAGACACTTGCTGCGCAATGCGAGCTTTCCGATTATCGTAAATGCTACCTTGATGGTAGGCAGCGCCATTTTGAGTGAATCGGCATTATCTTATCTTGGGCTCGGCATTCAGTCTCCGGCAACCAGCTGGGGAGTCATGCTCAGCAATGCGCAGGAATTTATGCTGGTTGATAAATTGCAGGCCTTATATCCAGGTCTATGTATATTGTTAGTTGTGCTCGCGGTCAACTTTATCGGCGACGGGATCAGGGATGCACTTGACCCTCGGCAAAGCATGAGCAAAACCCGGAGGAGGCTGAAGCAATGGCGGAAAAACTACTCGAAATCCGGAAACTGACGGTTGGATTCGTAACCGATAAAGGAATGGTCAAAGCTACCGATGAGATTACGTTGTCCATTCGTCAAGGGCAGACCGTCTGCCTGGTCGGCGAATCCGGCAGCGGGAAGAGTGTCACTTCGCTCGCCGTGATGCGGTTGATTGATTATGCCGGCGGAGTGATCGCGGATGGAAGCATTGAGTACCACGGACAGGATCTGGCGTTAAAGAGCCAGGAAGAAATGCGTCATATCCGGGGTAACCGGATCGCCATGATCTTTCAGGATCCGATGTCCTCGCTGAACCCGGTGTTTACGGTCGGGGAACAGATTGCGGAAAGCTTGCGTCTGCATCAGAACATGAGCGGTGACAAGGCCTGGGAAGCTGCGGTCGAAATGCTGCGTACGGTAGGCATTCCAGCTCCGGAAATCCGGGCAAAGCAGTACCCGCATGAACTTTCCGGCGGGATGTGCCAGCGCGTGGTCATTGCGATTGCGCTCGCATGCAAACCGGAATTGCTGATTGCCGACGAGCCGACTACGGCGCTTGACGTGACGGTTCAAGCCCAGATTTTGGACCTGCTCCGTAAACTACAGGCCGAGCTGGGCATGTCTATCCTGCTCATCACCCATGATATGGGGGTTGCGGCGGAGATGGCAGATCGCGTAGCAGTCATGTATGCAGGTGCAATTGTAGAAGAAGGGCCTGTGGAGGATATTTTCAACAATCCGAGCCATCCGTATACCATAGGTCTGCTGCAGTCTATTCCCGGTTTTGAAGGGGAGCGCGGCAGAGAGCTGTACACGATCCGGGGAACGATTCCGCCTATAGGTCAACTTCCTGCCGGGTGCCGCTTTAACCCGCGGTGTCCGCATGCCATGGATATTTGCCGCCAAAAGGAACCCTTCGACTTTTTAGTCGGGGATGGGGACGATCATCGGGCCGCCTGCTGGCTGTTTGAAGATCGGCCGGTGGCACTCGTTGACGGCAGAGGCGGCAGAGATGAGGTGAAGCGCGCATGAGTACGAAAGTCACGCTCAATAAACAAACTACAGGTGAAGCGGCAACGGAGGATGTAATCATTGATGTCCGTAACCTGAAGAAGTATTTCCCCATTCATAAAGGATTGCTGAGCCGGGTAGTCGGTCAGGTCAAAGCAGTGGACGACGTGTCCCTGACGATCCGGAAAGGCGAGACGTTCGGACTCGTTGGTGAATCGGGGTGCGGCAAATCTACGCTTGGACGGGTAATTCTTCGGCTTCAGGGAGCGACGGAAGGTGAAGTGATCTTTAACGGACGGAATATTCATGAAATGGGCGGAAAAGAACTGCGAGAGCTTCGCGAGGAAATGCAGATTATTTTTCAGGATCCGTTCGGGTCGTTGAATCCGCGCTTTTTGGTGAAGGACATTATCGGGGAACCGTTGCGCGTTCATCGGAAAATGTCCGGGAAAGAAATCGATGAACAGGTTGTCGAATTGATGGAGATGGTAGGTCTGGATGCCTCGCGCCGTAACCGGTATCCCCATGAATTTTCCGGCGGCCAACGGCAGCGGATCGGCATTGCACGCGCGATTGCGCTGAACCCGCAATTCATTGTGGCGGATGAAGCGGTATCCGCGCTGGACGTTTCCGTTCAATCGCAGGTCATCAACCTGCTGATGAAGCTGCAAAAGGAGCTAGGCCTCACCTTTTTGTTCATCGCGCACGGTCTTAACGTGGTCCGGCATATTTCCGACCGGGTCGGCGTCATGTACCTGGGCAAGCTGGTGGAAGTGGGGGAAACGGAAACGCTGTTTGCCGCACCGCTGCATCCTTACACGGCAGCCCTGTTATCGGCGATTCCAAAGCCGACCCCGGGGCGCCGGCAGGAGCGGATCGTCCTTCAGGGGGATGTACCGTCACCGGCCAATCCGCCTTCCGGTTGCCGTTTCCATACGCGCTGTCCTTTAGCGCAAGCAAAATGCTCCCAAGTGGAGCCGTTGCTGGAGGAGATTATGCCAGGCCGGCAGGTTGCTTGTCATTTTCCGTTAGTGAAGGGCGATTCCGGAGGCGTAAATTAATTAAATCAAGAAAGTTTAGCAAAGCTCGTCCTCTATTCTTGGGGGCGAGCCTTTTTTTATGGTTATATAAGGAATAGATTAGAAAATAATGTTGTGCACAAAACAGTCAAAAAAGGGTGAATTTATCGTCCTATACCCATATTTGGGGAGGTAACTTTGTTGTGCCCAAATTCGTCTATATGGTATAGTACGAAACGGTAGGGTATTTAGTTATTAAAGTCGTCGTCTGAATGCTTATATAAGAAATAATCAACACTGATGGAGGCATATGATGAAACAAAGAGATAAAAGGGTAAAGAAAAAAGGGAGCCGGGGCAAAAAGGCGCTAATTGTGCTGCTGGCACTTGTCGTTCTTGGAGCGGGGGGATATTTGTTCCGCAAGCCGCTGGCCGTCATGGCGTTCGATTTATTCCTTTCCGGCCAGGTCGAGAAGAAGCTGGAGAAGTCCTATGCTCCGCTTGAAGGAGAGCAAGCGAAGCCGAAGCCGGTCGTCAAAGAGCAGAAAATGGAGCCGTTCAGCGCGCTCCTGCTCGGGGTGGACCAGCGGGCGAATGAACCGGCCCGTTCGGATACGATGATTTACGCGGTGGTCCGGCCGGAGGAATCTAAGGTATTGCTGGTTTCGATTCCCCGGGACACATACACGGAAATTGTCGGCAGGGACAAGGAAGACAAAATTAATCATGCATATGCGTTTGGCGGCGAAAAGATGGCCAAAGATACAGTTGAGAACTTTCTCGGCAGTCCGGTCGATTATTATGCGGCCATCAACTTCGAGGGACTGCGTGAAGTAGTCGATGCGCTCGGCGGAATTGAATTGCCGATTACGAAAGATATCGTCAATAAGCAGAAGGATCACGAGAAGTTTACGATCAAAGCTGGAAAGCCGCTGTATGACGGACAGGAAGCATTAAACTACACCCGTTATCGCGAGGACAGTGACTTTAACCGGACGAAGCGGCATCAGGTGTTCCTAAGCGCCATCGTGGACCGGATGCTGAAGCTGGACCAGGTTTCGAAGATCCCCGATCTCATGGATATGCTGGGGGATAATTTTAAAACCGACATGATGCCAAGTTACATTATTGACCTCTCAAAGAAAGTTCTGCTGGGAGATGCCCCGTCGATCAACGGATTTACCATTATGGGGGAAGGCTTCCGCAAGAACGGGGTATATTATGACGCGGCCAATGAAGAAGATCTTGAATTTGCTAAGCAATTGATCACTAATTGGACGGATCCGGATACTAAAACGGAACAGCTGCTGATGCCGGATGCCCGGGAAAAAGCTGCCGATGAGGCGGAGAACGGGACGAAGGAAACGAACGAGAAGGAATCTGCGGGAACATCTGCTCAAGCGAAGTAATCAGCACTTATATCATTTTCAACATTGCGAATCAGCATTCATACATTCCGCGAATCCCTCGGCAGTCCGGTTTACCGGCTGCCGATTTCGCGCCATTTGAAGAACGATAGCATTGCTTATAAGTAAGGTAGAGGAGGATATTTTTCTCATGAATATTGCGTTTTTTTTACTGCCGAAAAATGATGTCGTGGCTGTAACATTGGATTCGACCTTACGGCAGACGCTCGAACGGATGGAATTTCACCGGTACACAGCGGTACCGATTCTTGGCCGGGATGGGGTTTACGTCGGAACGGTTACCGAAGGAGACTTGCTGTGGTATATGAAAAATTCGGCCGGCAAGGTCACTTTTGAGACCGCTTCAAAATTTCTCCTGCGGGATGTTCCTCTTAAAATGGATATCAAGCCGGTATCGATCGACGCCGATATGGAAGACCTGATCAACTTGGCCAAAGTGCAAAACTTTGTGCCGGTCGTGGATGATATGGGCCGGTTTATCGGCATCGTCCGCCGCAGCCAAATCATTGAATACTGCGAGAAATTCGTGGCTCGCGATGCTTCGGTCCGAAGCAATAACTAGGTCCTACTGTTAAAACTTGCTGCGACCGTTTGCGTCCCTTGCCGGGATTGCTTTATGCTATAATGAAGAATAATGCCTTTCGGGGAGGGTGGAAGCTGTCGGCCATGCAAAGGGAAATGGATGTAGCCAAACGAGCTAAAGTGATCGAGTGGTTAAAAACCGAAGTAGTCGATCACGTATCCCGTTTATTCAAAGCATTGTGGGAAGGCAGCACGACAAGGATAACGGATAGTATTGCCAGCCTGATCGTCAGCAGTTATATATTGGGGCGAAGACTGGGCGTTTCCTATCGGGATTTGGATGAAGCAATCCTGGAAAAGTTGAAAAAGCACAAACAGGAAGGCCACCAACTCGAAGATTGGTATCAGGATATATCTACATTGGAAGAACATATGCGTAAGAGGTGAACCCATTTGAAGCTTCGCTGGACATCGGTGGCCTGGAGCGTCGTTTATTTGCTGCTCCTGCTGTCACTCGCTACCCCGCTTACGGTCGTCACGGCTTTTTTCCTGATTGTGCCGGGCGTTCTGCTGTACACTACTTTATCGCCTAAAGCGTTCGTGCTTCATATAGCGCCGGTCTGGATCATCAGTGCTTTGATTTTCGGACCGATGATATGGCTGCAGGCTGCTTATTTTTTAATTCCCGGAATCGTAATGGGACATCTGTATAAAAAAAGAGCGTCCGCCATCCGGACCATCCTGACGGGAGCAGGTACGGTAATGGCTTTGTTCCTGATGGTGCTGCTGGTCAGCACGGTGTTCTTTCAATTTAATCTGGCTGTGGCCATTGAGGAAATGCTCAATACGGCGATGGCTCCGCTGCAAAATGTTGCGGACAGTCCGCTATCCAGCGGAGTGGTCTGGTCTCCGGAGCTGAGCCAACAGGTATCCAGCCTGACGGTACGCCTGATTCCGTTCACCATGATCGTCTGCGCTCTGGTCATTACGGCTATCGCTCATGCGATTGCCCGTCCTACGCTGGGCAGTATGGGTCATATTGTGCCGAAGCTTCCTCCAGTCCGCGACTGGCGGCTGCCAAGATCGCTGATCTGGTACTATCTGATCGGCCTGCTGATTCAAATGTTCGGCGGTGAGGCGGTTCATCAAGGCTTTATGGGAACGATATTGCTAAATATGATGCCGCTCCTGCAGTTTTTATTCATGATTCAGTCGGCAAGTCTGTTCTTCTTCGCAGCTTACCACCGGAAATGGAATCCGGCGATCCCGGTACTTCTTGTGGTGGCAATGTTATTTATTCCGCCGCTGCGCATTGTCGGGATTTTGGACATCGCGTTTCCACTGCGTGAGATGCTTACAAGACCAAGACGATAGGGTGAGAAGGCATGCCTAGTTTACTGCAAAAGCGCTGGCACGGTTATCAGACCGTTTGGATGTTCATGCTCCAGCTGATGCTCATTATATTCGTCTCCTACTATAATTGGATCCTTGGATTGGTCAGTTTGTGTCTGGTCTGCGTGCTGGCTTACGTCATGCTGCAGGCGGAACGGCGCTTCCGCAGGGATCTGGTTAAGTACGTGACGGATTTGACGTACCGGATCAAACGCGTCGAAGGAGAAGCTATCGGGCGTTTGCCGTTCGGGATTATGCTTTACAGCGAAGACCGGGTGGTAGAATGGCACAACCGTTTTGTGGGCGGGATGTTCGGCCGGGAAACGGTAGTAGGCTCGTCATTGGCCGAGCTTTTGCCTCCTTTGCCGCAGCCGGCTCGGGACAAAAAGGACAACAAAATCGGCAAATCCACGGTAGAAGTCGTGGCGAACGAACGCTACTACGAGTTGACCATCGATCACGATGAGCGGCTGATTTATATGCATGACATGACAGAGCTGGCGATGCTGCGCGAACGCTATGAGAATGAACGCGCCGCGCTCGGCATCGTGATGCTGGACAATCTGGACGAAGCCGCGCAAGGCATGGACGACCAGCAGCGGACCGCTCTGATCGCCCGCGTGGCATCGGCGATCACGGAATGGGCCAAGCAGCATCGCATTTATTTGCGGCGCTTGTCCTCCGAGCGATATCTGATGATGCTGAATCAGAGATCGCTGAACGAACTGGAGCAAAGCCGGTTCGTGATCTTGGACGAGGTCCGCGAGATGACCGCGGACCTCAAGGTGCCGATGACGCTGAGCATCGGCCTCGCCTTCGGCACCGAGCGCTTCAGCGAGCTGGGCGAACTGGCCCAGTCGAGTCTGGACATGGCGCTCGGGCGCGGGGGCGACCAGGCCGCGGTGAAGGCCGGTCAGCGGTTGTCCTTCTACGGCGGCAAAACGGGCGCCGTAGAGAAGCGGACGCGGGTCCGCGCCAGGGTCATCGCGCATGCGCTGCGCGATTTGATGCAGGAAAGCGACCGCGTCATTATCATGGGCCATCACATGCCTGACCTTGACGTGATCGGCGCCTCCATCGGTGTGATGAAGGCCGCCGATATGTACAAGGTCGAGGCGCACATCGTGCTGGATGGCCCCAACCCGGGTATCGAGCGCCTGATGGAGCGCGTCGACAAAGAAGAGGCGCTGGCGCGCCGCTTCATCTCGCCGGAGCAGGCGCTCGGCATGATGACCCCGCACACGCTGCTCGTGGTTGTCGACACCCATAAGGCGTCGATTACGATGGAGCCGCGGCTGGTGGAGGTCGCCCGGCGGGTCGTGGTGGTGGATCATCACCGCCGCGGCGAGGAGTTTATCAACGACGCGGTGCTGGTTTATCTGGAGCCTTACGCCTCCTCGGCCTGCGAGCTCGTCACCGAGCTTCTGCAGTATATTCACGAGAAGGTGGAGCTCAGCCCGCTGGAAGCGACGACGCTGCTGGCAGGGATTACGATCGATACGAAGCACTTTGCGCTGCATACCGGGTCGCGGACGTTTGAAGCGGCCGCCTTCCTCCGCCGGATGGGGGCGGATACGGCCATGGTGCAGCGGCTCCTGAAGGAAGACCTTCAGGAGTACATCGCCAAGGCCGACATTATCAAGCATGCCCGGATGATTTATGGGCATATCGCGCTGGCGGTGACGGAGGAAGACCATAAAATTCCGCAGCTGCTTATCGCTCAAGTGGCGGACACGCTGCTGAATATGACGAACGTGCTGGCTTCGTTCGTCATCAGCGAGCGGCCTGACGGACTGATCGGCATCAGCGCCCGGTCCTTAGGTAGCATGAACGTACAGGTAGTCATGGAACGGCTTGGCGGCGGGGGGCATTTGACGAACGCCGCGGTACAACTGGAAGGCACCCAGGCGGAGGCGGAGCAACGTTTGCTGGCCGTGCTGGAGGAAATAGATAAGGAAGAGGGGTTATTCGAATGAAGGTAATCTTTTTGAAGGACGTTAAGGGTCAAGGGAAAAAAGGGGAAATCAAAGAGGTATCCGAAGGCTACGCTCAAAATTTTCTGATGCCTCGCGGACTGGTTCGTCCGGCTACTGACGGCAATGTGAAGACGCTGGAGAATCAAACGGCGGCTGAAGTGAAGCGTAAGGAGAAGGAAAAGGAAGAAGCGCAAGCGCTGGGCAAGAAGCTCGAAGAAATGACGGTTACGCTGAAGGCGAAAGCCGGGGAAGGCGGCCGTTTGTTCGGAGCGATTACGAGCAAGCAGGTGGCTGAAGCGCTGGAGAAAGCCGGCGTGAAGATCGACAAGCGCAAAATTGAAATGCACGATCCAATCCGTACGCTGGGCGTGACCCAGGTACCGGTTAAGCTTCATCCTGAAGTAAAGGCGACGTTCAAGGTTCAGGTTACGGAGGAGTAACATGAGCGGCGATATATTTTACGATCGGATTCCCCCGCAGAATCTAGAGGCCGAGCAGGCGGTACTCGGAGCGATTCTGCTGCAATCCGAAGCGCTTATTACGGCGATGGAGCGGGTCCGTACCGATGATTTCTACGACAAGCCCCATCAGTTGATCTATGAAGCGATGGTTCAGCTCGGCGAGGAAGGGCAGCCGATTGACCTGGTTACACTGACCTCTCGTTTGCAGGATCGGGGAGAATTGGAGGAGACCGGCGGGGTCAGCTATTTGGCCAAGCTGGCGCATGCGGTGCCTACGGCGGCGAACGTGGATTATTACGCGCGCATTATCGAAGAGAAATCGATGCTGCGTCGTTTGATCCGGACGGCGACCCAGATCGTCAGCGATGGATATACCGGCGGAGAGGATGTCTCCGGCATGCTAAGCGATGCCGAGCGGCGCATTCTTGAAATTTCGAACCGCCGTTCCGGCAGCGGATTTATTGCCATTCGCGACGTGGTTATGGAAGTGTTCGAACGCGTTGAGCAGCTGCATCAGAACCGCGGGAATACGACCGGAATTCCTTCCGGCTTCGTCGATCTCGATAAGATGACGGCCGGTTTTCAACGGAACGATCTCATCATCGTGGCGGCCCGTCCGTCCGTAGGTAAAACCGCCTTCGCGCTGAATATCGCGCAAAATGTGGCGGTACGCGCCAAAGAAACCGTCGCGATCTTCAGCCTGGAGATGTCCGCAGCCCAGTTGGTGCAGCGGATGATCTGCGCCGAAGCGAATCTCGACGCGGGAATTATGCGGACAGGTGACTTTAAGAACGATGACGATTGGGCGAAGCTGACGATGGGGATTGCGGCTTTGTCCGAGGCGGAAATCTACATTGACGACACGCCGGGCGTGACCGTGGCCGATATCCGGGCAAAATGCCGGCGGCTGAAGAAGGAGAGAGGGCTCGGCATGATCCTCATCGATTACCTTCAGCTGATTCACGGACGCGGGAAGCCGGGCGAGAACCGGCAGCAGGAAGTATCGGAAATTTCCCGTACGCTTAAACAGATTGCCCGTGAATTGGAAGTGCCGGTAATTGCTCTGTCCCAGCTCAGCCGGGGCGTTGAGCAGCGGCAGGATAAACGTCCGATGATGTCCGACCTTCGGGAATCCGGTTCGATCGAGCAGGATGCCGATATCGTAGCGTTCCTTTACCGGGACGACTACTACAACCAGGAAACCGAGAAGAAGAATATCATCGAGATTATTATCGCCAAACAGCGGAATGGACCGGTCGGAACCGTCGAGCTGGTCTTCCTGAAGAACTTCAACAAGTTCGCGAATTACGAGCGGGCGCATATGGACGCTTTTGCCGGGTAAGCTTATTTTGACGGAAGCGATGCGTATTCTGCTTGTTTTAAGTTCTAGTTTATAGCCATTATTCATCCATTTCCGAACAATCATGCAGACGACTGTGTGATTGTTCGTTTTTAATTTGACTTTAAAAATGGGGACTGGTAAACTGATATTGCTGCTTTAGAGCAGTAAATGGCTTTGTCGCGTATGTCTATGAATTGTTCAAATACAGGTGCGAGGGCACCAGGCGGGGGAATGTACATGTCAACGGTAGTCGTTGTAGGTACCCAATGGGGAGACGAAGGTAAAGGTAAAATCACGGATTATCTGGCGGAGAGCGCCGAAGTGGTGGCCCGTTATCAAGGCGGCAACAACGCCGGTCACACCATTCTTATCGACGGCAAGAAGTACAAACTCAGCCTGATCCCATCGGGCGTGTTTTATTCGGATAAGAAGTGTGTTATCGGCAACGGCATGGTTGTAAATCCGGCCGCGCTGATTCAAGAAATCAACTATATTCACGAAAATGGCTTCAGTACGAAGAATCTGGTCATCAGCGACCGTGCGCATGTCATCATGCCTTATCACATGGTGCTGGATGCGCTGGAGGAAGATCGTAAGGGACCGAACAAAATCGGAACGACCCGTAAAGGGATCGGCCCGGCTTATATGGATAAAGCGGCTCGCAGCGGCATCCGGATCGCGGATCTGATGGATGCGGAAGAGTTCGAACTGAAGTTGCGCCATTTGATGAACGAGAAGAACCATGTCATTCAGCAAGTTTACGGTTCGGAGCCGCTGGATGTGGAAGAGATTCTGAAGCAATACCTGGAGTATGCGGAAGTTCTTCGTCCGTACGTCACGGACACTTCGGTCGTGCTTAACGATGCGATCGATGCGAAGCAAAAGGTACTGTTCGAAGGCGCGCAAGGCGTCATGCTGGACATCGACCAAGGGACTTATCCGTTTGTAACGTCCTCCAACCCGTCGGCTGGCGGCGTGTGCATCGGGTCCGGTGTGGGACCTTCGAAGATCGACCAGGTCATCGGGGTAGCGAAGTCGTATACGACGCGTGTCGGCGACGGACCGTTCCCGACGGAACTGCACGATGAAATCGGTGATTTCATTCGGGAAACCGGCCATGAGTACGGCACGGTTACAGGTCGTCCTCGCCGCGTTGGCTGGTTCGACAGCGTCGTGGTCCGCCATGCTCGCCGCGTCAGCGGGTTGACCGGCCTCTCGCTGAACTCGCTGGACGTATTGACCGGTTTGAAGACGGTCAAGATCTGCACCGGCTATAAATACCGGGGCGAAGTGATCACGCATTATCCGGCCAGCCTGAAAATGCTCGCCGAGTGCGAAGCGATCTACGAGGAGCTTCCGGGCTGGTCCGAAGATATCAGCGGCGCGAAGACGCTGGAAGATCTGCCTGAAACGACCCGCAATTACGTGAAGCGCGTATCCGAGTTGACAGGCATTCCAATCGCCATCTTCTCGGTTGGCCGCAACCGCAGCCAGACTAACCAAGTACTGCCGATCTACTAGTAAGGTAGTTAGAACCGCCTCAGGGATTAAATTCCCTGGGGCGGTTTTTGTATTGTTTGGATAAGCTTGGTGGATGGTAGCTTGATGGGTGGTGCGAGTCTGGCAGAGTTACTAGGAGGGGAAAATTAGCTGTAGAACCTGCATCTAATTTTGGAGAATCGGGCTAATTGGGGCATTTAGATGTAAAACCTGCAGTTAATTTCGCTCCTTTTGCTTCTACTAGCGGAAAAGGAGGAAATTAGATGTATGTTTTCCATCTATTTGTTGTGAATTCGAAGAAAGAAGAGAAATAGATGTAGGTTTTACAGTTACTTTATATTTAGGGATTACATTCGCAACCGTAGCCTAGCCGTAGCCGTATCTAAACCCAAACCCAAACCCAAACCCAAACCCAAACCCAAACCCAAACCCAAACCCA
>NZ_JAGQEH010000023.1:0-49311 GCF_018101095.1 Paenibacillus sp. Marseille-P2973
ACCTCTCCTTTTCGAATGGTTGCTCGACACTTCCATTTTACCAAGGATTGGTTTCTTTTTGTTTGATTTGAATGAAAAAAAAGGGGCGTCCCTCAGTCATCTAGGATGACTTTTGGGACAGCCCCTTTTGCAGTAGCCCTACATGTGCATTCCACAATTCCACAATACGGTCACCGTCAGGAATCATTCGATAGCGTTAGCCGCACTCCACAATCCGCCGCCCGGCAGCGGGCATGAACGTTCCTTCAGCCAGGCGATCACCGGAATGATGCAGCCGCAGGCCGTACACGTCACTCCATCCCTCAGTTTCGGGCAGGAACTGCAGAGCTCCAGCCGGTCTTGATACTCCGCTTCGCTAACCCGCCGCTCCGGTGCGAACATCGACGTTTTTAGCAGCCGTTCCATTTGGGCATCGGTAACCTTGTAATCGTCACGGCAAGCTTTGCAGGAGTTCTCAGCCATGGCGAGCCTACGCTTTGACCGCCAGCTCCAGCGTCGTCACCGACATGGCCGGAAGCGTCACGGACAACGTACCGTTTTCCAGCACGAAATCGGTAAATGCTCTCGGAGCAACGGCCTCCGGCTGCTCGAACGTGTTGTGGGCATCGATTTTGTCACCGGTCAGCGTGCTGCCTGTAATGCTCGGTTCGCATGAAGCCAAGCCGCGCAGATCGAGCTTCACTTGATTTGCCGAATCGGCCTGGAGATTACAGAAGCTGATATGAATGGCCCCTTGCGCGTCGCGGGAAGCCGTAGCCGTTACGGCCGGAATCTCCTCGTCACCCATCTTGTAACTGCCGCCGTCGAGCGACAATTCCAGCAATTCGGCGTCCTGATGGACCTTATACATATCGAATACGTGATAGGTCGGCGTCAGAATCATCTTCTCTCCCTCCGTCAAAATGACGGCTTGAAGCACGTTGACGGTTTGGGCGATGTTCGCCATCCGGACCCGGCCGCTGTGCTTATGGAAAATGTGGAACGTCAGTCCCGCCACCAACGCGTCGCGCATTGTGTTCTGCTGATACAGGAAGCCCGGGTTCGTTCCCGGCTCCACGTCGTACCAGGTTCCCCATTCATCGACAATAAGTCCGACCCGGCCTTCCGGATCATATTTATCCATAATCGTACTGTGGCGAGTGATGAGTTCATCCATATGGAGCGCCTTTTTCAGGGTTTCGAACCATAGTTCTTCGTCGAAGCCGGTCGCTCCCCCCTTATTATTCCAATCTTTCGGGACCGTGTAATAATGCAGCGTAATGGAATCCATGAACCGTCCAGCCTCGCGCATCAGCACTTCCGTCCAGTTATAATCGTCCGAGTTTGGACCGCAGGCGATCCGATGGATTTTATTGTCATCATAATTCCGGACATAAGTTTGGAAGCGGCGGTATAAATCCGCGTAATACTCGGGACGCATATTCCCTCCGCAGCCCCAGTTTTCGTTCCCCACTCCGAAGTAAGTTACCTTCCAGGGTTCTTCGTGCCCGTTTTGACTGCGAAGGTCGGACATCGGCGATTTGCCGCCGAACGTCAAATACTCAACCCATTCGGACATTTCCTGAACCGTGCCGCTGCCCACATTTCCGTTGATATAAGGCTCGCACCCCAATTGAGCGCACAGGTCCATGAATTCGTGGGTCCCGAAATGATTGTTCTCGACCACGCCGCCCCAATGGGTATTGATCATCTCTTTGCGCGCTTCCTTCGGACCGATGCCGTCCTTCCAGTGATATTCATCCGCGAAGCATCCCCCCGGCCAACGAAGTACCGGAATTTTAATTTTCTTAAGCGCTTCCAAGACATCGTTGCGAATTCCGTTCGTATTAGGAATAGGTGAGTCTTCGCCAACCCAAATTCCTTCGTAAATACATCTTCCCAAGTGTTCGGAGAAATGCCCGTAAATATTGCGGTTAATGCTTCCTTGTCCGAGATCGGCGTTAAGTACACCTTGCAGCGTCATGAATGATTCACTCCTTAAGTTAATAATTTTATTAATCAGTTTATATTTATATAAACATTATAGTCAGCATACATTCCATTCGTCAATCGGGAAAATGGAAAATTTGACGTTAAAGCTTGCAAAAGGGGTTTAATTTGATTAATATATTTGTTAATCAAATGTCTATAAGGTGGAACTCTAATGAATCTTGATCTTACGGAAGCTTCCCTTCCCGTATATGAAGCGCTAGCCAGCCCGGTACGACTGCATGTCCTGCGACTGTTGACGGAGCGCCCGATGAATATTAAAGACTTGGCAAGCGCGACCGGATTATCGAGCGCAATTATGACGATGCATGTCCGCAAGCTGTCGGAAGCCGGACTTATCGCGACGCAAATGATGCCCGGCAAAAGCGGCTTGCAAAAGGTCTGCTCCCTTGCGATGACCGGCGCGGAAATTCAAATCCTTCCGAGCGGCCCCTCCGGGCGCAAGAGCCATCGGGTTGAAATCCCGGTCGGCCATTATTCCGATTTTCATATCGAGCCGACCTGCGGTCTGGCTACCACGGACAAAATTATCGGCAGCTTCGATGACCCCCGTTATTTTTGGGACCCGGAGCGTACCGACGCCTCCGTTCTTTGGTTCGGCAAAGGCTTCGTAGAGTACAAGGCCCCGAATTACTTGCTGTCCAGCGAACAGCCGACCGAGCTTGTGCTGACTATGGAGATCGCTTCGGAGGCTCCGTCAACCAACAATGACTACCCGTCCGACATCACCTTCAAGTTCAACGGAGTTACTGTCGGCACCTGGACCAGTCCCGGGGATTATGGAGACCGGCTGGGTAAATATACGCCTGACTGGTGGTCTCCCTATACAAACCAGTACGGTTTGCTGAAGCAGCTGCGTATTACGGATGAAGGCACCTTTATGGACGGGCTCAAGTTATCGGATGTTAAATTGCAGGACCTTGATTTGAAGCGTAAGGAGTGGACATTCCGGTTATCCGTCGAGGATGACGCGGTTCATATCGGAGGATTAACCTTGTTTGGAAAAGGGTTTGGAAATTATGATAGCCATCTGGCGCTTGAGCTGTTTTATACGGAGGCGGGGGGCCGGGTTACGTAACCGGCTTCGGCGATGCCTTCCTCTCCCGCTATGAACTCAACCCGTGCAATTTCTTGAAGTCCTCCGGACTCATGCCGGTATGACGTTTAAACACCGCGCAAAAATAACTCGGATTCTCGTAACCGACCTGGTGGGCAATCTCGTAAATCTTTTTGTTCCGTTCACTGAACATCAGCTTTTTGCTTAGGCTGACCCGCTCCTGATTCACGTAAAAGAGCGGCCTCATCTTCATCGTTTTCTGAAACAGCCTGCATAAATATTGGGGCGAAACCGAAGCAACTTCGGCCAGTTCGGCAAGAGGCAGAGGCCGATGCAAATGTTGCGCGATATGCCGGAGCACCGGCTTTAACCGTTCCAACTCCTCATTTCGGCCCGCCGGCTCGATGAGGAGCTTTTTTAGGTCCAGGAGTACGGAATAGATCAGCTTCGAGCATTCCGCTTCAAAATCCGCCGCTTCTTTCCCTTCCATCAAAAGCATCTGCTCAATTCCTTTTATGAGAGTCTTGGAGCGTAATTTGCCTACCCCGGATCTGTCGATTCCCGCATAAGAGAGTAGATGGCTCGCCTCCCTTCCGTTAAACGACACCCAGGCGATTTCCCATGGCGCGCTGACCGGCATGTAACGATGCGGAATGCCAGGAAACAGAAAAAATATGTCGCCCGGACCCATCACGTATTCTTCTTCCCCGAGCACCAGTTTGCCTTGGCCGCCGAGGACCTGGTGTAACTGATAATCGGGAAACCCCGATGGCCGGTCAGTCTCCGATTGGTGCTGCCAATACCCCACCGTCGTCATAAAGACGGGAAGCCCTGCGGCCTCCTCCGTCTGGGAAAACAGGAACGCATCTTTCATCCCGCGCTCCCTCCTTTAGTTTCATATTTTGATATAGAATACTCATATTCTTTATTTTGTATGGAATGGTTCGATCGTATAATGACAATATAATTATATCATTGAATAAGAAAGGTGCTTATCGATGCGCAAAAAACTGGTTTATTCGCCTCCCGCTAACGGTTATCCCGAATGGAACAACAATCCGGACATTTTCCAGCTTGGCCGGCTCCCGGCCCATGCTTCGATGATGCCCTTTCCGTCCATATCGGATGCTCTTGCCGGCGATCCGGCTTCGTCTCCTTTCTATCGTTCCTTGAACGGGGTTTGGAAGTTTGCGTTTGCCGAAACGCCGGAGCAGCGGATCAAGTCCTTCTATGAAACCGATTATGATGCCAGCAGCTGGGGAGATATGCCCGTTCCTTCCCATTGGCAGCTCCAGGGGTACGATTACCCGCAATATACGAATGTCCGTTATCCTTGGGCGGAATCAGAGCCTGAACTGAGTCCTCCTTTTGCTCCAACTGCTTACAATCCTGTCGGATCGTATCTCCGTACGTTCACCGTTCCCGAAGCTTGGGCGGACCGGCCGGTCATTCTAAGCTTTCAAGGCGTGGAATCCGCCTTTTATGTGCGGGTCAACGGAGAGCTGGCCGGGTACAGCGAAGATACGTTTACGCCAGCCGAATTCGATATTACCCCCTATCTGGTTGAAGGAGAGAACAAGCTGGCTGTCGAGGTGTACCGCTGGTGTGATGCGAGCTGGCTGGAGGATCAGGATTTCTGGCGGCTTAGCGGCATTTTCCGGGACGTCTATTTGTACTCGCCCTCCCCGGTTCATATATTCGATTTCTTCGTCCGCAGTGAGCTGGATGCCCAATACCGGGATGCGGAACTGCTGGTGGACATAACCATAGAGGATGTACGCGATGGGGAAAAGTTCGAAGAATTCACGGTCGAGGCCCAGCTGTTTGACGCAAGCGAACAAGCCGTTTTGGCACATCCGCTGTCCTTCGCTTTTTCCGTTCATGGCGGGGAATCCCATACGGCGCAACTCTCGGCTACGATTCACGATCCTTTGAAATGGAGCGCGGAAACGCCCCACCTGTACACGCTGGTCTTGTCCTTGAAGGACCGAGAGGGCCGCGTAGTCGAAGCTGTCAGCTGCAAAACCGGGTTCCGCAAGTTCGAGCTGAAGGACGGATTGATGAAAATCAACGGCAAGCGGATTGTTTTCAAAGGCGTGAACAGGCATGAATTTTCACCGGAAACCGGCCGCGCTTTGGGCAGGGAGGACATGATCCGGGATATTGAATTAATGAAGACGCATAACGTGAATGCTGTCAGAACCTCTCATTATCCAAATCAAACCCTCTGGTATGAGCTTTGCAACGAATACGGTTTGTATGTGATCGATGAGACCAATCTGGAGACGCATGGCACTTGGCAATACAATCAAAAGGAACTGAACGAATTCAATGTACCGGGCAGCAGACCCGAATGGCGCGACAACGTCCTCGACCGCTGCAACTCCATGCTCCAACGGGACAAAAACCACCCGTCCATCATCATTTGGTCGCTGGGAAATGAATCGTTCGGCGGCGATAACTTTATCGCCATGCACGATTTCCTGAAACAAGCAGATCCTACCCGGCTCGTCCATTATGAAGGCATCTTCCATTACAGAAAGTCGGAAGCGGCGAGCGACATAGAATCCACGATGTACGTGAAGCCCGCGGATGTTGAACGTTACGCGCAGAACGATCCGCAGAAGCCGTACATCCTGTGCGAGTACAGCCATGCGATGGGCAATTCCTGCGGCGGGCTCCACCTGTATTGGGAGCTCTTCGACCGTTATGAAATCCTCCAAGGCGCATTCATCTGGGATTGGGTCGACCAGGCGATTCGCACGACGACGCCGGATGGCACCGAATATCTCGCTTACGGTGGAGATTTCGGGGAGTCGCTGCATGACGGTACTTTCTGCGGCAACGGCCTTATATTTGCCGACCGGACGGTGACGCCGAAATTGCTGGAAGTGAAGAAATGCTATCAGGATGTAAAAGTAGAAGCCGCCGATTTGCAGAACCGACTGATTCGGATCACGAACCGGTTCCTGTTTACGGATTTGAGCAACTATTCATTGAATTGGGAATTGGCGCAAGACGGGTTGGTCGTTCAAAGCGGCATCCTGGAAACTTCGGTTCCGCCGGGAGAGTGTGCTGAAATCACGATTCCTTTTGAGCTGCCGAATGATTTCGCCAAAGAATCGGTGCTCACGATCTCCTTCAAAACGACAAGAGATCAGAAGTGGGCCCAGTCCGGACATGAAGTAGCCTGGGGACAATTTGTTTTGTCGCCTCGCCTCCTTCCATTGCGCACCGTTTCCCTTGATGCTCCGGTGCAAACGGAGGAAACGTCGGAGGAACTCCTTCTCACATGTCTGGATGCATCGATACGCTTTAACCGGTCCACGGGAGAACTTACGTCTTATTCCAGAGCCGGTAAAGAACAGCTGCTGAGTCCGGTCAGACCGAATTTTTGGCGGGCCGTCACCGACAACGATCGCGGCAACAAGCTGGCCGATCGGTGCGGCTTCTGGAGAAGCGCCCCTGCCACCCGCCGGTTGATCCGGTTTGACTTTCGTATGGATGGGGCCGATTGCGTCGTTACAACCGATTACATGTGGACGAATCAGCCTGCTTGCACTCTGTCCCTCGTCTACCGGATCCATCGGGACGGTTCGATCGACGTCGAGCAAACTCTTGTTCCGGCCGAAGGCCTGCCGCAGCTTCCGGAGTTCGGACTCTTGCTCGAGCTGAGCCAAGATCTGGACACGGCCGCCTGGTACGGCCGGGGGCCGCATGACAGCTACGCCGACCGTAAAACGGGTGCCCGGCTTGGGCTCTACTCCGGAGCGGTTCGGGACCAGTACGTCCCGTATTTGAGACCGCAGGAATGCGGCAATAAAACCGACATCCGGTTTGCACAAGTTACACAGGGAACTGAAGGACACGGCCTGCGTTTCGACTCCGCGGTTCCGTTTGAATGGAACGTCCTCCCTTGGACGCCGGAGGAACTTGAGGACCACGATCATGTATACAAGCTGCCCGTCAGCCATAAAACCGTGGTACGGGTGAATTACATGCAAATGGGCGTGGGCGGTGACGACAGCTGGGGAGCACCGACGCATGAAGCCTATACGCTTCCTTCCAATCGGCCTTACCGTTTTACCTTTACGCTGCGTCCGATTTGACGGAGGACTGCCGAACGAACAAAGCCGGAGCACCGCAATATTGCGGGCGCTCCGGCTTCTTTTGATGGGTCAGGTTTATATGCTGAATTTCTTGATCATTTCCTGTAATTCCGCAGCCATTTGGCTTAACGATTGGGAGGAGGAAGAAATCTCTTCCATGGCTTGATGCTGCTCTTCCGCCCCGTTGCCTATTCCTTTCAGCTCGGTCAGTGACTCCCGTGAAATGGCGACCATTTCGTCCATGGAAGCCGAAACCTGCTCGGCACTGGCCGAGAGCTCTTCGGTCGCCGCAGACACTTCTTCAATCTGGGAAGTAACGCCTCTCACAGCCTCTTGAACCGTGTCGAACACGTCTTTTACTTTAACCATTTGGACTACGCTTCTTTCGACGTCGGCAATACCTTCCACAACCGCTTTTCCGCTGTCCGAGGCCGCGCCTTGAAGATCCAATAGAATGGCGGTGACATTACTTGCAGCCGCGGTCGTCTGCTCGGCCAGCTTCTTCACCTCACCCGCGACTACGGCGAATCCACGCCCGTGTTCGCCCGCCCGCGCTGCCTCAATCGCTGCATTCAACGACAAGATGTTTGTTTGTGCGGCAATCGCGGAAATGTAGCCGACGATTTCGTTGATTTCTTGCGATTTCGACTCCAATGCCTGCATCATGACAACCGATTTGCTCACGCTGTCTTTCACGCTGCTGACGACCATAACGGCCTCATCCACCACTTGTTCGCCGGTGGCAACTTCACTGTACATATCCTGCACCTGTTGATTCACTGCTCCTGCCGATTCGGCGATTCGCTGAATGCCGGCCGCCATTTCCTCGATCGCGACAGCCGATTGCTCGGAGCTCTCCGTCTGCGTCGTCGCGCCCTTAATCATTCCCTCTACCGATTTAGCGGTATTTTCGGAGGTTTGCACGGAGCTCTCTGCAATAGCAGACAGTTCCTCGGACGAGGCCGCTGTATGCTGAATCGAATCGGTGATCCGTTCAATCATATGCGAAAAGGAATCCAGCATCCCGTTCATATTTCGTTTTAACTGTTGAAGTTCATCATGGCCTCTCCCTGTTTCCAACCTTTCGGTCAGATCACCGACGGCCACCCTCTGCATCAACTTCGTCATTCTTATAATCACCCTCATAATGAAGAAGGAGATCAACAGCGCGATCATGGCTAGCGCCACCGTACAGATCAAAATAAAGAGATCGGCTTTCTTCTGACTTTTCTCCGCTCCGCTCATCAAGTCATGCTTATTGCCGGAGACGATAACCTTCCAGCCCGTCAGTTCCACCTTGGCAAAAGAAGCGATCTTAGCTGTGCCGTCCTCTTCGACATAATCGACGGTTCCCGAATCTTTGGCCAATACCTGCTCCTCATAAGTTTTGATCTTCGCAGCATTGGCGTAGTCTCTGAAATCTTTGCCAACCTTCTCTGCTGTTAGGTGGGACATGTATACCCCGGAGGAAGATAACAGATAGGAATAGCTGGTCTCGCTCATCAGATTATGATTCAATTCCTTCTGAATATTACCCGGCAACAGAATGGCCTGGATCAAGCCCCGGAACTCTCCACTGTTATCCGTGATCGGGATGTCAATGATGATGCTTTGTTCGCCGCTTGTCGTATCCATCAGTATGTCAGAGATACCAAGCGTCTTCTCCTGCTTAACCCGCTGAAAATTAGAGAAACCCGATAAATCCAGCTGCGTTCCTTTCTGGTCAAAAGACTGCCCATCTGCCGTTGAATACGAGATCGACTGTACGTCCGGATTCAAAGCCTTCATTCCTTTAAGGAGCGGCAGGATCTGTTCCTGATCCCCGGAAAGCAGCACCGGTTGGTACTCCTTGACTGCATTTTCAAAAGCGCCTATTTTCCCTTGCAGCATGGTATTCAGGACGTCCGCATTGGCTACAGCAGTCATTACCTGCTGCTGCTTCACTTTGTCCTTTACCACATCGGTAAAACTGAGGCCGAGCAACATGGAGACAGCATACAAAGGAATAATGGATAGCACTAGCAACAATACGGGTAATTTCAATTTCAATGTGTCCAGCTTGCGCCAAACCCCGGTGAACAATTTCATAATGATTTCCCCTTTTATTCTCACGATATACAATCTATGATATTTTATCGACATAAATCGACATTATCATTAGATCTCTGCCCGGCTAAACCTGATTTTTCGAAAATAAATAAAAAACGCAGGAATACTTCCTGCGCTTCGTCCATGTAAGGAGTATATTGCTTATTGATATTGTTCCCATCTCAGCAGCATAGCCTCATAAATCTCCGTAATCGGAACCGTCATACCTGGACGTGAAATGTTGACAGGAGCCCCTGTCAGCTTCTGGTTGACCGAAATCAACCAGCGCTGGATGCCATTCTTGCTGTCCAAAAAAGCTTGGGGATTCCGTAAACGGATGCCGATCGTCAACTGGTTAGCAACATTAAAGATCGAGATCGACTCAACTTCACTCCATAGGATCCGGCCGCCTGCAACATAGGAGGTGCGGTCGAGCAATCCTCCGTCATCGATTTCCAGCACCGGCGAGGTATCAAACAAGCTTTTGAAAATGAACAGAAAACAGATCCCAAAGAACAGTACGCTGATTACGCCAATCCCACCGATTATCCAGCTCTCCGCTTCCGTCAGGGCCAGCCTGAACATCCAGATTCCAGCGGCGATAAACCCTGATGCTAATAAGAGGAGCAGCCATGTTTTCCCCTTTGACGCATAAACCTCAATTTTCCCATGATTCATTGATCGCAGCATCCTCTCGAAGCAGTATTGCCTTACGGGCGGTTTTCACTGAAAAATTAATCCTTTAAAAGAAGTATACCGAAGACGAAGAAAAGTGATCTATGGTTTCAGAGAATTTACCTTCTATAAGCTATCCAGCTACGGGCGGCATGCCAACAGCGGTGATTCGTCTCAGCTAGTTGGATCTCAGCCACATGGGTCTAGTCCGCAACAGGTCTCGGCTAACGGACACCACGGCCCTTAAAACGCCGAATTCATGACATTTCAAATTCTAACGGACATGACGGCCCTTAAATGCTGATTGAACACATGTTTTCGGGTCAATCAACTTAGTTAAGGTCCTGTGTGTCCGTTAGCTTTGCAAAGTTGCCATTATCGATCCAATAGAGTCCCTGGTGTCCGTTAGACTGGAGCTGAGAAGGGATGGCACTCCCGAATGGCTATGAAAGTGCCGAAAGGTAGCGGAACCGGAAAAACAGGAGAGGGGCTGACTTCAATACCAGCGGGCTCCTCTTATTTTCATCAAAGCCCATAGAGTGGAGAAAGCTTATGCATCGAGGTAGCTGATGCCAGTCGAGCTATCGATATAGATGGTTCCTAGCCCCTAGGAATATTCCATTGGAGGTTGGAGCACATGAACGAAACGCGAACAATTATAGTGCATTTCCACACGATTAGGAAGTATACTCGACAGAATGAGAGTAAAGAGCTAAGCCGCTAGGGCTAGGGCTTTAACCAATTACGGATTTCATCCTTCACAAGTCGGGTGTCCCAAGGGTGGAAGAACACATGAACCCCATCATCAGCGAGCGAATAGGCATATCCGAGTTGCCCATTTTCCATGAAGAAGACCATTTGATAATAGTCAGGATCTCCATCTTTGTTCTCAGGCGAATAGCCCGGCTTATCCGTTCCATGATCCAAGAGTTCTATGAAACGCTCCTTATCCCGATCCTTCAGTGTATTAAACGGGGCGGTCTCATCGAACCGGTACAAGGCGACGCTGGCCACCTGATCTTTTGGTATATCCTTATACCGTAGTCCAAGCGACCTGGCATGATCTTCCCCTGCATATAGGCGGTATCCGCCAATAGAAGCCTCGTCCTTCGCGGCGATCAATTCTTCCTTGGCAAATCCTTTGACCTGATACAGCTTCGTGCCGATTTCCAAAAAAGCGGCATCCCCGGGCTGGGTCTTATAATCAGGATTCGTAACCACATCCCCTACCTTGAACTTCACCTCTCCTACAACCTCATCTGTGACATCGTCGGGATCACTCAACACCAATTCATACATGCCTGTGTAGGTCTGATCGTTCAGCTTCACAAAGTCGACCCAATCAATAATCGAATTCCCTTTAATCGGATTCGAATTTGAATTTGGATTCGGTTGGATCTTTCCAGCAGAGCATCCGCCTATAATCATTGCAAAACCAAGCAGCAACGTGAATAATTTCATGTTAAGCCCCCCCTTTTGATACATAGACGATGGCAAGGAGCAATTTGTTCTAAGACCCGCGGCGAAATCAGCAAATTGAAAAATGAGAAGGGCATTTCATATGAAAGGTAAGGCAAACATGAAGACATGAAGGTATTAGAAAAGGGAAGGAGGAGCAGGAATTACCTGCTCCCCCCTATTTTTAGAAGAACCGATTCACGAGCCGCTTTGGTTAAACTGGCGAGCACCAATTCATAGGAATGATCGATCATCGCTTTCAGGTCATCCACGGCGAGGCTGCCGTCGGCGGCTACGGTGTTCCAGTGCTTTTTGTTCAGATGATAACCGGGCCGAACGCATTCATGCTGTTCCCTCAGATTGGCTGCGATAACCGGATCGCATTTCAGCGAAATTTGAACTTCATCGTCGGCTTCCGCCCGGGTAATCAGTGCAAACATTTTGCCCCCTACCTTCATAACCAGCGGCGACGGCCCGAACGGATAATCCTCTACAGCTCCTTTTTTGGAAAGACAATAAGCGGTGAGCTTGCTGTACACAGGTATCTCTCCTTATATTCTTGATAAACGAAATGACTCGTCATCATTAATTATACACGCGCCGACTCCGTTAGCAGCTGTATGATCTCATTTTCGATTTTTTCCGGGGTTTCGTTCGGTCCAAACCGCTTCAAGACATTGCCTTCCCGGTCGATCAGAAATTTCGTGAAGTTCCACTTGATCGACTTCGATCCCAGCACGCCCCGCGCCTTATCGCTTAGATACTTGAATAGCGGATGAGCTTCGTCCCCCTTCACGTCAATCTTTGCAAAAAGAGGAAACGATACGCCAAAGTTCAGCTCACAAGCCTGAGCGATGGCCTCGTCACCCTCCTCCTCTTGGTTCGCGAACTGGCCGCATGGAAAACCAAGCACCGCGAATCCCTGGGCTCCATATTCATCATGCAGTTGTTGCAGGCCTTTAAACTGCGGAGCAAATCCACACTTCGTCGCAGTGTTGACGATCAATAGCACTTGCCCTCTATACTCGGCCAGCGTTTTCTTTTCCCCGCGAATCGTCTTTACCTCGTAATCGTAGACAGACATTATGATCTCCTCCGGTTAGGTTTTATAAATTAGATTTTATACAATTTAATTTGATACGTCAAATATAAGCGTGTTATAATTAGATCCAATTATGTATGTAAGGAGAATTGTTCCGTGATACCCGAAGACGAACTGCTCAAGCTGGAGAATCAACTATGTTTCGCTTTCTACGCCTGTTCCCGCGAGATAACGAAGCTGTACCGCCCGATCTTATCCAAACTTGGGCTTACGTATACGCAGTATATTACCCTGCTCGCGCTGTGGGAAAAAGACGGCATCGGCGTCAAAGAGCTTGGCGCCCGCCTGTATCTCGATTCAGGAACGCTTACGCCCCTGCTCAAGAAGCTGGAATCGCAGGGCCTTTTGACCCGCACCCGCAGCAAAGCCGATGAGCGCAACGTCATCATCGAGTTGACCGACGAAGGACGCGCGCTCAAGACGCGTGCTGCGGAAGTTCCCGCCCAACTGTATTCCGGCGCCGGACTCCGGCAGGAGGAACTCGAACCGCTCCGTGCGCAGCTTCAGTCCCTGCTCCGCAAGGTCGATGAAGCGGTGGAATCGTAAGGTGAGGCCCCTTATTTCAACCGGAAAGAGAAATAAGGGGCCGTCTATTGTTTCCGGGAGTTCAATCACCTTTTCAATATATTAATCCCAAATCTTCGGTCTCTTCACTCCCGCGCTTCTCAAATAATCTAAAAGTTGCCCGGTATGAACCGCTTCATGGTAGGCAATTCTCAAAAGCATATCCCCTAAAGCACGGATATACCCAACGTCGCCTCGATCGATCTTTATGTTGGATAGATCCTCCGGTGAGTAAGATCTTACGGTATCCATAAAGGCTTTCCGATATGGCTCTGAAAAGCCAAGCTCCTCTTTAAGGGTCGTAAACTCCCTTTTGTCATAGGGGGATTCATAATCAGCCACGCTTCCTTCATTCAATAAGGCAAGATGATAATAACGTTCACTATCCAAAACGTGCCGGATCATTTCTTTCACGCTCATGGCATCAGAATCCGGTCTCCAATCCAAGTATTCGGCAGGAATGCTCTCCCAAAGAATCAAACTTCTGCGGCGAATCTCTTCCAAATTCCAAACTACACCCTCTACAGCATTCATTAACTCTCATCTTCTCCATCCAAATGTTATCTCATTATTTTATCAGAACTTATGTTCGCAAAACAAACTAAAGGTAATCCGTGAGGTTCGTAGCTATCCTCAATTATAGAAACGGCAAATAAGGATGCCCCGGAAGCATTAGCTTCAAGACATCCTTAGTAAAGTCGGTGTAGTATCGGCCGGATTAACGGCTTGATGGCTTATTCCTTGACGCCTCCCAGCGCTACGCCTGCGATAATATACCGGGATAACAGGAAGTACACCACAAACAGCGGTAATGCCGTCAAGGCCAGCCCCATATAGATCGAGCCAAACTCCGTCTTGTAAATATCACCGCGCAGCAAGCTTACCATAATCGGCATCGTATATTTTTCCTTCTGTGTCAGGAGAATCAGCGGCATGAACAGGTTGTTCCAGTTTGCCACAAAAGCAAAGATGGCCTGGGTCGCCACGGCCGGAATCATCAGCGGCAGAATAATGCGGTTGAATGTCTTGAATTCACCGGACCCGTCCACACGCGCTGCTTCCACGATCTCTATCGACAGAGTTGCGAGCAGATACTGACGCATGAAGAAGACTACCGCCGGAGCTGCAATCGCAGGAAGAATCAGCGGAAGAAAGTTATTCGTCCAATGCAATTTATACATGAACTGATAAAAACCGATGGCGCTTGCCTGGGATGGAATCATCATCACACACAGGATAAAGGTAAAGAATGGCTTACGCAGCTTCCAGTCATAAGTCACAAGTCCATAGGCGGCTAGCGATGAGAAATAGACCGTCAGGATCGTTGCCGATCCGGAAATAATAAACGAATTCAGGAACCCTCGAATCGGGTCGAAACTCTTTTCAAGCAGTACCTGCAAATTGCTCATAAAGTGGCTTGAAGGCAGCAGAGAGAGCCCGCTTTGGATCTCCGCCGTAGAGCGCGTGGCGTTTACAAACATGATCCAAAACGGAAGGATGCTTAGGAGAGCCAACAGGATACAGACGATATAAATAATCGTCCTGCTTATTTTTAAATTCACGGCTCCACTTTTCGGGTTGTTATCCATGATGTGTCATACCTCCCTCTTTGTTGCTTCTTGCAGACTTTCTAAGCTTCTTTTCCGCCTTCTTCAATCTTTCAGCATCACGGTCGCGCATCAGGTAGAACACCACTGCAGACAATATCCCTGCAATAACGAACATAATCATGCTCGCCGCTGCAGCGCGATTATACAAATAGCTGCCCTTGAACGCTTGCCCATATATGAACATAGATGTTGTCATCGTTGATTCGTCCGGTCCGCCCAAAAGGAACAACTGCGGAATATCGAACATGGTCAAACCACCGATCATCGATGTGATGAGGGTGAATAGCAAAATCGTCCGGAGACTCGGCAGCGTGATGCGGAAGAAGGTTTGAAACCCGCTTGCTCCGTCAATCGCCGCAGACTCAAATAGGGCGGGATTAATACCCATAACGCCCGCAATAAGGATGATCATAGTGTTTCCGTACCACATCCAGAACTGAATGAAGGCAACAATTCCTCGAGCAGTCGTCTTGTCCTGAAGAAAGTTAATTGGAGCATCGGACCATCCCAGCAATTGAATCAAGCTATTTATAGGTCCCATTGGATAGGCAAATAGTGTGCCGAAGAGTATGGCGATCGTACTCGCAGTAATAATATTCGGCATATAAAGCAGTACTTTGAACGCCCCTTGCCCCTTAATGTTGAGCCGTTTGTTCGTGAACCAAGCCGTTAGCAGGAGCGCGAGAAGGATTTGAGGAACGAAATTGACGATCCAGAGCAAACCCGTGTTGAGCAGAGACTTCCGGAAAGAGACGTTATCAAAAAGGAGGTCTTTAAAATTTTTAAAAGGATCATCCAGAATATGAATCGGTTTTGGAATTAACCCCTGCATATCGGTGAATCCGATGGCTGCGGTATATAAAATGGGATACAGCGAGAAAATCAAGAATGCCAGGACGAACGGCAAGGTAAAGATATAGCCGAATTTCGAGTAGTTCACACCTTTGCGGCGCATGCTCTCACCTCTTTAATGGATATGAAGGGGCGGGATAATCCCCCGCCCCCTAGACCGATTTCTTATTCGCTATCGATGTTAAGTTGGTCTTTGACCTGTTGTTTGAAGGTGGCGAGGGCTTCGTCGCGTGTCTTGTTGCCTGCGGTGTATTCGCGTACTTGGTCGCGCCATATCATGTTAATCGATTCGTCATACTGGGTTAAGTTCTTACCGGATGCATTGGCATTCGCCGGAACGAACACGTCGAACATGTTTTGCCCGCCGAGCAACGGAATCTCGCCGTTGGACTTCGACATGACGACGGAGGATGCAACGCTATCCTTCGTGCCTTGCTCGCCTTCCTTCATCGTGCCGTTAGCCCAGAAATATTGGAGTCCGGTTTCGGAGGTATCGAGCGTTACCCAGTTGATAAAGTCAGCAACAGCCTTTTTCTTGGCGTCGTTCTTGGTTACATCCTTGTTGGCGAGCAACCAAGTGCCACCCCAGAAGAAACCAGTCGGCGGCTCGGTAACAGCCCAGTCGCCATTCGTGTCTTTCACTTGATCCTTCATCGTATAGTTAATGAGCCAGGCAGGACCGAAGAAACCGAAGATTGGTTGTGCACCGGTGCCAGACATATCAGCGAACCATGACTCCTGCCAGTCACGCGTATCGTTATGATACCCGTTATCTTTCAGCTTCTTGGCAAGATCGAGGAACTCTTCGCGCTTCGGATCAATATGAAGCTTTCCGTCGACAATCCATCCTTTGTCGGAACTATTCTCAATTGCGTGCCATATATCTCCGTCGCCGGAAATGATGCCGTATCCTTTGGCTTTCAGCTTCTCGGCTGCTCCGAAAAACTTGTCCCAGCCAGGTCCTATTTCATTTTTGATCGTTGCCGGATCATCCGTTCCGAACACATCCTTGGCAAGCGAGCGCCGGTAGATAAAGGCGCCGCCGGTCGCTTGATAGCCGAGGGCCTTCACTTCGCCGTCTTTGCTGCCGATATCAACCGAGTATTGAGCAATCCCCGCATCCTTAACCTTTTGAGCGTCAAGGCCCAGGTCCGCATAGTTTGCGGCATAGCTGGATGCATCTCCCTGCGTGTACTTGAGGACGAACGCCGCTTCGGCTGCATAAATATCCGGAGCGTCTTTTCCGCCACCCGCCAAGGCTTGGTCAAGAGCAGGCTGATAAGCGCCATCGGTAGTTGCGATTACTGTAGTTTTGAATTCCACATTTGCGTCGGGATGGACTTCCAAATACTTTTTGGTCATGTTCGGAATCTCATCCGTAAAGCTCCAGAGGTTAATAGTGACCTTCTCGCCACTGCCCTTGGATTCTCCGGAAGTGTTGTTGGTTTTTGCGGGTTGGTTGGAGTCTGCTGTGGAATTGGTAGTTTTTGAGTTACCGCCACATGCCGCAAGAGCGGATGTCATCACGAGCATTGCAGAAATTACGATTAGAAAACGTTTCATGCCTTTCATGCGTTTCATACTTTGCCTCCCCCTTTATATTTGTTCCTCGGTTTTTTGTAACCGCATTCATAATTATATTGCCGATGGTTCTTAGACATAAGGGAACGTTCATTGGGAATAATTCCACTATTTTTAGATTCCGTTACTCCCTCTGAAATGAAGAATAGCCTCACCCCCAGTGAAAGAGGGTGAGGCTATTCTATAAGACTGAGGAAATCTATTAATCATCCAGCTCTACGCTTTGAATATTTCCGTCCGCATCGACGTTCCACTCGATTTCAACGCCTTGTTTCAACCCGAGATGGTCATCGTCTTCAATCACAATCGTGTCCGGAATTGTAATTGTTTTCTGTTCTCCCTGATCAACTTGAACAGTAACCTTTTTGCCGTCCGCCTTCAGGATCGTTCCTTCATATTCCAGATTCAGCACGACAATACCGCCGTTGGCATCTGTAATCGTTACCCGCTTGCCGCCGTCGGTAAGCAGTTCGATCTTTTTATGATAATTATTTTTCAGCGTAATATCTTGAATTGTCTTTTTAACCTTCACGCCTGAAGGGAGACCTTCCGTTTCCAAGGTAGCTGTCTTGTCGTTCTCCTGCGGATTGGACTGTTCCGCCGAGTTATTGGCATTCGATCCGCTCGTGGCCGGGGCTTCCATAGTAGGTGCTGACGCCTTTTCCGGTGCCTCGGATTGCGGCTTATTGGTGCAGCCGGCTAGAGAAATACTGGCACAAATAATCAGAAGAAGCGTGGCTGTTTTTAAACCTCGTCCAATGCTGGATTTAACTTGTAACATCTTATACCTCCGTAGTGTTTGGCATGGTGTATTAACAAAATTAGTCTTTACCTAATTTTAAGTATTATATATGAAGTCGTTTGAAAATAAAAAAAGAGGACCGCCCTTTGACATCCCAGACCACGATTGAAAGTCATAAAATAGTTCACACGAATAGCTTCGTCCCAGCAAAAACAAAAGGGCTCCGTCAGGACGGGGCCCCTCTTATTATATAGTTGCGCAAACGGCGAGCTAAGCTTGATGGACAACATCTTCAACCGCTGTATAGATCGCAATCTGCTGATCTTTGCATGCTTCTTCAAACCAGCCTTCCGGCTGCTTGTTTGTAATAATCCCCGTTGCCCGCTGCAATGGAATAATCGTGAAGAGCGCGCTCTTCTCAAGCTTGCTTTGGTCGAATACGGCATACACTTCGCTTGAACGTCCGATCAGAAGCTGGGCAATGCGGGCCTCCAGCTCGGAATGCATCGTAAATCCATGCGCTTGAGAGACTCCGTCTACGCCAAGGAACATTTTCGTTACGTTAATCTTCTCAATGACACTTTCCGCAAGCGGGCCGCTAAGCTCGTAACTCTTGGCACGCATGACGCCGCCAATGACAACGACTTGAACCCCATCGGCATCTGCCAGCTCGGAAGCGATGTTCACCGCGTTGGTGACAATCGTGATGTTCCGGTGCTTCTTCAAGGCTCTGGCGATAAAAAAGGTGGTCGTACCACCGGTAAGACAAACGATGTCTCCCTCTTCCACCAGTTCCGCCGCCACCTCAGCGATCCGTTCTTTACCTTGCCGCTGAAAAAAGCGTTTATCCGCAAAGGGCAATTCCGATGTCGACTGCATGAGCGACCCTTCATAAATGGCGCCCCCGATCGTACGAATGATTTGCCCCGATTTCTCCAATAAATCAAGATCACGTCGTGCGGTAGCTTCCGAGCACCCAATGTTCTCGATAATTTCCTGAATCGATATTTTCCCGTGCAATTTAATGAGTTCCAGAAGTTTGGACCTGCGCAACTCACTCTTTGAGTATTCCATGACTCTCTCCTTTGATGACATTGCGTCATCCATACTAATCCTAATTTTGTAGGATGAAGGACTAAATTGCAAGTAGGCCAATTCGATGGCAAAATTACGAGCGAACCATAAGGATTATAGAGCTGTTACCTGCACTTGCTTCACGTAATCTTGAAAAAGCTTATAATCAATATGGCCTGCTTTGTCAGACATCGCATTGGCTGCCGCCGCCGCGGAAGCAATGCGTAGCTTCTCGGCAGGCGCATCTCCGCGTTCTTCTGCAAAAGCCATACCTGCAACAAATGAATCTCCGCAGCCTACCGTATTTACGGCACGAATGGTTGGAGGAATGACACGGTACCCTTGTCCATCGATGAATGCAATAGCTCCCCGGTCACCAAGGGTGACACACACTTGCCCGATCCCCTCAGCCGCCAGCTTCTGTGCCGCACCAGCCCACTCAGACTCGACAAGTCGGTCTTGTCCCAGCCACCCGGCTAGCTCATGTTCATTCGGCTTCACAAAATGTGGCCGGGCTTGAAGTCCGATGCTCAGCGCAGCGCCGCTAGTATCCAAGAATACCCGAGCCTTAGTCGACTGGATGATCCCGATCAGATCCGCATAAAGATCAGCAGGCGCACCTGGAGGCAAGCTGCCTGACAGCACGACAACACTACTTTCCAGGGCAAGCCTGTGTACCGTCTGTTTCATCTCAGCGATTTGATTGTCATCAATGACGGGTCCCTGCTCAAGTAACTCTGTCGAGGTTCCCTCGGACTCGTCAATGATGTTCAGGCAAACGCGCGATTCTCCGCCAACACGTACAAAGGAAGTTTGAATGCCCCGGTTGATCAGGCTACTCTCAATAAAAGAACCGCTACTGCCGGCGACAAATCCACTTGCCGTAACATCGCCGCCGAGTAACTTGATCACTTTGGCCACATTGTTGCCTTTACCGCCCGGTTCGGCAATTTGCCGGGCGACGCGCTGCACGCCGCCTAGCTCAAACTGATTTACATAGTAGGTTTTATCTATGGCCGCATTAAGCGTAACCGTTGTAATCATCGAAGATCGCCGGCTTTCCCGATACATCCGCAAAGCTCCATTTTTTCCATCGCCAGACGCTTCACGGCTTCCTTAGCTGGAACCATATATTTACGAGGGTCATTCTCTTCCACATTGACAGCAAATACATCTTTAATCGCATTAGAGAACGCAATGCGCAGTTCTGTAGCGACGTTCATTTTAGCCATCCCCAGAGATACCGCTCTCTTCACCTGCTCAGCCGGAATTCCTGAACCGCCGTGCAGTACCAGCGGAACATCAACGGTCTCCGCGATTTTTGCGATACGGTCAAAGTCAATGTTTGGCTCCCCTTTATAAATCCCGTGAGCCGTACCGATTGCCGGCGCCAGTGTAGGCACACCCGTAAGCTCTACAAACCGTCTGCAATCTTCCGGGTCGGCAAGCATTGCTTCGTGGTCGGCTACAACGATATCATCCTCAACGCCGCCGACTTTACCGAGCTCCGCTTCGACGTTTACACCAGCGGCGAGAGCGATTTCCATTACTTTAAGCGTCCGCTCCACATTCTTTTCAAACGCAAACATGGAAGCATCGATCATGACGGAGGTATAACCCGCACGGATACACTGAACAATTGTCGAAAAATCCGTACAATGATCCAAATGCAGGGCGATCGGCAGTCCGGTACGATCTGCAGCAACCTTGGCTGCTTCCGCAATGTAATCCGGACCTAAGTGTTTGACGGTTCCAACCGTGGATTGAATGATGAGCGGGGACTCCGTTTCGACAGCCGCTTCCACTACCGCTTGGAGCATTTCCAAGGTATGAACGTTGAACGCACCTACAGCGTATTTGTTTTTACGGGCAATTTGCAGCATTTCAGTAGAAGAAATAAGAGACATAATAAGTTCCTCCTCAATTTTTGTATCAGTTATGTGTAATGGATTAGGCTTGTTTATTGCATTGCAGCGCCCAAAGCGCGCTTCCGATAATGCCGGCATGGTCGCCAAGCTCTGCACTCTTGATGGCAAAATGATTGCGATAATCTTGAAGCAGCAGGTTATTTAATTCATCCTTCATCGGTTCAAAAAGGAGTTCGCCAGCTAAAGCACCGCCGCCACCGATCACGATCACGTCGGGTGAGAGTGTCGGTACGACCCACGCGAGTGCCCGGCCGAGCTCCCGTCCCGTCTGCTCGAGTACATCCCGCGATAGAGCGTCACCCGCCAGACACGCGCGCGAAACATCGCTTGAGCGAATGTCCTTAACGTCAGCAAACCACTCTTGAAGAAGGCTGGTCTCGCCTTGTTCGATCCGCGTCCGAGCTTGCTTGGCAATCCCTGTAGCCGATACGATCGTTTCGAGACAGCCGGTTCTTCCGCAGCCGCAGGCAAAGCCCGTTGGATTGACCGGTACATGTCCGATCTCCCCCGCCATGAAGCGGTGTCCGCGGTGTATCTCCCCACGTTGTACAAACGCGGCAGCCAGTCCTGTGCCGATGGTTATTCCGTATACGTAATCGTAGCCGCGGCCAGCGCCTGCAGCCGCCTCTCCGTATATATACAGGCGTACATCATTATCAATAAAGACCGGTTTACCGGTAAGCCCCCTGAGTTTGGCCGCCACAGGAATTTGATTCCAGTTCAGATTCACGGCCCGAAGACTAACGCCTGCCTCGGGATCAACAAGTCCCGGAATTCCTAACCCGATGACCTCGATCTCGTCTGCAGGGATTCCTGCATCTTCTCTAAGCTGTTCAATCGTCAAAGCGATACTCTCTAAAATAGCGTCCACGCCTTGTTCAGAGCGGGTCGGATATTTTCGCTTAACCAGGATGTTGCCGATTTCATCCAATATTCCGCACTCAATGTTAGTACCGCCTACATCCACACCGACTGCATACTTCATGTGAGGTCCCTCCTCTCCCTGTCCAAATCATCAAGGCATAGGCCCTCACTGGCGTAGACCCTATTGCCCAGCACAAAAGTTTGGCACACTTGAAATTGCTCGTTCACGATAATCAGATCTGCATCCTTGCCCGGCTCGATGGTTCCCTTGGAATGGCTTACGCCGATTTGCTCAGCGGGATGAATCGTTAGGGCGGGAACAAGCTCCGCAATGTCCATCCCCGTAAACTTAACGGCGTTAGCCAAAGCCTCGATCATCGTAAGCGAGCTGCCTGCCAGACCGCCTTCTGTTCCGTCCTCCTGTTTCAAATACACCTTGCCTTGCTTCATAATGACCGGCAGCTTGCCAAGCAAATATTCCCCGTCGGGGCATCCAGCCGCGCACATACTGTCCGTGATCAGAAGTACCTTGCCCTCCGGCTTGATGTCGAAGGCCCATTTGATCAAGCCAGGGTGCACGTGAATACCGTCACAAATCAGCTCGACCGCTAATTGATCCAGCATCAGTGCCCCCCCAGCCGCCCCGGGTTCCCTGTGATGCAAAGATCTCATCCCGTTGAACAGATGCGTAACTTGCGTTGCGCCCCACTCCGTCGCCCGCCTCATCGTTGCGAAATCCGCATCGGTATGGCCCAAGGAAATAACGACTCCTTTGCTTACGGCATAACGGATGACTTCTTCAGCATGGCTCAATTCGGGCGCAATCGTCATCAGCTTGATGGTTCCTTGCGAAGCTTCCCAGAAGGCATCAAATTCTTCAATCGATGGATCACGAAGATCCGCCGGGTTTTGTGCCCCGCATCTGGCTGCATTCAGAAACGGACCTTCCAAATGGACCCCTAACAAGTTAGCTCCATCAGGTTCATGTCCCGTCTTAATAAGTTGCCCTGCACATTCCAGAGCCGTAATGATTTCTTCATGCGTCGCAGTAAGCGTCGTTGCCAGCAATGAAGTTGTGCCATTAGATGCGTGAAACCTGCACATCCCTTGAATATGTTCTGCGCTTCCCAGCATGGCATCGTACCCGCCGCCGCCATGGACGTGAATATCGATAAATCCCGGCAGCAATAGCCCCCCGCCGGCGTCCACACGTCGAATTTCTTTGCCCTCATCCTCTGCATGGATTTCAGAATCAGCAATTTGAGCAATCTTGCCATCGTTGATGAGTAGGCTGCCATTCTCAATCCAACCATTCGGCGTGAGAATACGGGCGTTAAAAATTACAGTTAATGTATGCTTCATCAACATTTCCCCCTTATATGCGGCGAAATCAGTCTGATGTTTTGCTTCATTTCATGATTATAATAATCCTGTTTGTTGTTATTTTCAATCATTAATTGAGCAAATTGATAAAAAAACAATCAAACTTGTCTATAATAATTGCAATATTGACTGAAATAATCACATTTTGATTATAATTTTCTTTTTATGATTGAAATTACACTCTGATTGTTTTACACTCACATTAGTTACACAACCATCGTTAGGAGGCTATTATCCATGAGCTTGACTTATAGCGAAATCAAGCAACAATACACGGCTCTACAGCAAACCTATGACTACATGCTGTCTAAAAGACAAGAAATTGTTGCCTTTGCACAATCGGAATCGATTACTTCCATTACCTTTGTTGGCTGCGGATCCAGCTACTGCTTAAGCGAATCCGCCGCGTTCTCTACTCGTCTGCGTGCAGGACTTCCGGCAAGCGCACTAGCCGGTGGCGATCTCATGCTGAACCCTGAACGTTATAGTTCCTTATTAAAGAACACCTTGTTGGTAGCCCCGTCGCGTTCCGGCAGCACCAGTGAAGTAGTCGAAGCACTTCGATTGCTTCAAAATGATAAGCCTGTCCCTGTACTGGCCCTTTCCTGCGTAACGGATTCTCCGCTATCGAAGAAGGCGGATCTATCGCTGGAATTGCCTTGGGCATTCGACCATAGCGTCTGCCAGACCCGTACCGTTACCAATCTTTATGTAGCCAATCTCATGTTGGCCGCCTTCCTCGGCAACGACGAAGTCGTTATCGCGGATATCCAGAAAGCCATCGATCAAGGCGAAGCCTATATGGAACGAGTAGAAAATGATATCCGTAAAGCAGCCGATTTCGCATGGAGCAATGCCGTGGTGCTCGCAGACGGCGAACTTCAAGGCCTCGCTTCCGAGGGAGCAATCGCTTTGACCGAAATTGCAAAAGTACAAGCACACTCCTACCATCTCCTGGATGTCCGTCATGGTCCGATGGTCACTGTTGGTCCCGACACCCTTGTAATCGCCGCGATCACTGGCAATGGCACAGAACACCAACGCAACCTGATGCGTGATATCAAAGGCAGAGGCGCAACGATCATCGCGTTCGCGGATCATGCCGATGCCATAGCGGCAGAGCATGTGGATTTGGCTGTCATCTCGGACAACAAACTGGATGTTGCCGTGCAAGGTATTCCATTTATCTTCATCCCGCAAATCGTCGCTTTGACAAGCGCGGATCGCCAGGGCATTAACCCGGATCAACCGGACGGCCTGGTTGCTTGGGTCAAGTTATAGAGTATCTAGGCCGGCATACGGCGGTTCATAAAGGTTTAACTCATAAGCCCTTTCGCTTCCTAATAGGAGGCCGGAAGGGCTTTGTTTGTATTTCAGGGCATTTCCCAAGCCCTATTCTGATGTCAGCGAAAAAAAGCAAGCCTTGGATTTACTCCCAAGGCTTGCTTTCCATGCATCGTCATCAATATTAAATCTCGTACCACTTGATCTCGTTCGCTTCCAGCTTCAGTGAGAAGCTGGAGCCGTCGCCGCGGTAAACGACCGTTTCCTGCGGCTCATACGTATTGTTCACTACGCAATATTTGCCGTTCTTCACATAGGCGTGAACTTCCACATTGTAGTTCTCACTGAACCAGCGGTTCAGCTCCCCATCGCTGTGGGTGCTCCAGAGGATCGCACGGTACAGCAGACGGCTGTTCTCGAAGCTGTACGGCAAACCGCTAATATATACGCTCCGCCCCGCGCCGAATTCGTTCACCGCAAGCTGGACCTCCTGATCGATTTGGCGGAGAATCTTAGTGCCTTCGAGAGCAAAAATACTCTTCTTGCCTTCGCCAAAGTCGATTTCCTTGCTTCCATTACTGTTTGTTTTGCAATCCGCCGTAATGAAATGATCATGCTCATCCCAGTTATACTTATCGTATCCCAGGGTAAAGCCGCGCTCTTCCTCTACGCCGAGAACGTTGGCCAGCTGGAAGAAGCGTCCTTGGGCTTGATGCGCTGTAGGCTCGCCAACACCGATAAATCCGCCGCCTTTATGAACAAAGCCTTTAATCGCGGTAACGATATCGGTATCGAGCCACCACTCCCCGCCCGTATAGGCCGTATCCGCGTCCCCAACATTTAATATGACATCAATTCCGTCTAATACGGAAGGATCTTCTTTGATATCGTCGAAGCTGATGAATTTCACATCGAAAGGCGCCCCGGAAAGTGCTTCAATAATGCCGGCGTAGCTGTAATTTTTCTTATAGTAGAGCGCATGATGGACCATATGGTTGCCCCAAGCCCGCATTTTGCCCCAACAGTTAAGCACGGCTACCGTCTTAACGCAGTACGGCGTCGTTCCCTGTACGTTGTCATAAAGGGTACGAAACTCGTCCGTAACACTTTCCACGTAGTCGATAAAGTCCGGAAAATCCAGGGCAAGCTTCAGGTATCCGCCGTATCCGATCCGGTCAATCGGTTTGCGAAGGATCGCGCGTCTGGCGGTAACCCAATTCACTTTGGCTTCTTTTACGGGATCCCCGCCTTCATGGAAGGTATCCGGAAAAAAGTAAGGCAAGAAACGGCCTTCGGTGTATTTAACGCCTGGAATGTCGCTGATCAATCTCAGCGTAGAACCATTGCCCACACTGCCGACTACGGCATCCAGGCCGATCGAAGCGAATTCCTCCATGAACGGCTCGGTACCGATCCAATGATCGCCCAGGAACATCATGGCCTCTTTACCACATTCGTGGGTAATATCAACCATTTCTTTGGCCAGCTTCGCCACTTCACGGCGCTGGAATGCTTGGAAATCGCGGAACTCCTTGCTCGGAATCCGGTAGTTGTTGTTGTAATAGCCCTGATCGATAATAAATTCAGGTCTGAATTTATAACCTGCCTCCTCCTCAAACTGTTCGAGGATATAAGGGCTGACGGAGGCTGAATACCCGTACCAGTCCACATATTTTTCACGAGCGAGCTCATCGAAAACCAGGGTGAATTGGTGGAAGAAGGTAGTATAACGAATCACATTAACATAAGGATGTTCCTCGATAAACTTGCGAATGCGCTGCATCGTAAATTCACGGGTCTTCGGCTGACGAACATCAAACGTAATTTGATGCTCGACATCCTGCCAGTCATTGGTGACCGCATTGTACATATGCACCGGATCCCACATAATATAAGCCAAAAAACTAACGGTGTAGTCATGGAACGGATGCGTTGAGATGGTCACATCGCCGGTTTGCTCGTCATAGCTCCATTGTTCGGTCGGCACGACCTCTCCCGTCGTACGATCGACAACTTCCCACCAGCGCCGGATATCGTCGCGGCTGTTCACTTTGAGCATGTCCGGATAAAGCCCCTTCATGAGGGTAATGGACAGACTCTCGCCTTCCGCTGTATAAATCGGTGTCATCAAGTACATTTGTTGAATTTCGTCCGGATTTGCCTTGGCCCATACGTTATCCTTCCGGGTTGTATAGTAGGTAGAATAGACCTTGGCATCGACATCCTGCAGCTCGGCCGGAAATTCAGTACCGTCGCAGTCGCGCACAGCGTCCGCGCCCCAGCGTTTCATGATCTCCAGCGTTTGCGGAATGACGTCGGTATCAGTAGGTATCGTCACACGTCCTCTTTTTGCACTCATGGATGAAAAACTCCTTTATTTATATTTACGATTGTATAACCACAGCAGCGTGATCAGCATGGTTAGCCCCAGCAGCATTAGCCCAAGTCCGGGAGCACCGATGTCCCTTTGCCCGACAATAACCAATCCGACTCCGACGATAAAAACAATCAGCATCAACAAAATGCGCAGATAATTTTTCAGAAAATCATTCATCATAGCACCTTATCCTTTCAGCCCGCCCATCGTCATTCCCTGGGTAAGCTTCTTTTGTACCAGAATGTATATAATCAGGGTTGGAAGCATGACGAGTACCAAGCCTGCATACATCTGACCGTATTGAACAGCGGATTTTTGCGCTGCCATCAGGTTCATTAAGCCGACCGGCAACGTTTTGAAGGTCGGTTTGGTCAGAAGCGTCATGGAAATGATATATTCGTTCCAGTAGGACAGGAAGTTGAACAGAATCACGGTTACGATGCTAGGTTTGGCCATCGGCATAATGATTTGTACCATCGTACGGAAGTTGCCCGCGCCATCGACGGAAGCCGCCTCCTCGAACTCTTTGGGCAGGGATTTGAAATATCCCGACATAAGATAGATGGTGAAGGGCAGTGACATCGCAGCATATACGACCGCGAGAACAAACAGGTTGTTCAGCAAAACGGGATGACCCAGAATACCGCGGAGCGCCTTGTCGCCGTTGTTCAGCATCAGAAAGATAGGAACTACGATATAGTTGACGTTAATAAACAGGCCCGCCATAAACATCATATTCAAGAATGCGTTCCCTCTAAATTTAAAACGCGAAAGTACATAGGACGCCGGCAACGCCACAATGAGCAATAACCCCAGCGCGATCGCCGTCACTAATACGGAATTGAGCATGAATGAACCCATTTTTGCCTTCAGCCAGGCATCGGCAAAGTTCTGCAGATGTATCCCCAACGGCAGCGCCCAAGGGTTGCCGTAAAACTCACTGTCTTGTTTGACGGAAGCCATGAACGCCCAGAGTACAGGAATGAGGATAATAATGGCCAAAGCGATCAGTACAACATAAATGAAGCCTTTATATAATTTGTCGCTAACGCCTCGCCGTGAGCGGTTGTCTGTAATCATGTTATCCCCTCCTAATATTCCAAATGCTCTCGTCTAGTAACTGCGTTCAGGATCCCGGCCAGCGCGAAGGAGAACAGGAACACAATTACGCCGATGGCCATTCCGTAACCATACGAGGAATTCGTATAAGCTTCTTTATACATATAACTGAGGAACACCTCGGTAGATCCGTCGGGACCGCCGCTCGTCATCGTCATTACGAACAGGAAGCTCATGTTGATCGTACTGATGATGAAGAACGTGAGGGTGGTTCGTATGTTAGTCCAGATTAACGGGATGGTGATCTGAAAAAACTGAGTCATCCGGCCAGCACCTTCGAGTCCAGCGGATTCATATAAGCTCTCGGGAATATTGGCCATACTTGCCATGTACATGACCATGTAATACCCGATCGCCTGCCAGATCATCGCGCCCGCCAAACTGAAAATGACGATCTTTTGATCACCTAGCCATAGAATGGGCTCTGCTTCAAATCCGCGAAACAAGTTTAGGAATGCGTTCAAAAGCCCGCTGTTCGGGTCAAAAATCGCAGAGAAGATCGCACTGATAACTACTACGGACAGAATATTCGGAATATAGAAGACGACTCGCAAAAAGTTCTGCCCTTTAAGTTTTTCACGGGTGAGCATTGAGGCAAACAAGAGTGCGAGAGCAAACGTTACGATCGTCACGATCACAATGAGCAAAACACTGTTCTGAAAGGTCTGATAAAACTTTTCGCTTTGAAAAAGCTTGTTGAAATTCTGAAAGCCTACGAAGGTTTTATTATCGGTATAGCCGCCCCACTTGTACAATGACATTCGAAAGACATCAATCGTGGGGATAATCAAGAAAATTACGAAAAGGAGAACGGCGGGTGCAAGACAGAAAAATATAAAACGTCCTCTTCCTTTATTCGTGTCCATAGGTTTTATCTCTCCTTCCAAAAGGTCAGAACAATGGTGGTCAGCACGTGCTGCCCACCATTGTTCTTAGGACATTCTCAAGAAATCGGGATCGGTATTATTTCATAGCCGCTCTTAAGGCATCGCTTGCTTTAATAATTCCGTTAACCCAATCTTCCTGCGACTTGGCACCAGTCACCAAGGAGTCAATCGAGCGGAATACGGTATCGGAAATGTTCACACCTTCAACAGGATCCGTTGTGGCAAATGCGCCCATTGCGGCTTTTGCGCCACTATCATAGATGCTGTAGAAGAGCTTGTTGTCGCCATCCAGCTTCTCGGACATTCCCTTGATCGGTTGAACCGCACCGACTTTTGCAAAAATGGCTGCGGCTTCGTCGGAGTAAAGATAAGCAATAAACTGCTTCGCCAGGTCGGCATTTTCCGCTTTGGCAGGAACCCAAATTTGTTCAAAGAAAGTGTAAGAATACCGGTCTCCACCTTCTTTCAATGCCGGCAGAGCCGTGAAGCCCCATTTGAATCCTTCTGCGCGAGGAGCTTTGCCCATCTCGCCGACAACCCAGGTTCCGTTAGGCATAAAGAGCGCCTTATTGTCCAAAATCAACTGCTGATTTTTAGTAAAGTTATCTTTGTTGGCATTGGCTGGAACTGTTTTTTCCGTGTAGGTGGAAGTTAATTTAGTAATCAGATCAAATGCTTGCTTCGCTTCCGGAGTTTCCCAAACTCCTTCCGTATAGCTTGTTGCTTTATTGAAGAAATCCGCTCCGCCCACTTCGTTCAGCAAAGCATAGAAGAAGGAATCAAAATACCCTGGCATTGGATAAGCGAACAACGCAATGCCTTCCGCCTTGGCCTTATCACCTAAAGCCCACATTTCGTCCCATGTTTCAGGAACTTTCCAACCCTTTTCTTCAAACAACCCCTCGTTGAAGAATAGGCCGGTTGGACTGTAGAACATAGGCATGAGGTAAGTTTTACCGTCGTTATAAGGATTTGTGATCGACGTGTCGGTAAAGCCAGGGATCAGCTTATCCTTCACGGTAACGTCTTCACCTGGAATTGTCATGGACAACACATCTGTCAGATCAGTCAAGTTATTATCTTTAACGAAGGTTTCGGTCAAGCCTTTCTGTTGGCCCACGGCCAAATGGATCACATCCGGGAAGTCTCCGGATTTCATGCCCGGTCCAATAACATCTTCAATATTCTTATCGATGGTCGTTTCAACTTTTACGCCAGGAGTAGCCTTCTCAAATGCGGCCGTGATCTCCTTCCATACATCAGCACCGTAAGCGGTTTCCAATGCGGCTAACTTAAGCGTGCGCGTCTCTGTAGTCGAAGTAGAGTTTGTTTTAGTGTTGGATGAATCCGTTGTAGTACCAGAAGCATTTTCAGAAGAGTTGCCACAGGCTGCCAGGCTAAGCGTCAATGCTGCCGTGATTGCAAGACTAAGAATCTTTTTCATAAATCCATTACCCCTCCATAATTTTTTCTTTTTTTGTGATTATGCGTAATCGCTTTCATATTTCTTACTCTTCTAACTTATCGTATCGGGCCATTTGTTATCTACATACATGTTGCCGTTGATTTTATATATCTTGCTATTATAATAAGTTTATAATTTAAAAAAAGTCGATGGTTTTTATAGCGGAAAATGTTTGATTATGTCGAAATTAGAAGATTAATGGAATTTCTATATTAGAAGGGACGGAGAGCCTTGGGAAATGTACGCTATTGGCTTCCCGGAAAGGGACGCGGGGAGATTCCCGCCAAGTTGATCTATGTCAGCTCCTCCATTTATGAGGGGGATTGGTTCAGCATCCGTCATACTCATAGCTTTGCCGAGCTATTTTATGTCCGCAGCGGTCAGGGAAACTTCATTGTCGAGGACGACATTTATCCGGTAAAGCAGGATGATCTCGTCATCGTAAATCCGAATGTGGAGCATACCGAGGTTTCTGTCAGCAGCGATCCTTTGGAGTATGTCGTGCTCGGCGTTGAGGGGATGAGCTTTGACTTTGGGAATCGAAGCGGCAGTCTGAATCACAAGATCATCAATTATCGGAATCAGCGAGATGAGCTCTTGTTTTATTTCAATGCGATGCTTCGGGAAACGGAAAACAAGGAAGAGAACTATGAAGCCATCTGCCAAAACCTGCTTGAGGTTGTAATCATTAGCTTAATGCGAAGCTCCGGTCACCCGTTCTCCGTCGTGGCTACTCAAAGAGCTAACAAGATATGCAGCCGGATCAAACGGTATATCGACTCCAACTATACGGAAGATATTTCGCTCGACTTTCTGGCGGACAAGGCGCACATCAGCAAATATTATCTGTCCCATACCTTCACTAAGTATTATGGAATGTCCCCCATTAATTATTTGAATGAGGTCAGACTTCGTACGAGCAAGGAGTTACTCGAAACCACAGACCTTTCCATCTCACAAATCGCGGAATCTTCGGGCTTCTCCTCGCAAAGCTATTTCTCGCAAAGCTTCCGGCGCAGTTGCGGCCTCACTCCCAGCGACTACCGGGTTCAGGCAAAGAGGGGGCAGTGAGAGGGATTAAGTCTGCCGCACATGTAACAAAAAAGGTAGCCCTGAGGGCTACCTTTTTTTATGTTTTACAACTGGACGTTCAATTCAAACTTTTCGTCTTAAAAATGGAATTCGAAACTGTATAGTATAAGGACTATAACGCGATTCCGGGGGATTGACTCCTACTGCATGGTAAATGATTTGGGTATGCCATACGTGTGAAGCCATTGCGTTACCTCTTGGTTTCTCTGGTCTTGATACTTGTCCTCTAACCCATGCCGGCCATCTGGGTACAAAACAAACTTCACGGTTTTACCCGCCTCTTCCAAATCATTTGCAAAATCTTGAACAGTTTGCCAAATGAGGCTTTCATCAGCAGTTCCTTGCAACAGAAGAACCGGGGCCCTAATGGAGGGAATTCGATCCAGAATCGAGTAATCTCCTTTCGCTTCTGGATTGCCATTAATCAAGCCAAATCTTACATATTCGGCCGTCTTTCTATTTTCCTCTACAATTTGAGGTGAATTAATGTCCGGATTTTCATCTAGCCAGCGTAAATTTACATCCCAACCCACAAAAGGACTTACAGCGACAACAGCCTTCACGTCCTGTCGCTCAGAAGCTAACCTTAAAGCCACTCCGCCGCCCATAGATGCACCAAGCAGGTATACAGAATCCTTTTTTACACTTCCGGTGGACATTGCCACTTTAATTCCATTCTCTGCATCCCGCGTATTCTCTGCAATTCCTTGCACATGGCCACCACTCTCCAAATACCCACGATAGAGGGGATACAAATAGACAACTTGGTCACTCATATATCTGAACCCGAACGTAAAGCCAAAATCGTAATGAGAAAGTTCCTTACGCTCAAGAGCGTATCCCCCATGAAGATGTACAACCAGCGGATATTTTCCGGGAGCCTTGGGAACCGTTAGATATGCGAGAACGTTAATATCGTCACTTTTATAAAGCACTTTGAATATATCGATTTTTGGATTTTGACCGGGCCCTTCTATTAGTTCTTTGGAGATGATCTCTACGTCATTATTTGGTTCATTATCGCCAGCCTGACAGCCAGATAAAGCGGCTGTAATTAACATGTATGTAACTAGAATCAAAAAAAATGCTCTGTTTCTCCATTCACCAAGATATACCATGCTCTCCGTCCTTCTCAATAAGCCTAGTAGTCATTTAGCTTTTAGAACATACCCAGATGACTATAAGGGATAATCTACTTAAAGTGACTAATGGAAATATTGATTTTATAGTGACCATATACCAGGATTTCATCTAACAATTTGGACAGCAATCTATAATCAGCCAATTGGACTTTTAGGATAAAACAGGGTTCTCCGCTAACACGATGGGCCTCTTTAATCTCCTCACGTTCCATAATGAACTGTTCAAACTTCGTATGCTTGTAGTCCTTCATCAGAACAGTAATGAATATACAGTAGGTGTTTCCCATTAATCTTTCATTTAACTTAACGGTATACCCTTCTATGACTCCCATCTCTTCTAAACGTTGAATCCGTTTGGAAACGGCGACCCCAGACATATGTACGATCTCACCAATTTGTTTCCATTGCATTCTTGAGTTTTTTTGTAAACAACGTACAATTTCCATGTCTATATGATCAATCACCTTATCAATTTCCTTTCACGGGCAAAGTAATTTGAGCAAACTGTTTCATGGGCGTATGCAAGCCCAGAAAATTGTTTGTTAGAATAATCATCAGAGGATCCTCAAATTCAGATTATACCAAAAAAGGTGGTTATATGGATGAATGAATTGTTCCTTACTATGCTATCACTATCGCTAATCGCTCTTATATCCGTTGGATGCTCCACAAAAGAACCTAATTCAACAAACTCGGCCGAAACAGCAGCGTCCCCTGTTCATCAGCAGTCTGAACATCAACCAGAAGCAGAATCAGAAGAATCACAATATACATTAGATGCTACTGCCTACAAAGAAAATGATCGTTATTTTCTAAACATTGAAACCAATTTGAATATTTCCAAAGAAAACTATGGTATAAAAGCAGTAGAAGGCGAAGGCCATATCCATCTATACATTAACGGTTCATTAATAGGTCCGATTCAAGAGACGAGCGCATATCCTCTTCCCATGATGAAGAAAGGAACTAATGAAATCAAACTTGTATTAGCAACAAATAAACATGCCGAAAGCTACAAGGTTTCTAAAGAATTAAGTATTGAAGTAGAAGAATAATTGAATCTCAACTCCATTAATCTAAAATCAGTATTTTTGTAAAAATAGAACAAGAAAAATTAAAAGCCCTCTAACAAAACACCAGTTGCAGTGCATGTTAGAGGGTTTCGTGCGTAGCTGCTAATGTTAATGCATACTACTTCGGAGGCAAGAACTGAACTGCCGAATACGGTTGTCCAACTTTGCCATCCGCAAAGCGAATTCGTACAGCGGTAAACAAGATTATCATTGTTGGTTTCCGCTTTGTAATCCTCATGACTCCCCCATTTCAAAACGGTTAGACATAATTGTAAATTTAGCGTTTCTCAAAACAGAAAAGGTACCACCCCTCATTCTTCGAGAGTTGTTTATAATGCCATTTCTTATTAAGAGATCGATGGATTCTGTTGTTTAATCTCTTGTATGGAAAGATGGAGACTATAATTCCCATACTCAAGTAGATCATCAAGAAAAAGATTTAGTTGATCTTGCGATTTCACTTTAAGTTTTATATGGTAACAGCCCGCGCCCGATACTCGATGGACTTCAACCACCTCGTTTCGATTCTGAACAAACCGTATAAACAAATCATGGTTTGCTGTCTTCATATAAATAATGACAAAAGCAGTGTAGGCAATTCCCAACTTCATTTCATCGACAATTAGGGAGTAAGCTTTAATTACACCGTTATCCTCAAGTTTTTTAATACGATTCCCTATGGCTTGTCCGGTCATATGAATTTGTTCACCAAGTTCTTTCCATTGAATGCGTGAATTCTCGGAAAGTAACCGAAGTATCTGAAAATCAATGTTATCCAGCTCCATTATAAATTCCTTTCACCATGAAATAGTTTGATTCCAAAGCGTTTCGTCAAAGCATCGATCATGATCGTGATCCGGGTTATCATTTTATTGTAATAAATAAATCAATGAGGTGAAAGAACATGAGTACAGCTTTAATCATTGTAGATATACAAAACGACTATTTTCCAAATGGGAAGATGGAGTTAAGCAATCCTGATCGAGCAGCCGCCAATGCTGCCAAAGTTCTTAATTGGTTTAGACAAAATAATAAAGATCAGATTTTTCATGTCCAGCATATCGCAAGCAGTCCTGAATTGGGCTTCTTTCTTCCAAATACTGAGGGAGCCGAGCTCCATAAAACGGTGTTGCCTTTAGATCACGAAAGCATTATCGTAAAAAATTTCCCGAACAGCTTTTTGAAGACGGATTTAGAGAGCAAATTAAGAGAAAAAGGTATAACCAAGGTAGTCGTTGTCGGGATGATGACGCATATGTGCATCGACGCCACTGTCAGAGCTGCGGTGGATCTTGGTTTTGAAACTACACTAATTGAAGATGCATGTGCGACAAGGGACTTATCTTATCAAGATAGAATCATCCCCGCTGAACAGGTTCATTATGCATTTGTCAGCGCTCTTCACGGCATGTATGCCAATGTCATTTCGACCGAGGAATTCCTGCAACAGAATTAACAGTAACTTTATGAAAAGGTCCCGAGTTATCTTCGGGGCCTTTTTCTGTTGATAGAAACATCTTTATCCGTTAGTGAAACGCTTATATGGAGTTACTTCTTTAAGGCTATTTTTTATTTATTAAAAATTTAAATAAATGACTTGCAACTTACGTAACGTAAGGTTTTATAATGAGTCTACCGGTAATCAAGCTAGCGGCAGAGAACGGAGATGATCAACTGAAACAATATTGGAAAGTCGGGGATCTGGCGAAGCTGACAGGGCTGACTGTGCGCACGTTGCGTTTCTACGACCAGATTGGTCTGCTCACGCCGTCGGCTGCCACAGAATCGGGACATCGGCTCTACGACGACGAAGATTTGTCGCGACTCTATCGAATTGTATCGCTGAAGGAGCTAGGCCTGTCGCTCGACGAAGTTAAGGCGGCGCTGACGGATCACGAAATTGACCTGCTAGAGGTCGTAGACCTGCAAGTCGAGCGAGTGCAAGAGCAATTACGGCGGCAGCAGAAGCTGCTTGATCAACTGAGGCACGTCTCTAAGCTGATGAAAGGAAAGGAGCAGGTGACAGTAGATGATTTCACCTCGCTGTTGCAAGCGATGAAGAACGACTACGAGAAGCCGATCCTGAATCGACAACATAGTTGGGAGCAACGTTTTGGCCTGCTGGGGATGTTCTTAGCGGGCGGGGTTGAGAAAACGAACAATATAAAAGAAGAAAGCAAGGAGGAATAAGATCATGAAAGAAAAGTTTGTAAGCCATGGAACATTCGTAATTGAAAAAACGTATCCGGCATCCAGGGAACAGGTGTATGAAGCAATGGCTGACGCCGAAGCCAAAGCACGTTGGTTCACAAAGCCGGAAGTGTTCGAATTCCGGGTAGGCGGACGGGAATTCAGCAGCGGCGAAGCACCGGATGGAGGAGTGTACACGTTCGATGCGACTTATCAGGAGATCGTTCCTCTCGAGCGGATTGTTTATACTTATGTGATGGACTTTGACGGCGTACGGTTCTCGGTGTCGATTACTACGATTGAGCTTTCAGACTCAGATGGCGGCACGAGGCTGACCTTTACGGAGCAAGGCACCTTCTTCGATGGACTTGATGCGGTTGAGAATCGGGAACACGGATCGCGGGAACTGCTGGAGCTGCTGGGCAATTCGCTTGCTCAGAACGGAGTTGCCGCTGCGGCAGAGGATGACGGCGAACTGGCTCCCGGCGAATTGGAGTTTGCGCATATGCGTTTGTATGACTTTCCAAGGGAAGAGGTTTACCGGGCATGGTCGCAGCCGGAGCTTCTTGCTCAGTGGTGGGGCCCTAACGGCTTCACAAGCACGTTTCGGGAATTTGACTTCCGCGAAGGCGGCTTCTGGCGCTTTACCTTTCACGGACCGGACGGCAAGGATTATCCGAACGAAAACAAATTCATCGAGATCGAGCCGGGGAAGCGTATCGTACTGGAGCATCAAGGCGCTCCTGAATTCCGGCTGACGGCAACATTTTCCGAACAGGCTGATCGGACGCATGTAACATTCCGCCAACAGTTCAAGGACAAGGACATCTTCGAGCAAGTAAAATCCTTTTGCCCGGACAGCAACGAGCAGAACCTGGACCGTCTTCAAGCTGTGTTAGAAGGACAACGTGATAAATAACTGCGGGGGAAACATAATTGCATAAACAGAATCGGCCTAAGAACGTTGGAGCGTTCTTAGGCCGATTTAGGTTTATGGCTGGTATTTTATTTAATTCTTTATTATTTTTACTTACTCCACCGTCACACTCTTCGCCAAATTCCGTGGCTTGTCGACGTCATTGCCGCGGGCCAGGGAAGCATAGTAGGCCAGGAGCTGCAATGGCACGACGGACAATGCCGGCGTAAGGAGCGGCAACGTCTTCGGAATCGCGAAGGCCTGATCGACGGATTTCAGCAATCCGGCTACATGCTCTTCGTGGGTGATCGCCATCACGTCTGCGCCGCGGGCTTTCACTTCCTTAATGTTGCTGACCGTCTTCTCAAGCACGGCTTCCTGAGTCGCCAAAGCGATGACAGGGATGCCCTCTTCGATCAGGGCCAAGGTGCCGTGTTTCAATTCACCTGCCGCATAGGCTTCGGAATGGATGTAAGAGATCTCTTTCAGTTTAAGCGATCCCTCCATGGCTACGGCATAATCAAGGCCGCGTCCGATGAAGAACAGGTGCTCATGCTTGGAGATTTGCTCGGCATAAGCCTTGATCGCATCAGCATTCTGCAGCATACTTTCCACTTGCTCAGGCAATGCTTGCATAGCGGCAAGTACATGCGCTACTTCCTCTTCCGTTTGCGTGCCGCGCACTTGGGCCAAATGCAGTCCAAGCAGGTAGAACGCGATCAACTGGGAAGTGTATGCTTTTGTCGAAGCTACGGCGATTTCCGGACCAGCAAGCGTAGCGATCACGTCGTCCGCATCGCGGGCGATCGAGCTGCCGACTACGTTCGTAACGGCCAGGACATGGGCGCCGTTCGCGTGTGCTTGACGCAACGCTGCCAAGGTGTCCGCCGTTTCGCCGGACTGGCTGACGACGATTACGAGCGTCTCAGGCGTAATGAGCGGCGAGCGGTAGCGGTATTCAGATGCGACATCAAACGATACCGGTACGCGGATCATTTTTTCAATGGCCTCTCCACCTACCAGACCGGCATGATATGCCGTCCCGCAAGCTACGATATGAATGTTGTTAATGGAGCGAATTTTCTCCTCGGTCAAATTCAGGTTCGGGAACAGCACCTTGCGGCCGCTCTCGTCGATCCGGCCCCGCATGGTATCGCGGTAAGCCTTCGGCTGCTCGTGGATTTCCTTGAGCATGAAGTGATCAAACCCGCCTTTTTCTGCGGTCACTGCATCCCAATCGACAGAAATCATTTCCCGAGAAATAAAATTCCCCTCAATGGTCATCAATTCGACAGCGTCTTCAGTCAACACCGCCATTTCCCCGTCATTCAAAATGTACACATTGCGCGTATAGTTCAAAATGGCCGGAATATCGGAGCCGATGAAGTTCTCTCCTTCGCCCAATCCGATGATGAGCGGGCTTGCTTGACGTACGGCTACCAATTTATTCGGCTCATATTCCGTCAATACGCCAAGTGCAAAAGCACCGCGCATGTAAGTGATCGCTTTTTGAACGGCTTTTACGATATCGCCTTCATACTCGCGGGCCACCAAATGGGAAATGACTTCCGTATCCGTCTCCGAGACAAATTCGCAGCCTTGGCTGATCAGCTCTTCTTTCAAATCCAGATAATTCTCAACGATCCCGTTGTGCACGACCGAGAATTTCTGGCTGTGGTCCGTATGCGGATGAGAATTGACATCCGACGGTTTGCCGTGGGTCGCCCAACGCGTATGACCGATTCCGGCCGTACCTACCAAAGGCGCTCCTTCCAGCTTGGACTCCAGGTTGGCCAGACGGCCGATCGATTTGGCAATTTGTAACCCGTCCGGTGTAAAGACAGCGATCCCCGCCGAATCATAACCACGGTACTCCAGCTTCTTAAGTCCATCCAACAAAACCGCCTGCGTGTCTCTCTTCCCGATATATCCAACAATACCACACATATTTATATATCCTCCGTTTCATTCTCTCCGAATTTTATAGGCAGGAGAAAAGAAGCGGAAGATGCAAGCACGGTCCACAGAGACAGAACTATTCAATTTTTAAAGGTGGTTCAAAAAGTCATCTTTTGATGGTCATGACGCTTTCAGAACTAGCCTATTTTTGAAAAATCAGAAAAGTTACAAGTAACTAGATCCATTTTCATGAATGTCCATACTTCTCCGTTCACCCGCGCTGCTTCCGCGTCTCCTGCGCACACTCATGAAATATCGATTAATAAATTTATAAATTCCATTTAGGAATAACATCGACCCGTAAGGTTTGTGGGAACGGTCGCCCATTCCTTTTGCCCTTGCGGTTACGGTGCGATGCGGCACCGGGAGGCCCCCGCCGAACAACTCGAACACCTCCACCTCGTCAGCTTGCATTTGCCGTCCGCCTATCACGAAGCTATTGCAGTAGTCGACCAGCTTAATGCTGTATTGCCTACTTCTTCGGGATAGACTTCAACGCGCGAAATCAAGCTCTGGCGCTTATACTGCTGTGTAACCTCACTACCCTCGCTTTCTTTTCTTGAATATGCTTATTATATGCACCCTCGAGACATTTGGCAATAATCAAGTTGTCCTGATTACTACAGCCTGTCCCCAGAAGTCTTACCCAATAGCAAAGCCGCTGAAACCGGAATTTCCCAGTACCAGCGGCTTATTTTGAAGACCTATGAAAGAAGTCACACTCTTTAGAGGTTGCTCAAAAAGTCATCTTTTGATCAACTCACATTGCATGATTATATCAAATAAAAACTAAACGAGTTCTTTTTCTACTACGGATACGATCTGCGCCACCAATTGCTCCAGCTCTTCCTTCTCGGGCCCTTCCGCCATAACGCGGATCAGAGACTCCGTTCCGGATGCGCGAACAAGTACACGGCCGTTATCGCCAAGCTGACGCTCCACAGAAGTAATAGCCTCCTCAATGGCTGGGTTGCCGACAAACTTGCTCTTATCCTGCACCCGAACATTGACCAGCACCTGCGGATATTGCTTCATTACCTTTTTCATTTCGCTCAGCGGTTTGCCGGCGCCCTTCATCGTATCGACCAACTGAATCGCCGTCAGGATACCGTCTCCGGTTGTATTGTAATCGAGGAAAATAACGTGCCCCGACTGCTCCCCGCCCAGATTGTACCCGCCGCGGATCATTTCCGCCATGACATAACGGTCGCCGACCGCTGTTTGCTGCGTGTTCAGCTCCAATTTCTTGGTCGCTTTGTAGAATCCGAAATTGCTCATCACTGTAGAGACGATCGTGCTGTCCTTCAGCTTGCCGGCCCGGTTCATCGCATCGCCGCAAATGCAGAGGATGTAGTCGCCGTCTACCTCTTCTCCTTTTTCGTCGATCGCAATCAGACGGTCTGCATCCCCATCAAAAGCAAGCCCCACATCGGCGCCAAGACGTAATACTTCTTCTTTAAGCTTCTCCGGATGCGTGGACCCGCAATGATCATTGATATTCAAGCCGTTCGGCTCCGCTCCGATCGTGTATACTTCGGCGCCCAGCTCTTTGAAAAGCATTGGAGCCAGCTCATAAGCAGCGCCGTTCGCACAGTCGAGCACAATCTTCAGCCCTTCAAAAGAATGGCTGATCGTCGTTCTCAAATGAGCCAAATATTTAAATTTTGATTCGATATCGATCATCACGCTTCCGAGTCCGCCGCCTACAGGGCGAGGAAGCTCATCAACTTCTTTATCCATCAGTTCTTCGATCTGCAGTTCAGTCTCATCGGAGAGCTTAAAGCCGTCGCTGCCGAAAAACTTGATCCCGTTATCCTCAACCGGATTGTGGGAAGCCGAAATCATCACGCCTGCATCGGCGTTCAGGATCCGGGTCAAATAAGCCACCGCCGGGGTAGAAACGACGCCTAAACGAATCACGTCGGCTCCGATCGACAGCATCCCTGCTACAAGCGCAGATTCCAGCATGACGCCTGAAATACGGGTATCCATCCCGATAACAACCTTCGGCTTCGGAACCTGTCCTGCAAGAACGTAGCCCCCACAGCGTCCGATCTGATAAGCCATCTCTGCCGTTAATTCCTTATTTGCAACTCCTCTGACTCCGTCCGTTCCAAAATACTTTCCCATGATTTTAATTTCACTCCTTCAAATAGTGTGAAGCCCCCGCCCCCTGTCTCTATAAGAGGTTGTTCAAAAAATCATCTTTCCACGACGAAGTGGATCATGATGAGGATTCGACGTCGAATCTTGAATTCAGCCAGGCCTTCCGTTGCTCACGTACCTCATGTACGCTCCGCTACTCAGTCCCTGCTTCATCCAACCTTCTTGGTCCTGAAAACCTGACTTTTTGAACTCGCACTGTAAGGCGAAAGGCTTCATATCCTTCTCTTTGTCAGTATGGGTCTCGATGTATGGTAATGCTTGTTATTCGCGGCTTATTCCGGAGGTTAGCCTCCGTCTCCATCATCCGGTACACCCTCACTTCCGGTGCTGCCGGTGCTACCGGAACTGCCAGTACTCCCAGTACCGCCAGTGCTCCCGCTGTCGTTCGCACCGTTACCCTGATGATTGGCTCCATCCCCTGGAGGAGTTGAACCGTTTCCGGGGTTCTGCTCTCCCTGCGGTTTATCTTCCGGCACTGTGGTTGCAGGCTTCCCTTTTTCCGTCAGCTCGATCTGCACCTCAAGGGGCCCGCCTGTATCCGACAGCTCGACAAATTCAGGCAGCTTCACCGAAATCGGAACCGTGTGGGTACCCTGTCCCAATCCCGATAAATCCACTGTCGCCGAAATATCCCCGGCTTTCAGTTTATCCAGGATCTCCTTCGCAGCAGATACACTTAGCGAAACCACCGCATCTTCCGGATGGACGAACTTTGTCGTTAAGTTCTCATTCGCATTGATCAGCGTGAGCGGGACATTGTCGATTAGCTTTTGACCAGCGGGTTCGATTTTTACGGTAACCTGAACAGAGCTCGGCTCGATTTTCTCAAAACCTTCGGGAGGAGTCAAGTCTACTGTGTACCTGGTCTCATTTGTCCCCTGGAATTGACTTAAATCGACGGTTACCGGATAGGATGATATACCCTCAAGCGATTCTTTTGACCCATAGATCGCCACGCCTTCGACATTCGTACTTACGCTGGCTAGGACATAGCCGTTTGGAAGCCTTCCTGCCTTACGTACTTCCAAAGGAACATTTTTGTATAACTTATTAATCGGGACCTCGACCTCGACTGTGTCCGGCGAGATTTCCGCATTTGTCATTTCTTGCCCATGCTTATCATATGCCGTGAGCTTGACGCTCTTGCCTTTCACCGTTTCGTTGATCCCTGTTACGTCGACCGTCCCTTGAACCTTCTGCAGTTCGCCGATTTCGCTTTGCGGCAGCGTAACGTCAACCAGGCCATCTCCAACCACAATCGGACTTCCGAGCTGCATACCTTCCGCCGGATTGCCCTTGGTCACAATGGTCACGGGAATCTGCTTCGTTTCCTTCGCTTCAATCGTTACCTTTATAATCGACGGCTCCATGGAAATCAATTGCACACCGGGAGGAAGCTCATGCGTCAAAGGTAATGTAATCGTGCCCGGTCCTATATTTTTCAAATCCAGTTTTACTTTATAGTCGGAAAAATTCGTGGTTAAATCGGTCCGTTTGCCCTTTACCTCTAGCCTGACCGTATCGGGTTCCAGATCGTACAGCACATATTTGTCGCTGTCGAATCCGGTGACCTGGATTTTGGTATCGATCGTTTTGGAGTTCACCACGGTCGTCGGAGCGACCGGTGTCCCGCTGTCGATATGAACCATCGCCCATAAGATAATGCTGAACACCAGTGCAATGATCTTGGCAAAATTGTTATGGTTAAGCCATTTATCCATTATTGCCCGGCCTCCTTCTTTTTCCAGAAGGGCTTACGCTTTTCCTTCTGGTTCGAATTTGGGCCCAGCTCTTCATACAGTTTCGAAATGAGGGACTCTTCATTAATATCGCGCACAACCTGCCCGTCAATGGCCAACGAGATTTGCCCGGTCTCCTCGGACACGACGATAGATATCGCATCACCGACCTCACTGATTCCGATGGCTGCGCGGTGCCGGGTACCGAGCTCCTTGCTGATGAACGGATTCTCAGATAACGGCAAATAACAGGCGGCGGCTGAAATTCTGTGTCCCTGCATAATGACCGCTCCATCATGAAGCGGCGTATTCGGAATAAATATATTAATGAGCAGCTGCGAGGAAATGACCGATTGCATCCGTATGCCCGACTCGGTGTATTCATTAAGCCCCGTGTTCCGTTCGAAGACGATTAATGCCCCTATTTTTCTACGGGATAAAAAATTAACGGCCTTAATAATCTCGCCGATCTCCTTACCGAATTCCTCTTCATCCGCCGTGTTGCGCCCGAACAATTTTCCCCGTCCAAGCTGCTCAAGAGCCCGTCTTAATTCCGGCTGGAAAATGATAAAGATCGCGAGCACCCCGAACGTAAACATCTGGTTCATCAGCCATTTCAAGGTGTACAGATCGAACCAGGTACTCACCGCCCAAATCACGACCAGGACGAGAATCCCTTTCAGCAGTTGAATCGCTCTCGTTCCCCGTACAAGCAAAATCAGGTGGTATATTATATAGGTAACGATCAGGATATCGATGAGGTCTTTAATGTAATCCTGCCACGTCAAATTTGCAAAATAGTTCATGGTGCAACCCCCATAAGCCCCTTGTCGGCAAATTCGCCGACGAAGGAACGTTTATGTACATCTTTTACATGCTTGTCTTTATATGTTCCCCTAAACTCTAGGTTATAACGTTCCAAAGACAGATGCAAGCGCACAATGTGATTAGTAGCTTTCGTCACTGCAAGAAAATATTCCCATTCAGGCAAAAATAAAACGGCGCCGGTTCCCGCAAAGGGAGGCGCCGCGTGCCGGTCTTGCTGCTATCTGTAGGCGACTTCCGTAAACATGTCAGTGATCCTGTACCAAATCCAATCCAGCGCCTGATCAATGCTCTTGATCTCTCCTGCAATATGCGCTGTGGAGGCTTGGTAATACGACCCGTCGATCACTGTCAGATTACCCTGGACATCGCCGTATATCTCTGCCTTGCCATTCTCTACCGTCAGGTTGCCGGCAATCGTTGATCCTTTCGGAACAGTAACAGTGTTGCCGTTAATGATGACCTGATCCAGGTCTGCCGTCTTGACTACCAGCTGATCGTCGCTTTCCCACAGGGAAACTGCGCTAAACAGCATGACGAGGAGAAACATCGCCGCAGCCGTAAGAGCCGGATGCTTTCGGATCCAGCCGATCCAAGCCTGTTGTTTGCGCTGATTCGGGATCTTGCTCATTATGCGGTCTACGAGTTCATCCGGTGCCGTGATCGATCTGTGCTTAATCGTCGCAAACAGCATCATTTCTGTCTGCTCCAGCTCCTTAAACCGTTCATTGCAAGCGGAGCAGTCTTTAAGATGTACCTTCAACTCCACGGCCTGCCCATGCGTTAAATCTTCATCCAGATAATCATGCATCAATGAGGAGGCTTGTTTGCAATCCATATCAGCCAATCCTTTCAGTATCAATCTATGGATAACCAATACACCGTATTGGCATAGTCGTCCTATCTTACATTACGTCTGACGGTACAAAGCGTTTCATAAAAAACGCAAAATCCCTCCGCCAGATCAAAAAACTTTATTCTCCAGCTTTTTACGCAAAAATTCGCGTCCCCGGTGCACTCTTGTTTTCACTGTAGTTACCGGCATATCCAAAACGTCACCGATTTCCTGCAGAGAAAGGTCCTGCAAATAGCGCAGAACGATGACCGACTTATACTTAGCTGGCAAACCTTCAATCGCCTGATGGATTGTCTGCTGAGTTTCCGACAACAAATATTCGCTTTCCGGCGTTCTTTCGTCCCCGGGAATCAGCGTATAGCCATCCATACCCTCCTGATCGTTCATTTCCGCGTCAAGATAGTAACTGGGCTTCCTCTTCCGGAGCCGGTCGATGCACAGATTCGTAGCGATCCGATAAATCCACGTGGAGAACTTCTGCTTATCGTCATAGCGATGAAAACTCTTATACACGCGCAGAAACGTCTCCTGAACGATGTCCTCGGCCTCATGCCGGTTAGACAACATCCGGTACGCCAGATGAAAGATTTTATCTTTATATAAATCAACGAGTTCGGCAAATGCCCCCTGATCACCTTTACGGGCCAATTTTACCAGTCTCGCTTCAAAATGGTCCACCACCATAATTTCCCCCAGATCCATGGACGGGCTTATTCGGGACATCTGCTTGTCCGGCCTTCCGCTCCCCGTGCCCACTTTGCGGTGACATTCGGCCGCTTTCACTTCATTCAAATGTTAATTCAACTCCATGTAAAATGCAATACCATTCATATATATCCCATGCGAGTTGTATAAATTATTAAAAAAACAAGCCGCATCCTCCTCCTTTGCAGGAGCGGAGCGGCTTGTGTTTGAAATGCCGGGTATCAGCCTGTATTCCGGAGGCCGGCGGCAATTCCGTTGATCGTGAGCAGTACCTCGCGCAGCAGGTCTGAATCGTCCTGTCCTTTTTCGCGAGCAGCCCGTAATTCAGTCAGCAACTGAACCTGCAGATAGCTGAGTGGATCTACGTATGGATTACGGAGCCGTATCGATTCCTGTACCACTGGGGAATCATCAAGAATCTCAGGAACGCCCGTAATTTTGAGAATCATATCTTTCGTCAAATGGAACTCTTGCTCGATTTGTCCAAAGATGCGATCCTTCGCTTCCGAATCTCCGCACATTTCAGCGTACTCTTTGGCGATGACCAGATCCGCCTTAATAATGGCGAACTGTAACGTGTCCATCAACGATCTGAAGAACGTAGAGTTCTTATACATATCCTGAAGTACCTTCAGGTTTTCCTCATTATTCTGATAATAAGTGTAGAGCCCTGTACCTGCCGCATACCAGGCCGGGAACAAGTAACGGCTCTGCGTCCAGGCAAATACCCAAGGGATCGCACGCAAATCCTCAAAACGATCGCTGTTCTTACGTTTCGAAGGTCTGGAACCGATATTGAGCTCGCCAACTTCCACCAGCGGTGTCGATTCTCTGAAGAACTTCAGGAAGTCCGGTTCGCGGAACACCAAATCCTGGTACTTGTTGAGTGAAGTCTCCGAAATCCCTGCCACGATGTCATCCCATTTGTCTTCTTCCGGATTGGAAGCTGGACGAACCCGGGCCTGAACCGCCGAAGTGATAAGCGCCGAAGTCGCCGTCTCCAAGCTGCGGTAAGCAATACCCTTCAGGGAGTAACGGGAAGAAATAACCTCGCCTTGCTCGGTAATCTTAATCCCTCCGCCGATGGTTTCCGGCGGCTGCACTTGAATACTGCGGTTCAGCGGCATACCGCCGCGCCCCAGAGCACCCCCGCGACCATGGAAAAACTTCAGCTTCACGCCATACTGTTGGGCTGTTGCCGTAATTTGTTTCATTGCGACACGGAGTTCCCAGTTTGCAGTTACCACGCCGCCATCCTTATTGCTGTCGGAATATCCAAGCATGATTTCTTGCAGGTCGTTCATAGCGGCTACGGATTGACGGTAAATCGGCATTTCAAACAAACGGTGCATGATGCCTGGTGCTGCATGGAGATCATCAATCGTTTCAAAGAGCGGTACGGCTTGCAATGTGCACACTACAGTACCGTCGGCTTCTTTACGGAACAAGCCCACTTCTTTGGAGAATACCATAACCTCCAGAATATCGCTGGCGGCTTCGGCCATACTGATCAGATAACTGGTCACGCATTGCGGTCCGAATTCCTTTTGGGCCTCAAATACCGTACGGTACACATTCAGGCATTCCGTCGTGCTTTCACTATATTCCTGATATGGCGAAGTCAAAGGACGCGGATCGTTGAGCAGGCGCTCCAGAAGGGTTACCTTTTCCTCTTCCTCAAGTTCGGCATAATTGCTTACGATATTCATATGAGCCAGAACTTCCGTCATGGCATTTTCGTGTTCCTTGCTATGCTGACGAATATCCAGTGTAGCCGTATGGAATCCGAACAGCTCCACTTGGCGCATCATTTTTTTGATATGCGTATCCGCAACGTAATCCGCATAGTGGTGACGCAAGCTCCGGTCGATGATTCTCAAATCCTCGATCAGGCCGTTTACGTTGTCGTAACGATCGTGGGAGTCCTTTTTCGAATCGTCCAGTACATTATGGAGCTTCTCTGTCATATAAGTCAGCTTAATGCGGTATGGTTCCTTCTCATTGCGCCAGTGCGGCGTTTTATTCAGCGTCACCTGCAGGCGGTCCTTCTGAATCGAGGCCAGAAGTTCCTCCGTGACGTCAACGATGCTGGTGCTGAAGCTAAGGTATTTAAACAGCTCCGACAACAATCCCTGATATTCGCGGATTGCCAGCTTACGCTGCATTTTAAGCGTCTCCCAAGTTACATTGGCGGTTACGGAAGGGTTTCCGTCCCGGTCGCCACCGATCCATGAGCCGAAGCGCAGGTAGGTAGGAACATGCCACAAATGCTCTGGATAGTATTTGCTTAGACAACGCTCCAGTTCTTGATAAACCTCAGGAAGTACATGGAACAAAGTCTCGTGAAAATAATACATCCCATTTCTCACTTCATCGAGAACCGTCGGTTTGCGATCCCGCAGCTCGTCGGTCTGCCAGAGTGTAATGACCTCATTCAACAGCTTCTCTCTGAGCTGCTCCCGTTCCCGGAAAGTCAGCGTCGGGTTATCGAGCTGAGCGACATCATCAGCGATCCTTTTATGGATATCAAGAATAGCGCGGCGCATCGCTTCTGTCGGGTGAGCCGTCATCACGAGTTCCAAAGACATGCTCTCCAAAATTTCTTGAGCTTCGCTGAAATTAAAGCCTTGTTCCTTCAGGTCTCTTACCGCAGCTTCGATCGTACCGGTTTGTACCGCTTCCCCTGCGGAACGCTCATAATCTCTTTTGCGGCGAATCCGATGGTTCTGTTCCGCAATATTGACCAATTGAAAGTAAATAGCGAATGCCCGGATGACCTGGTGTCGAATTTCTGGCTCCAAGGAATTAATCATTCCCTTGAACTCTTCATGCAATTCCGGCAAGAACACAGCCCGCAACGACTTACTGGCTTCACGAATCTTCTCGACAATATCCAAGAGTTCATTACCGCCTTGATGGACAAGGACCTCTCCTAGAATATTGCCCAAAAAACGTATATCTCGCCGAAGAAGGTTGTTCGAGTTGGTTTTGCCGGCAGCTAGCGTTAATTCCGTCATATTTCTCCCCCATTTCATCCCTATTCCTTCTCTAAAAGCCTTCCTACCATAATACAATAAACTTCCCTGAAAATCTTCACTTTATTTGTAAGGAATTTTAAGGATACGGTAGTCCTCTTTAAACAATAAGAGCGGCCTCCCGCCTGGGAAGCGCCCTAATACAGGCTTTGTTTACTTCGATTGCTCCATCGGAATCAGTAACACAATTGTTACCCGTCATAGTATCTCTATAACTACCCTAACACGGTGAAGCAATAAAATGCAAGGTTAAAAAAAACCTTCGATTATAACAAAAAACATCATCCGACTGATGATGTTGCTGTTATGTATGGAGCGGGTGATGGGAATCGAACCCACGCTACCAGCTTGGAAGGCTGGAGTTCTACCATTGAACTACACCCGCACCTTATAATGGTCGGGACGACACGATTTGAACATGCGACCCCCTGGTCCCAAACCAGGTGCTCTACCAAGCTGAGCTACGTCCCGAAATAAGATGGTGAACCATTATGAAGTTAAAGTGGCGCGCCCTAAGAGATTCGAACTCCTGACCTTTTGATTCGTAGTCAAACGCTCTATCCAGCTGAGCTAAGGGCGCGTATTATGGAGCGGACGACGGGAATCGAACCCGCGACCCTCGCCTTGGCAAGGCGATGCTCTACCGCTGAGCCACGTCCGCAAAGATGGTGCGCGTGGAGGGACTTGAACCCCCACGTCAAAGACGCTAGATCCTAAGTCTAGTGCGTCTGCCAATTCCGCCACACGCGCACTGTGAAAAGTGAGCCATGAAGGACTCGAACCTTCGACACCCTGATTAAAAGTCAGGTGCTCTACCAACTGAGCTAATGGCTCATGAATGAAATGGCTGGGGATATAGGATTCGAACCTATGGATGACGGAGTCAAAGTCCGTTGCCTTACCGCTTGGCTAATCCCCAACAAAACAATCATGGTGGAGGCTGAGGGGATCGAACCCCCGACCCTCTGCTTGTAAGGCAGATGCTCTCCCAGCTGAGCTAAGCCTCCATATGTAGGTTTCAGAAAGATGGTGACCCGTAGGGGATTCGAACCCCTGTTACCTCCGTGAAAGGGAGGTGTCTTAACCCCTTGACCAACGGGCCATCCAGTAAAAAAAGTGGAGCTCTCAACCGGGATCGAACCGGTGACCTCATCCTTACCATGGATGCACTCTACCTACTGAGCTATGAGAGCAAATGGCTCCCCGAACAGGACTCGAACCTGTGACAACTCGATTAACAGTCGAGTGCTCTACCAACTGAGCTATCAGGGAATATTATGCTTGGCGGCGTCCTACTCTCCCAGGACCCTTCGGTCCAAGTACCATCGGCGCTGGAGGGCTTAACGGTCGTGTTCGGGATGGGTACGTGTGGAACCCCTCCGCCATCGCCACCAAACGGTTCAAG
>NZ_JAGQEH010000024.1:0-49239 GCF_018101095.1 Paenibacillus sp. Marseille-P2973
AAGTGAAAGTGACAAAAACACTGAGCCTGAACAATTTTATTGTCAGGCTAGCGTCTTTAGGCGCAGTTTGGCAACAGGGGGTTATACCCCAAGAGCAAACCACCCGTTGGACGGGTGGTTATGATTTCCAGCGGAGCAGAACAACTCTCTGGAGATTTAACGGCCATGGTGGCCGTTATTTGCGGTCAAACAGGCGGTTTGAAAATCTAACGGACACCAGGGGCGTTAAAGTGTAGAAAAAGTGACTTTTTGAATGAAACAGTGGCTAATAGCGTCTCTCATGTCTGTTAGCGTCTAGAAAAGTAAAATTTGGGGCAGTTAGCGGCCCTCATGTCCGTTAGCATGTTAGATTGTTAGATCACCGCAATGAATGAAGGTTTTGAAGGTTCTAAGTTAGAACAAAAGGAAATAAAAAGAACCCGAGGCCAGTGGTCCCAGGTTCCAAGAATGATGCTTATAATTGCGATGACGATGCGATAAGTTTATTTGGATAAGTGAAGCGTGCCTTGCTTGAAGCTCCATTTGATGTCAGGGAACTTCTTCTGGAACTCATGAATTTCCACATAGGTTTCCCCATCGATCATTTTGGCGGTTTTCGCCGCGATCGTAAACCCGGCCTTGCTGCCGGCGGCATTCGTGACGGTCAGCTTCTGGGTGGAAGCACTCCACGCTACGTCGCCTTTGAGCAGCGCTGCAAGAATACGGGAAGGGACATAGAGTTTGTCGCCGCTTTGCAAGGTATCGACATAACCGCTAAAAGCCACGCCGTTAATAGTTAGTGAAGAAGCATTACCGCTTAGTTCAATGGTTCTTGCTCCCGCCTTGTTCAAGGCTGTGATCAACTGGGCTGTAGCGTTATTCATCACTTCGATGTCCGGCTTAAGGCCGACATGATTGAAGTCCTCCCGCTTCGGCGTAAAGTACCGCTGAACCGTAAGCTTCAGGGAGCTGCCGTTGGAGAGCGTAAAGACGTTTTGAATTCGTGCTTTTCCATAGGTTTGAGTCCCTACAACTGTTGCAATCCCATTATCATGCAGGGCACCTGTTAATATCTCGGAGGCGCTGGCGGTCAATTCGTTAGTTAAAATGACAACCGGCATTCCGATATCTTGTCCGCCGGAAATGGTCACCGCTTCGAGTTCACCGTTTTGTCCGGACGTATACATTAATGTACCGCTCTTCATAAAATACTTGGCGATGTTGGCCGCCGAATCCACGTATCCGCCAAGATTGTCCCGGAGATCCAGCACCATCGATCTCATCCCCGCCTTGCGGAGCTTGTCCAGCTCGGCTGCAAATTCCTTGTCCGCATTCTCGGAGAAGGAGGATAAGGTGATATATCCGATCCTGCCCGAAGGAATGTAGCTTCCCGTAACGGAAGGAAGCGAGAAATGGGACCGCTTGACGGAGAGCGAGAGGTTCTGGTTGCCGCGGGTTATACCCAAAAGCACTTTCGTATTCTCTTCACCCTGTATCCGAAGAATATCCTCGCCGGTTTTGACCGGTTCCCCGTCAACCTTGGCAATGATATCTCCCTTCTTCAGCCCCGCGGAACCGGCTGGGGAACCGGGCAGCACATCGGTTATATACAGCTTGTTCCCGGTAAACCGGAGTGTTACTCCAATGCCGACGAATTCCTGATTCACGCTGTCTTCGAATTCCGCCAATTCTTCAGCGGTGTAATAATCGCTGTAAGGATCATCCAAGGTGTAAACCATTCCCCGGATCGCGTTCTCGAGAAATAACTCCCTGTCTGCTCCCTCGATATTATAAGCGTCCAAATAATTAAGCACTTCTTGAATAATCTCCATCTCGGAGGTTTGCCCCGCCTCTTCGGCGGCTTTTGCGCTGTCCGCCGCTGCGCCCGCCGCTTGGGGAAGGCCCAGCAACGGAATCGCCAGCAGCGGAATGAGGGCTTTGCGGTAAAACTTGTTCAATTTCATAAATGATTATCCTTTGCTAAAAAAGTGTTAGCCCAGGAAAGCGTTCCGGACCCGGTTCCAGAAAGGGAACGGCCGATAACGCACGAAGCTGATTTTTTGTGCGGCCACCTGGCAGCGAACGGAAATCAGATCATCCATAGGCAAATTAATGTGGTCTACAGTAAGCAGCAGGTTCTGCTCTTTTCTGGAATAAATATCGCAATGATGATGCTTCGGCAGCACCAGAGCGGATCCCATGGTCCGGAAAACCCGGTTATTGATCGAAGCGATTTCCGAGATTTGCAGAGCCTCGATGGAAGGGTGGATCATGGCTCCCCCCAGACTTTTGTTATAGGCCGTGCTGCCGGATGGGGTGGAAACGCAAATGCCGTCACCGCGGAACATCTCGAACAAATGATCGTTAATATCCACCTGGGCTACGACGGTCCCGTCAACGCTTTTGAGCGTAAACTCATTTAAGCATATATAAGATGAAGTTCCCGATTTTTTGCGAATTTCCAAATCTACGAGCGGATAACGGACAATCCGGGGCTTTAGCATCCCTTCATCTTTATGGCTGCTCATCATCCGGATCAATTCGGGAATTTCATCCGCTTTCCAGTCGGCATAGAAGCCGAGATGTCCGGTATGAACGCCTACAAAGGCGATTGAAGGAATCCGGTCGATGAAAGTATGAAAGGCATGAAGCATCGTGCCATCACCGCCGATCGATACGACGATATCCGGAGATTCGGCATCCAGTTGCAGTCCTTGCTCGGACGCCATTTTATGGAAGGATTCGCTTAAGTCAACGGACAACTGATCTCCGCGGTCCAGAACGTAATATCTCAAGATGACAGACTCCTTTATTTTTCCTTTTGTAACGATCATAATCAATTCCGAAACAGAACACAACGTTTCATTTTCCAGCCCGCTTCCCTATTCCCGGCACGATCCGGTGAATGATTCCGGCAAGCAGCGAGACAATAACGAGTGAGGCGATGAGGACCACCATCAGTGAAATCATTTTCGGAACGCCTCCCCATCCGAAGAATATCGTCCCTGTTTCTGAAGTTAGCGGGAAAAAGGCGGGGAGATGGCCCATCAGGGGGTTCCATATCAGAAGCAGAAGAACTGCGGACAAAACGGCATGAATCAGGCGGGCGATTAGGAATGGCAAATAGCGAAGATCCGCTCCGTTCAAGATGCTGGCCACCTGGGCATGGACCGACAGTCCGCCCCAGGACAGAATAAAGGCGGCGGCCGCAGCCTTGAACATAAGCGGAACTCCCGCCGGAGCCGCCGCTGCCTTGGCGCCGAGCGTTACTTCAAACATCCCGCCGACCAGCGGCTCTGCGAGATCGGAGGGCAGGGCAACAGCCGGGAGCAGCAGCCGGACGCCGGAATACAATGCGTTCATGACATGGGAGGCCGTTAATACCTCCAGGACGACGGAGAAAAAGACGACCAATCCGCCGACAACGGTCATGAGCTGCAGGGAAGAACCGACGGCTTGTCTTAGCAATTCGCCAAGACTGCGCCCGTCCTGCAGCCTTGCTTCATGCATCGCCTTTAGCGCAATCCGGAGACTGAATGAGGGGCGGGGTGACTTTGAAGAGGGCTGCTCTTGGTTGCCTCCTCCGCCTTGGGTCCCGTAAAAGCGCATCAGCACCCCTAGCAGCAACGCGCTGCCATAATGGGAAATGGCTAGGATGCCGGCCAGTTTAGGGTTGCCAAAAAAGCCGACCGACACGGCGCCGATCAAAAAAATAGGGTCCGAAGAGGTTGTGAAAGCGACGAGGCGCTCTCCCTCTTCACGGCTAACGAGCCGCTGTTCTCTTAGTTTGGTAGCCAACTTGGCACTGACGGGATAGCCGGAGGCAAAACCCATGGCGGCCACAAATCCGCCGCTTCCAGGAATACGGAACAGCGGCTTCATCAGCGGATCCAGCAGCTTGCCGAGAAAATGCACGATTCCGAAGCCAAGCATGACCTCAGAAATGACGAAGAATGGAAAAAGGGACGGAAACAGCACGTCCCACCAAATGGCGAGCCCTCTTATTCCGGCTTCCCACGAAGCGCGAGGGAACGCTAGCATAAGCACCGCCATAAACAGCGTTGCGGCGATCAAGGATAGAGTGCTCCATCGCTTTAAATTCATTAGTAACGCCTCCACTAGGATCTTAGTGAAGTGTATGTATTCGAAGGGACAAACAGCACCAAAAAACAAAGAAAGCGATTACAAAAAGAGGCTGTATTTTTCGTTTCTTTATGTTAAAATGTGCCTATAAAGTCGAACATGGATGGAGTGTTGAAGATGAGCTTTGTCGCCGGTGTTCTCGTTTGCGCCTTTGTATACGTCATTCGCGCCTCTCTAGTCCGTTCCGGTGAAGAGGATTGGCGCAGTTACTAGACATTCCTCTGCTCAAGAGGTCACTTATACGTAGAAGCTCCGTTTCGGAGCTTTTATTTTTTTTTGCCATAAGTTTGGTATAATAAGGACAGTATAAACTTTTTTTAATAATTCGTATGAAAGATGGAGATATATTGAATCCAAGTTTAAGCATTTACGATAATTTGGGCGGAGCTGATACCATCCGGCGGCTGGTGGAGGCGTTCTATCCGAAAGTGCAGGAGAATCCTCTGCTCGGTCCGCTTTTTCCCGATGATATTTATCCGGTGATGGAGAAGCAGTATATGTTTCTGTCGCAATTTTTCGGGGGGCCGTCCCTATACTCCGATGCATACGGTCATCCGATGATGCGGGCTCGTCATCTCCCTTTCCCGGTCACGCCGGAACGGGCGGAGGCCTGGCTTGGATGCATGCGTAATGCTCTGGAGGAGATAGGGGTCGAGGAGCCGCTGCGGGAATTCGTACTTAAACGTTTGTCGGGCCCAGCTTTTCATTTCGTCAATACAACAGAGGAATAACGCGCACTTATTTTAGACGGATACGAAAGGAAGTTAATCCTGTGGAATTAGAACCTCTTTACCAGATCAAGGTGACATGCAGCCATTGCGAAGCCGTTTTCTCAACCTCACGTGTGCGTCAGAGCTTTAAACGGGCTATACGGACGGATACGGATTTTTGCGGATATTACCGGGCGGAGAATCCGGATTATTATGTAGTGCGGATTTGTCCTTCCTGCGGATTCGCATCGACGGAAAATTTCAATCCAAAAATTAACGATATGCAGCGGAGCCGGTTCCAGGAAGTCATCGGAAAACGGTTCGTACAACGTGATTTCGGCGGATATCGCGATTGGAATACGGCCCTCGAAACGTACAAATTGGGATTGTTATGCGCTCAAACGATCGGGGAAAAGGATCGGATCGTCGCGAGCCTGCTGCATCATATTGCCTGGCTGTACAGGTATCAGGACAACAAGGAGCAGGAGCAGCGGTTTCTGAAATATTCCCTGGACTCCTATATCCGGGTTTATGAAAATGAGGATATGCAAGGCAGCGATGCCCGACTGATGTACCTGATCGGTGAGCTTCATCGCCGGACGGGGAATAACAACGATGCGGTGAAATGGTTCTCCCGCGTCATCAATGACAAGCGGATTATGGACGCGGCCATGATTCGGGCCTGCCGGGAACAGTGGGCTTTGCTTCGCGAGGAAATGCTGAACGGTGGGCAGGAATTGCCGGAGGAAATGCGGGGTTAATGTAACCCCGCTGTTTTACATTTCTTAACGTAGAACGGTGTCTGTCAGCAAATAATCATTATCGCTGTCCAAGAGCATGACTTTGTTTCCGCAGCATGGGAAGACAAGCAGCTTCTTTTTTCCCTCATGGACCTGAATAATATCGCGCGGCTTAAGGGGAAGCAGGACATTGTTTGTTCCGCAGAACGGGCATTCGAGTACATAGACATCTTTCATGATGATGTCGTAGGGCAGCGTCTTCTCAAAAGGAATCATGATGACTGATCCGGTTTGTCGGCCTGCTGGCCAGCGGCTTCCTTCGTGGCTAGCTCCGCGATTTTTTGCAGTAATATATGTTGCGGCATATGCATAAGATGCTCGATTGGCACCTTCAGTTCGGCAGCCAGCTTGATTGCGGTTTCCGGCGAGATTTGCAATGGCTTCATAATAAAATTACCTCCTAAATGTGTTACTTAGTATACGCCCCGTTGTCGAACAGCTCAAATGGGCAAATATGTACTTATAGTTATACACTTTTATTCCGCCCGGGATCAATACGGGGGACAAGAAAGGATGAATATAGCGATGGAACAATTAAGCAATCCGGTTACGCCGACATGGGATCTTGAAAAGATTTTTACGGGAGGTTCTTCCTCAGAGGCTTTCCGGTCCTTCCTTGACCAGTTGGAGGAAGATCTTTCCTCGTTGAATGAAGGTCTGAAAGGGGCCGAGGCTCCTAAACATGCGGAGGATACCGGCCGCTTCGACGACATGATCGAAGGCATGCAGAGCGCTTCCCGTCGCATTTTGGAAGCTTCGGGTTTTGTGGAGTGTTTGACTGCACAGGACCAGCATGACAAAAAAGCAGTGCATCTTGAATCCAAAGTGACCGCGCTTCGAGCGAAGTACGAAACTGTGATGACGCTGTTTCAAAATATACTTCAGATGACGGAAGATTCCGTGTGGGAAGCATGGATGGCACGTCCCGAAATTTCGCCGATCTCGTTTGTGTTAAGTGAAAAGCGGCATGCGGCAAAAGAAAAGTTATCGCCTGATCTGGAGAGCTTGGTCTCGGACCTTGCCGTGGATGGCTATCATGGCTGGGGTCAGCATTACGATACGATCGTCGCCAAGGTAGGCGTTCCCTATACCGATGACAATGGAGAAACCATGACTCTTTCTGTTGGCCAAGCGGCGAACAAGCTTGACGATCCTGACCGGAGCGTCCGGGATACGACATTCCGCAAATGGGAAGAGGCTTGGGGCGGGGTTGCCGATTATGCTGCGGACACCTTGAACCGGTTAGCCGGGTTCCGGTTGAAAGTATACGATAAGCGCGGTTGGGAAGATGTCTTGAAGGAGCCGCTTGATATTAACCGGATGTCCCGTGAAACGCTGGATACGATGTGGCAGGTGATTGAGGAAAGCAAACCGATCTTCGTCTCTTATTTGGAACGGAAGGCAACGCTGTTAGGCCTGGAAAAGCTGAATTGGAGCGATGTGGATGCCCCGCTGGGCGAGGTTACGGGGAAAATCACCTATGACGAGGCAGCAGCCGAAATCGTCAAGCAATTCCGGAACTTCAGTCCGAAGCTGGCGGATTTTGCGGTGCAGGCCTTTAACGAAGGCTGGATCGAAGCGGAGGATCGTCCCGGTAAACGTCCGGGCGGGTTCTGTACTTCTCTGCCGGTGAGCAAGGAAACCCGGATATTCATGACCTTCGGGGGCACGGTTTCGAACATGGCGACGCTGGCGCACGAGCTTGGTCACGCTTATCATCAATATTTGATGGATGAGCTTCCGCAATTCAATCAGGACTATGCCATGAATGTAGCCGAAACGGCTTCCACCTTTGCGGAAATGATCGTGGCGGACGCCCTGGTCCGGAATGCGGCCAGTGAAAAGGAAAAAATCAGCCTTTTGGCGGACAAAATTCAAAGCGGCATCGCCTTCTTCATGAATATCCATGCCCGCTTCCTGTTTGAAACGCGGTTCTATGAGAAGCGCAAGCAGGGATTGCTGGAAGCGTCGGAATTGTGCACATTAATGGAAGAAGCGCAGCGGGAAGCGTTCCGCGGAGCATTAGGGGAATATCACCCGCATTTCTGGGCTTCCAAGCTGCATTTCTATATTACGGGTGTTCCGTTCTACAACTTCCCGTATACATTCGGATACCTGTTCAGTACCGGAATCTATGCGCTTGCCGCTCGCGAAGGAGCCGGTTTTGCCGACAAATATGACGCGCTGTTGATGGATACCGGCCGGATGACCGTTGAAGAATTGGCGGCTAAACATCTGAATGCAGACCTGAAAAAGCCTGATTTTTGGCGTGAAGCCGTGTCTGTAGTCGTGGAAGATGTGAAGCTATTCCTGGAACTGACAAAGTAAAATCAATTGAGCGCAGCCCCGCTGTCAGGGATTATCCTGATGGCGGGGCTTTTTGCACCGATACCATATTTTTCAACTAAACATAATAAACGTGATGCCGATATTGAATTTAAGACAGATTAAGGAGGCGGATTAATGAAAAAGAAAACGTGGGTCATCGCTCTGACTTGCATCCTGGCTATAAGTTTGGTCGGCAGTCCGGTCTTTGCCAAAAACGACAACAAGGGAGCCAAACCGGACAAAAAAGAGGAGGTTTCGAAGCAAAACAAACCTAGCGGTAAACCGGTAAATGACAAAACGGAAAAAATCAATAATTCCGAAAATCAAAAGCAGCAGAAAGCGAAAGAAAAAGAAAAGGAAAAAGAAAAAGTTACCGTTACCGATGCGACATATACAGATAACAAGCGGGGGCCTCAAGGATATAAGGGGTTATTGCACGCGATTGAAAATGTTAAGGATAAGCCTGCCGGCGCGGTGGTTGCCGAGATTTTGCTGAGTAAATACGACGCGCATTTGACCGATGAAATGAGAACCGAGCTGGAGGCGATCATCGAGGCCGAAGCTGCATTATCCGAAGCCGCAGATCTGTTGGACAAGCAAGGAAGCGTAACGGATGCGGTCTACGTCCAGAAGGAAGCCATTAAAGCGAATGTGAAAAACCTCGATGGATACAAGCAGCTTGGCAAGTATTATAAAAAGCTCGGCAAACATGGCGTGAAGCTGTTTGTAAACGGAGAAGAGTCGGCCTTGGCGGTGCCTCCGGTAGTGCAAGACGGGAATACGCTGGTGCCGTTCAGAACCATTGCAGAAGCGCTCCAGGCGGAAGTAAACTGGAACGAGAAAACGAAAACAATCACGATTACAAAGGAAGACATCACCATTAAGCTGATACTCGGCAGCAAAACGGCGCTTGTCAACGGGGAGAAAAAGCAATTGGGAGTTCCCTCAACGACTGTAAAGGGCACCACGCTGGTCCCGGCCCGTTTCGTAAGTGAAGCTCTGGGGGCAGAGGTGAAATGGGAAGCGGAATCCGGTTCCGTAGTAGTTTACGAAGAAGAACAATCAAAATAATATGACAGAAGGCCGGCAGGGATACACCTTGCCGGCTTTTATGTCATGGGAAGCTATTTAATTTCTCATACCCGCTACGGAAGATGCTGCACCGACGACCCCGGCATGCTCACCTAACACGGCGGCATGAAGGAGAATTCCGTCGCCCCAGTAGACGGGCATGACTATGCGGCGCAAATGCTCGCCGATTCTGTCCAACAGGAAGTCTCCCTGAGCGGTAATAGCTCCAGCGAGGAGAAAGCGGCGGCAGTTAAGAATGTGTGCCAGATTGGAGAGACCGATGGCGATGATTTCCGAATACTGGCCGATAAGATCCAGTGACCGAGCATCCCCGCCGCGGGCTGCCGCGAACAGCTCCCTCGGATCCTGAACCCAGGAATCCGGGGCTTCATGTTTGCGCATCAGATTCTTAAGCCCGGTCACGGAAGCGTAGTTCTCCCAACAGCCCCGATTGCCGCAAGTGCATGGAAGGCCGCCCATGGCGACGATATGGTGACCGAAGGCGCCGGCATAACCGTCGTCTCCTCCTTCGATCGTGCCGCCTTTGACGATGCATCCTCCAATTCCCGTACCTATAGCAACGCATGAAAAATCGGGAATGGCCTGAGCCGCTCCTTTCCATTGTTCACCCAACGCGATGGCATGGACATCGTTCATCACGGTGACCTGGAGCCCGGACTCCTGCTCCAGCAGTTGCCTTAGTGGAGTTCCTGTCCAGCCGGGCAGATGCTCCGTCGCATAGGAAACCGTGCCTGAGCGGTCGACCGAACCGGCGGTTCCTATGCCTATGCCGAGCAGTTGCATTCCTTCCTGTTCAGCGGTCCGCCGGTGCTCCTCGATTATGTCGTACAGTTTGACAAGGAGGGCATCTCGGCCCCGCGAGGCCTCTGTCGGCGTAGTGCGGAAGTGTCTGACGCTGCCGTCCGCGCCGACTAGCGCCGATTTGATGCCGGTGCCGCCGAGATCGATGCCGATGGCGCCTCTGATCCGGTTCATCGGGCATTACCTGCTGATTCGGCCCCCCGGATCGTACGGACGAATTGTTCCGTCACCGAATGTGGACGGGTAATCACCGTTCCAACGACGACAGCGAAGGCACCCGCCTGCAGCGCTTCGGCGGCCTGTTCCGGATTCTGAATCCGCCCCTCGGCAATGACCGGTACCTGCACGGCGGCGGCCAGCTCCTTCAACAAATGGAAGTCAGGGGCTTCGCTCTGCGGGCTGTAAGGGGTATAGCCGGACAAGGTCGTTGAGATCAGATCAAATCCCAGCGCGGCGGCGGCGATTCCTTCCTCCAAGGTTGAGACATCGGCCATCAGTAACCGGCCGGGCTGCTTTCGGACGCCGGACACCAACGTTTCCAAGGTCTCTCCATTAGGCCGCACCCGCTCTGTAGCATCTACGGCGACGATATCGGCGCCCGCAGCAAACAACAACTCCGCATCGGACAGGCACGGGGTAATGTAAACGTCCGAGCCGGGATAGTCCCGTTTCCAGATGCCGATGACCGGCAATCCGCAGCCTTCTTTAATAGCAGCCACATCCTGCGGCGAATTGGCCCGGATGGCCGCAGCTCCTCCGTCCTTGGCGGCAATCGCCATGGCTGTCATGATATGGCTTCCGTACAGCGCTTCTCCCGGATAAGCTTGACAGGATACGATCAGTTGTCCTTTCAACTGTTCCAGTATTTTCTCCATATTCTCTTTTGACTCCTTTAATAAATATAGTCTTTAAAAATATATAAAGCGCATACAACTAGATATTTCAAAGTATAAAATCATTAAACAAACATGTAAAGAAAATAATTTTCTAATTTAACGGATATTTAGAAAAAAATAAACATAATCATTTACAAGCTGGAATTATTCTGCTACTTTAGAACTCAAGAAACAGCAAACCACATACTGAGGAGGAATTGCCAAGATGGAGTCGTTTGACGTCATAGTAATGGGCGGCGGCATTTCCGGTACGATGGCCGCAGTGGCGGCCGCCAAGTCGGGCGCAAAGACGCTGATCGTGGAGCAGCAGGGCTATCTGGGCGGTACTTTGACCGCCAATGGAGTCGGCCCGATGATGACTTTTCATGCCGGGGAGAAGCAGGCTATTCAGGGATTTACGGATGAATTGATCGAAAGGCTGAAAGGGATCGGCAAATCGCCGGGGCATATTTTTGATACGGTCGGGTTCACGTACTCGGTGACTCCGTTCGATGCCGAGGCTATGAAGGTAGAACTGGAATCCATGATCCTGGAGAATGGGGGACAGATTCTGTACCACACGATGCTGGCTGAGGTGCATACGGAGGACCAGCGGATTACCGGAATTACGGTTTGCAACAAGTCCGGGTTGAGCAAGCTGTCCGCCAAAGTCTTCATCGACGGTACGGGGGACGGCGACCTGTCCGTTCGTGCGGGGGCTCCTTTCACGAAAGGACGCGAAAGCGATGGGGCGACCCAGCCGATGACCTTGAAGATGAAGATGATTAACGTCGATATTCCTAAAGTGAAGGCTTATATCCATGCCCATCCGGAGGATTTTCCGCTTTACAATGGTGACACCTCGATCATTGAGAAAGCTCCGCGGCTGTCGACCGCCGGCTTTGTCAGTCTGTTCAAGAAAGCGAAGGAGAACGGCGAGATTTCCATTCCGCGGGAGGATATTCTCTTCTTCGAAACCAATACGCCGGGCGAGGTGATCATGAACACGACGCGGATTCTCGGACATGACGGTACGGATGCATGGAGCTTGAGCCGGGCCGAGACGGAAGGTCGCAAGCAATGCAGGGAATTGGAGCGTTTTATGAAAAAATACGTTCCCGGTTTTGAAAACGCTGTCGTGGAATCTACCGGCCCAGCGATCGGCGTGCGCGGATCACGACAAATCATCGGCCTCTATACTTTGACGGCGCAAGATATTCTGTCGCAGACGAAGTTTGAGGATACGATTGCCCATTCCGGCTATCCGATCGATATCCACAGTCCCGACGGTGAAGGAACGAAGCATGAAAAGCTGGAATGGGGCGGCATGTACAGCATTCCTTACCGTTGCCTGATTACGCCGACTATCAAAAATGTTATCGTTATCGGCCGTTGCCTGTCCGCCACTTTCGAAGCCCAGGCCGCCGTCAGAACAACGCCAACGACCGGCGCCATCGGGCATGCCGGAGGGGTTGCCGCAGCGCAGGCAGCGTTGCATAACCTGGATGTCCAGCAGGTTGACGTAACCCGGGTACAAAGCGAATTGAAAAAGCAAGGCGCGTACCTGGAGCTTTAAGTTGGACAAGTGAATTATCGATAGAAACAGGTTGTATCTTAATTTGAATGATAAAGGGGATTGAACCATGAGTTCAATGATGTGGGTACAGGCAATTGGCATTTTAGTCGTATTTCTTATCTTTTCGGCGCTGATGATGACCCGGAAGCTGCCGACGATTCTGGCGCTGCCATGTATGGCGATTCTGTTTGCATTGATCGCGGGCGTACCTTGGTCTTCCAGTACTCCCGATACGGCCACGCTTAGCGGGACGATTCTTGCCCAAGGTTCCATGCGGCTGTCTACGGCGATAGCCGGGCTGATTTTCGGCGCCTGGTTCGGCCAGATCCTGAATAAAGTCGGGATTACCAAGGCTATTATCCGTAAAGCTGCCGAGCTGGCCGGCGACAAACCGGTGCTGATCGCCCTGCTGTTCTTCGTTACGGCATCGGTTATTTTTTCCGCGGCAAGCGGTCTCGGAATGGTTATTCTCGTAGGGACGATCATTATCCCGATTATGCTGACCGCCGGAATTAGTCAATTTCTTGCCTCCGTCGTTCTGCTGACTTCCGTAGGCGTCGGGGTACTGTTCAACGTTTCCAACTGGGCGGTTTACGTGGATGTCATGGGTCTGCCGGTTTCCACCGTTGCTGACTATACTTTGATCGCCGCTTTACCGCTTATCGTAATCAGCATGATCATGATCGTGTTTTATGCCCGCCGCGATGGACGCGGACGCAAAGCATGGGCCATGCCGGCTACTTCTCCGACTCCTGAAGGAGGTCGAAAAGTGCCAACCATCGCTCTGATCAGCCCATTGGTTCCTGTAATTATGGTTTTTGCCTTTAAAATGGACATCGTGCCTGCCGTCATCATCGGTGCGGTTGCCACGTTGCTGCTGTCCTGGCCGAAACGTCCGGTACATGTGCTTTCCAGCTCCCTGGTGGAGGGGATTCAGGATGTGGCCGGAGCCTTGGGGCTGATGATTGGGATCGGTATGCTGGTCAATGCGGTTATGGCGCCTCAGGTTACGGCGATCATTTCGCCGGTCATCGAATCGGTGCTGCCGAACAGCCCGTGGATGTACATCCTGTTCTTTACGATTTTGTCGCCGCTGGCAATTTACCGCGGTCCGCTTAACGTGTGGGGCCTGGGTAGCGGGATCGCCGCTCTGTTCGTAGGGGCGGGCATGACGCCGATCGCTGCTATGCTGGCGCTTCGGGTAGTCAGCAATGTGCAGTCCGTTTCCGATCCGACCAACTCCCACAATGTTTGGGTGGCCGATTTTACGAAGAGTGACATTAACGAAATTTTGAAGCGGACTCTGCCCTGGATGGTTGCAGCCGTGTTGATCTCCATGGTGTGGGGCTCGTTCGTAGTTTTTTAGAATAAAGACGCCATGGATATAGAGAGATAGGAGGGAGATATGAAATGGGTCGAAAAGTAAGGGTTGGCATTGATGTCGGCGGTACGTTTACGGATGCGGTCGTGCTGGATAATGAAACGTTTGAGATCATCGAAAAAATGAAAATTCCGACCACCCATCACGATGAGGACGGTGTGGCGAAGGGAATTGTACAGATTCTGCAAACCATCTTGGAGAGTAATGGCATTGCTCCGGAGGATGTAACTTTCATCGCCCATGGGACGACGCAGGCGACCAACGCTCTGCTGGAAGGGGATGTCGCCAGAGTCGGCATCCTCGGCATGGGGGCGGGAATGGACGGATTGAGCGCGCGCAGCGAGTCCAATCCGGGACAGATCGAACTGGCGCCAGGTAAAAACCTGCAGACCTACCATACGTACCAGGACTCCAAAAACTTGAAGGATGAAGCCGTGGAGCAGGGCTTGGAGGATCTGCTTTCTCAAGGGGCCGAAGTCATCGTAGCTTCGGAAGCCTACAGCGTGGATGATCCGACGAGTGAACTGCGCGTCGTCGAAGCGGCGAACCGGCGCGGCGTGTTCGCGACCGGCGGACATGAAATCTCCCAGTTATACGGTCTTCGGACGCGGACAAGAACGGCGGTAATCAACGCCAGTCTGATTCCCAAGATGATGGAGACGGCGAACATGACCGAGAAGTCGGTCAAGAACGCGAACATCTCCTCGCAGCTGATGATCATGCGCTGCGACGGCGGGGTCATGAGCATCGACGAGGTGCGGAAGCGTCCGATCCTGACGATGCTCTCGGGGCTGGCCGCCGGCGTCGCGGGGGCACTGATGTATGAGAAAATATCCGACGGCATCTTTTTTGAAGTCGGAGGAACGAGCGTGGATATCTCGGTTATCAAAAACGGCAAGGTCATGATCCAAAACGCGCAGGTCGGGGGACACCGCACCTACCTGCAGTCCCTGGATGTCCGGACCTTGGGCATAGCGGGCGGCAGTATGATTCGCGTGTCAGGCGGCAAGATCGTCGACGTCGGCCCGCGGAGTGCCCATATTGCCGGGAAGGCCTATGAGTGCTTCGCCGATCCGGGCGAATTGAAGGATGCACAAGTTCTGTTCATCAGTCCGCGCGAAGGTGACGCCGCCGAATATGCCATTGTCCGGGGGAGCGGCGGGGAGTTTTCCTTTACGCTGGCGGGGGCGGCCAACCTGCTCGGCTACGTGCCGGAAGGCGACTATGCGTACGCCGGGAAGCAAAGCGCGGAATTGGCGTGGGACGCTTTGGGCGCGCATCTGGGAATGTCCGGAGAGTCGGCGGCCCGCCAGGTGATGGATATCGCCATCGAGAAGACAATGAAGACGGTTAATGAAATGATTGCCGATTACGAGCTCGACCGTTCTTTCGTCACTCTGGTCGGCGGAGGCGGCAGCGGCGCCGTCCTGATACCTGCCATGGCCGAGAAAGAACAAATGAAATGGCAGATCGCCAAGAATGCGCCGTTTATCTCGACGATTGGGGTAGCCCTAGCTATGGTCAAGGAGCAGATCGAACGGACGGTCATCAACCCGACCGAAGCGGATATCAAGCGGATACGCAGCGATGTGATGGATAAGATTGTTCAGTCCGGAGCTAGCGAAGAGACCGTTGAAATCATGATCGAGATCGATAATCAGAAGAACATTTTGCGAGCGATCGCTACCGGTTCAACCGAGCTCCGGTCCAAGGATTTGGGACAGGCGGCTTTGACGGAAGAGGAAATGCGAAGTATTGCGGCGAGCTCTGTGGACGCGCCGCTCGAATCGATGGTCCTGTCTGCCCAAACGGGCCGCTGGCATTTGTTCGCCAGCGAGGAAATTCGCAAATCCTTCTTCGGCTTGCTGAAGAAGAAGCGTACTTCCGTCAGCGTGGTAGACAGGGAGGGCGTGGTCCGGTTCAAGCAGGCCGGGGTTCATTACGGTCAGTTTGCCAAGAAGCAGCGGCATGATGCCTTTGTGGCTTTCCTGGATGACCACACGATTTATTCGGATGCAAATGCGACAATTCCGAAGGTATTCTTATTTTTCCGGGAAAAAATGCTCGATCTGACCGGAATGCAGACAAAGGAGCAAATGTTGTCCATTTTGGATATGGAGACGGAAATGCTGGGTGATGAGGAATTTTGGCTTGCGGTAGCGTATCAATAACCGGAAGCGGAAGGGAGCTGATGGAGCCATGACGGGGGTACGAAATAAGGAACAAGTCTTCAAGATCCGCGGCTTGGGGCTTAGCGATGAGGTGCTGGCTTTGGCCGAGCTGGAGCGGGATCCGGTTTTTCATAAAATCGCGCCCGACAAGTACGGATATTATCTGTCCCGTTCCTTGGACATGGGCAGAGAGGCCGCGGACCGGTTGAAAGGCCGGGATATCCGGGAGCTGCTCGATCAAGCGGGCGTGAAATTTAACTTGGCGGCCGCAGCCGGTACGGGAGCCTTCAAGGTCGCGCTTCGGGCCCAGTTGGATTGGAGCGGGAAGGTGCCGAAGATTACCGTTTACCGGGAATCCATGCACCAGCTTCAAATAGCGGCTGAGGCCGCGGAGGGAGCGCTTGGTCCGGTTACCTTCGACAGGATTGTGGACATCCATCTGGCACATGAGTACTATCACTTGCTGGAGTACCGCAGCGGACAATTTACGAATGAGCTGCTGGAGCCGGTGGAGTGCCTGAAAATCGGCCCCTTCCGCAGAACGGCGACGATTCTGCAGAGCAGCGAAATTGCAGCACACGCCTTCTGCAAAGGTTTACTCGGCTTGCCTTATTTACCCAGCCTATTGGATAATATTTATCTGATGCAGACAGGCCATATGAAAATGGAGCAGTTTACGGAAAATGTGAAAAAGTGGAAAATGATTTTGGGCGAGAATGGACTCCATATGCTATAATAAGTAAATCGTTTATTGCGTGAGAACGTTTTTACAGGACGTTTCTCCGCAAATGCAGGAGGACATATCATGGCTTCGCAAGTACCCGCGGTGATTGCAAAGATCATTTCGCTTAAGCAAAAGTTTACTTACGGTGAAAACCAGATCGCTCAATTTGTGATTCACAATTCCGAATTCATCAGCCAACATACGATTACGGCACTTGCCAATGAAATCGGCGTATCGGAAACAAGCATCAACCGGTTTTGCAAGAAGATCGGTTTCAAGGGTTTTAACGATTTCAAGATCGCCATTGCCCAGGATACATTCTACCGGGAAATGCAGACGCGAAAAAAAGAACGCCGCGAAATCACGCCGATCGATGGACTGGCTCTCGATTACAACGAGCTGGTCGTCAATACGTCGGCTATGGTTTCCGAGGAGGCGCTGCTGAGCGTGGCGGAAATGCTGAAGAAGGCCAGACGCATTCATATATTCGGCATCTTCGATTCCTTCTTGCCCGCTATGGCCTTGAAGAACCGTCTGACAATGATCGGAATCAACGCAGAGGCCAGTAACGACAGCCGGGCGATGAAAATCGCGGCGTCCCAAGCCACGGCGGAGGACATCGTCATCGCGTTTACCCGTTCCGGGGCGACGCCGGAAATCATCGACGCGGTTTCCACGGCGCAGATGAACCAGGCGAAGACGGTGGCCATCACCTGTTATGATTCTTCGCCGGTTACCGAGGCCGCGGAAACGAATATCATCGTACCGGACAAAATGTCGGTCAGCAACAGCGCGATGATGTCGAATCACATTACATTTCTGTTTGTAGTGGATGCCGTCACGAGCCTGCTTATATCCTCGGACAAATCCTATCTGAAGAAGAAGCTGGACAGCGAGGGCATTATCTCCAGTCGCCCTTCGGTGACGGAGTATTATTGATAGACAATCCCCAAAAAAGCGGTTTGCCGACAGAGGCAAGCCGCTTTTTTGATGTGCCTGGCAAGGGGTACTCTACCGGGCTTCGGATAGATTATACCTGCTTGATGCTTAGACAAAGCAGGTCGAGGGCAAGATAGGGAGTGGCGAAGTTAGTTACAGATTTAGGAGGAGACAAATATGAAGGTAGCGATTATGGGGGCCGGTTTATCAGGGTTGGCCTGTGCTATTCGCCTGGAGCAGTTGGGTATATTTCCGGACATTTTCGAGAAGCGGGGAAGCATCGGGGACCGTTTCGTCAACGGGGAGGTGCTGCTTACGATCTTTTCGCGGCCGGTTCGGGACGAGATCTCCTATTTGGCGGATAAATATCAAATATATCTTCATCCGACAGGGCATATCGGCGAGTTCATCATTCGCTCCGAGCATGAACAAGCGAAGTTGCGCGGACACCTGGGTTTCAGCAATATTCGCGGCCGACATGAGAACTCTTTCGAAAATCAGCTTGGCCGTCAGGTCAAGTCGAACATTCATTATCATTCGAATCATACCTATGAAGAGCTGGCGAGGGAATATACCCATGTTATCGTGGCGACAGGCGATGCGGAATACGCATCCGAAATGAGAAATTTCGAGGTTGATCTTACAGTTACACTTAAAGGTGCAACGGTAGAAGGTGAATTTTCGCGTTACTGCGTGATGTGCTGGTTGGATGACCGCTACGCCCCGAAAGGCTACGGATATTTGATTCCTTATTCGGAGACAGAGGCTAACCTCGTGATCGCCTTCCCGGATGAGTTGTATACCACGCCCGACAGCGGTGATGAGAAATGGAACCTGTTTTATGAACGTGTATGCTCGGATTTAGGACAAAATTTGAAGATAACCGATCATTTTGAAGTGAACAACTACATGATTGGGCAGTGTAATGAGCCCAGAATCGGAAACACATTGTTTACGGGCAATTGCCTGGGGACGGTTATGCCTCTGTTCGGATTTGGCCAGTTCCCTGCGCTGTTGTCGGGAATTTATGCGGCGGAGGACTTATGCGGTCTTGGATCCTATATCGAAACGACGAAAGAAATACGTGACAGTTACCAAAATTCGTTGATTCTCCGCAAGTGGTATGAAAAGATGGATAATTCACAAAAAGATAAAATCGTAAAAAAGATGAATGGATATTGGGGAGAGAAGCTGCTCACTACACAGATGGATGTGTTGAAAATAATCTCCCGGTTTTTGCGATGGGGAGGGAAATGACATAGAAGGATTATTTTCGTATGTCGAAAGAACGGCAAATATGTTGAATCATAGAATAAAAAGGGGGTAAAGTCGTATTTTGTATAGTAATAAATAACCATTTTTGTTGTATATTGTTGATGCTTATATAAGTATGTCCTATAATGAGACGTAAGCCCTAAGGTGCTAGGGGACTACATGGGAAGGGGGGGTGAATATGCTGAATACCGATCAGCTATCACTCGCTAGACAAGTGGATATGGTCTTTAAAGAGTTGGAATCAGAGCTTGGCGGAATGACATCGGGGACCGTATTCATCCAAATCCGAAACAACGGGATCGGAAAATTCGGGATTCGACATCATCCGATCGCAGGCCGGAACGGCCGCATGGCAGACGAGGAAGCCGGATTATCGGCGACTCAGCTTCATTCTTTTCGTACGATGGCCATTGAAGCATTAAGATACAAGAAATACTGGACCCATGGGGAAATCAGCTATGACTTTGCAATCAGGCAGGACATGATTGTCGTTGATGCCATCCTAGAATCCAATTACAACATGGCAAATCTGATGATTCAGCGTTATCCGCGAAAGAATCATATTCATACATACCAAGATGCAGACGTATCTTCCTGATCAATGAACTTATAATGTAAAAGACAGGCGACCTGCTAGCGCAGACCGCCTGTCTCCCTATATGGTATAGGGGAAAACTGAAAACCGATTACAGGTTCGAACGACCCGACAATTGCTGCTCTGCCAATTGTACCAGACGTTTTGTGATATAACCCCCGAGGGAGCCGGTTTCACGGGAAGTGTAGTTCCCATAGTAACCGTCTTGCGGGATTTGCACGCCCAATTCTTGAGCTGCCTCATATTTCAACTGTTGCAATGCAGCAGTTGCTTGAGGAACAACAAGGTTGTTAGAGCGGCTACCGCGGCCTTGGTTTTGACCTGCCATATTTGTCACCTCCTTTGGCCTTTGTGATGTTAGTATGGTTTCTGGAGCGCAAAATATTCGGCTTATCGTCAAACTATAGCAGTGGTAATTATTGCATATCTCCCAACAACAAATAAGGAGCCATTTCCCCGTTAGGGAGATGGCTCCAAATTATAAGATGCATTTAAGCTTCTTCAGAAGGATAGATCATATCCAGGTTTACGTTCAGTTCCAGGGTTTGGCCCGGCTGAAGATCGATCAGGCCGGTTTCTGAATCCGGAAGTCCGGAATTCGGAGCGTCCGGCAGCCAAGTGTAGGGCTCGATGCAAAGAAATTGATCCGCTTCGCCTTTGGTATAGAGAACCCAGTGTTTGAAATAGGCCGGGTCGGCGGAATAATGCAGCCCATACCCGTCGCTGCGGATCAATTCGGCAAGGACGGGATGCTGGCCTATTTTAAACATCGTATCAAAGTTTCTGCCTTTCATATTCAATCCGTGGTTCAATGCCGCGAGTTCTCCCAATGGAGCGGTTTTCCCGGTAGTGATTAATTCTTCATCGGATGAATAGATGCTGTCTACCGGCAGTTTCAGACTCCATTGATCAGGCTCGCCGTCAAGCAGGAACCAGGTGTGAAGGCCTAAACCAAAAGGTGCCGGCCGGTCGCCCAAATGACTTATTTTAAATGTTTGTTTCAAGGAAGACCCCTGTAAACGAAGGGTCATCTCCAGTTTTAAAGGAACCGGAAACTGGCGCATCCAGTTGGGATCATCACTCGTCATAAATTCCGTGGTAATCGCGCAACCGTCTTCGTCCTCATCGATATCGCTGACACACCATGCCTGAGTGCGATGAAGTCCATGGATGTGATTGTCATTTGCTGTATTCTGGTCGAATTGGTACTCCTGACCGGCATACGTAAAATGTCCTCTGCGAATACGGCCTGGGGGAATTAACAGCGGAACCCCGAAATGATACGGCTTTTGCAGATAGAACTCAAGATCGTCTTCCTCCGGACGTCGCAGCACGTCGCGTTGCCGGGCGTGATCCCATATGCTAATGACATTATTGCCAAGGCGGGGTAGCAGTGTGACTTCAAGTTCGCGGCTATGTAAGATATACGTATCGTAACCATTCCATTGCCCTTTGGTCACTTTTTTCATATCGTTGCTCCTTTTCCCACATAATAATCGTAACCCTAAGCTTAGACCTATAATAACACTTTTTTTCCGGGACGAAAAATGGATTTGACATGGCGGCTTGAAGAACTATATGATGAGCTTATATTAATGGGTGAATAAATGTAATGCGATGACAGGGACAAGTAAGCAAAAGTTTCATTTCTGCAGAAAGCCGGTGGTTGATGCGAACCGGAGGAAGAACCTTGCCGAATGGACCCTTGAGCGCCGTGCAGAACCGGAAAGGACTCTTCCTTACGCAGTATGCCGGCCGTCTGATTCCACGTTACGGAAGATAAGGCCGGGAGCCTGATGACGATGTATGTCATGAATTTATTATCCCGGCGAATAAGGGTGGCACCACGGTCTCACGTCCCTTGAGGATGTGGGGCCTTTTTGTTTTTTCTGTAAACCCTGACCTTACACTATATTTCTTGGAGGCTGATTTAGATGAAAAGAGTACTTTCCGGCATCCAGCCTAGCGGTAAAATTACGTTAGGCAACTATATTGGAGCCTTAAAAAATTTCGTGACCCTGCAGGATGATTATACTTGCAACTTCATGGTCGTTGATCTTCACGCAATTACCGTAGCACAAGATCCCGCCGACTTGCGCGAGCAATCGGAGGCGGTGGCAGCGCTGTTCGTAGCGGCGGGAATCGATCCGAATAAGGCGAATGTGTACATGCAGTCTCATGTGCGTCAACATTCCCAGCTCGGTTGGATTCTGACCACCCTGACCTCGATGGGCGAGCTTGAGCGGATGACCCAGTTCAAGGATAAAGCAGCCGGCAAGGAATCCGTCGGCGCAGGCCTGTTCGTGTATCCGGCTCTGATGGCTGCCGATATTTTGATCTATAATGCGGATTTGGTTCCCGTTGGAGAAGATCAGAAGCAGCATTTGGAATTGACTCGGGACTTGGCTGGACGCTTTAATCATCGCTTCGGCGAATATTTCACTATTCCTGAGCCTTACATTCCAAAGGTGGGGGCTCGGATCATGTCGCTGGATGATGCGTCTAACAAAATGAGCAAGAGCAATCCGAATGCGGGAAGCGCGATTTACCTGCTTGATTCGCCTGCTGACATCCGCAAGAAGATCAGCCGCGCTACGACCGATTCCGGGCGTGAAGTGAAGTTCGATCCAGCCAATAAGCCGGAGGTCAGCAATCTGATCACCATTTATAGCCAATGCTCCGGGCTGTCGGTTGCCGAAGTGGAACAGCGGTATGAAGGGCAAATGTACGGTCCATTCAAGAAGGATCTGGCCGAAGTCGTGGTCGGAACGCTGGAACCGATCCAGCAGCGTTACCGGGAAATCCGGGAATCCGGGGAAATCCGCGACATTCTGCGCCAAGGTGCGGAGAGAGCCTCGGAAATGGCGGAGAAGACGCTGCGCGATGTGCAGAACTTAATGGGCTTCTTGCCGGAATAAGATCAATTTGCGAGAAGTGTGACATCCAGAGAATCCGGGCAGACAATTTGTCCGGATTTTTTACTTGCTATCCATTTTTCAACTTATATAGCTAAATCAATATATAGATGTCACTGAATTGTCATAATAAACACCAATGATCAAATGATTGTCAAACACTTTCGCATTTTGATATGATAAAGTTTATAGCAAGGGCTGAAAATCATTGAATTTTCTGTGGTTTATATATACGGAACCTCTATCTCATAAATTAGGAGGCACAATCAAAAGTGGATAAACAATTCAGTTACCATTCTCCTGCGGAATCGGCGACGCTGTCCTCTGTAAGACCTTCGCCCCCGGGGGAATCGGCAACTTGGAAAGATTTTGTTGCGTTGACGAAGCCGGGAATTCTCCGCTCCAACTTGATCGCGGCATTCGCCGGGTTTTGGCTGGCTTCCCATTGGGACCTTCAATATGGAAAACTTATTTTAACGCTGATCGGGACTGTGTTGGTTATGGCGTCCTCCTGTGTCTTCAATAACTACTTTGACCGGGATCTGGACACTAAAATGGCCCGCACCAAGAACCGTGCGTTACCGGTGGGCAAGCTATCGCCGAAGACCGTTCTCTGGTATGCCGTTGCTTTGGGCATTATCGGCTTGGCCGTACTATTCGCCTTTTCAGGGCTGCTTGCCGGGGCCTTCGGGGTTGTCGGCATGTTTGTTTACGTCGTTGTTTACACGCTTTGGCTGAAGCGTACTTCCACCTGGAGCACGTCGGTCGGTGCGATTTCCGGAGCGATGCCTCCATTGATCGGATACGTCGCCGCTTCGGGAAATATCGATATGGGAGCTTGGCTCATTTTCGCCCTGTTATTTCTGTGGCAGCCTCCCCATTTCTGGGCGCTCGGCATCCGGCGCGTCGAGGAATACCGTGCTGCGGGCTTCCCGCTGCTGCCTGTAGTTAAAGGCATTCCTAGAACGAAAATACAAATGATTCCGTATATCGTGTTACTGATTCCGATTCCGGTATTAATGTATCTTTATGATTATACGGGGATCTGGTTTCTTATTATCGGAGAAATCCTGTCCGTAGCTTGGCTTTTCATGGCGCTCAAAGGATTTCGTTCAACTGACGATGAAGGTTGGGCCAAAAAGGTATTTCTGTTCTCGGTCAACTATTTGACGATCGCTTTGATCGTGATGATTTTGGATACGGTATGGTTGTAATGGAGGAGACGTCATGACCCTTTTGAAAAAGTACAAATGGACATGGATTTTGCTGGCGATCTGCGTAGTCTTGGCGGGGTATCTATTATGGGATTCTTTTGCCAAGCCAAAGCTGCCGGTCATCCGCCCGGTGGAAAGCTTCAACTTGGAAAATGTGGACGGAAAAAACGTAACCTTGGAGGATACGAACGGTAAGGTTCGACTTTTCTATTTCTTCTTCTCCAGTTGCCCGGACGTATGCCCGGTGACTACGTTCCGGTTAAGCCAAGTGCAGGATGTGCTGAAAGAAAAGGGGTTGTTTGCCAAAGACGCCTCCATTGTTTCGATCTCCTTTGATCCGGAGAGAGATACGCGAGAGAAAATCAAGGCCTTCGGAGATAAGTTTAAAGCCGATTATTCGGGCTGGTATTTCTTGCGGGGGGACCAGCAAAAAATTATGGATTTGGCGATGAACTCGTTTAAAATTCTCATTAACCAGGACCGGGACGGCAATTTCGTCCATATGGATTTGATCGGTCTGGTCGATCGGGACGGAAACCTGCGGGAAATTTACCGGCCGGAAGTAACGGCCGACGAAATTGCGAAGGCGGTAGCCGATCTGGCTAAGGAATAAATTAATTTTAGTGTGATCATCAATCAAAAAGGGCTGGCCGGGGGATAAACAATAAATTCCTCCAGGCCGGCCTTTTCCAATTGCGCGATAACGTATTCGTCCGGGGTGCCTTCTACGCCTGCATAACCCCGGCGGGTATAGATCTGCTCCGCATCCGGAAAAGTGTCTCTCAGCACACCGCGTATTCTTTTGCCTGAAGGATCATTATCTAGAAACAGATATAGCTCGTCCCCCTTAACGTTCTTGCGCAGAGACTCCAGTTTTTGCGAGTTGAGCGTCCCGAAGGTACAATGAATCCGCACTTCCCCGTTCAGAAGCCGCCTTAGTTTGCTGCGGTCGTTTTTGCCCTCTACGATGATGCTGATGGACAACGTGATCACCTGCCTTATCTGTCTAATGCATGCGTCCATAGAAGGAGGCACCTACTTAGTTTATACCCCGTGTGGTTTATCATGCAAAAATAACAAAGCTGCCCTCCGTAGCCAGCGACTACGTCAGACAGCTCCGTGCTCTGTTTTCTTATTAGTAGAAGAAAGGAGAGCGGAGAATGATGACAAGCAAAATGTACAGAACGAGGATGGCTCCTGTCGATGTCCATATGCCTCCTACCCCCGGTCCTGGTCCGCAAGGATTAACGTAGCCCATAGGTTCACCCCACTTTCATTTCGATCGGTTACTACACGATATACTATGTGGCACAATGGCCCGTGCTCTGTGTGCCAGCCTATGGGCGAAAAATTATTCGGGCAGCAGTGGACCCCTAATAATCTAGATGAGGTGGGCTCGGACCTATGGACAGAGGGTGGTGCATGCTCCTAGGAAATTAGCTGGAAAACCTACAGTTAATTTCCCCTAATCTGCCGGATAATCGAAATTAACTGGAAAAACTACAGTTAATTTGTTCTTTAAGGCCCGAATCCGGCATGATCGGCGAAAATAGATGGAGGTTTTACATCTAATTTATCTAAAAGGTATATTTGTGGGGAACTAACTGTAGAAAATCCAGTTATTTCTCAGTGGGCCCTGCCTGCCTTACCCACTCTGCCACAGCTAAATTTCGGAAGCAAAAAACAAACTGTTTACAAAGCAAGTCAACTATTCCGGTTAAGGTAAGTAAGAACTTTTGAGACGTTCTGTCAGGTTCCAATGATAGCTGGAGGGGCCGGTGTATCCCGCCGTTTCGTGGGCGGGGTAAACATCAGGACGACCATCAGTAGAAGAAATGCGAAAAAATATGGCGAATGGGTCTCGTGAAGCATGCCCGCCGTGATCGGTCCGATGAACGAGCCGATGGACATGGCTATGGATTGCACTGAAAATACGGTGCCCAGCCGCTTGCCGCCGCTAAGGTCGATGAACATGGAGGCCATCGCAGGGAAAGTAATCCCTTTGGCCATTCCAAGAGCAAAGAGCGACACGGGGAGCGGAATGAAATCCAGAGCCGCCAAAGCGAAAAAGGACAGAGCAATGCCGAAAATACCCAGCAGTACCCGGTTATACGGGCTATAGCGATTCAGGAAGAGCATGGACAAAGTGACGAGCGCCCCGAGGCTGATGATCGAGAAATACAGGCCGGTATGCAAAATACCCGACGTACCTCCGGCTTGCAGCGGCAGCTCGAAGAAGAGAATCCCCTGCGAGCAGGATACGGCTAGCGGTAGCACATAGTAGCGCAAAGGGATGATGTTGATTTTGACGGGAATATGCTTTGCGTTTAAAGAGGGAGCCAACCTCTCCTTCTTCGGCTCGTGAATCGTAAAAATGGCGATGATGCCCGTGACAATCAAGAGCCAGCCTAAGGATTGAAAGGTAAGCGAGTAACCGGTCCGGGCGACCAGAAATGCGCCGGCGGCCGGGGAAACGACCGAGGCGAGCGTATGCACGACTCCATGTCCGGCCATCAGTTTTCCTTGCTGGACCGAATTTTTGGACAGGGAAGCGAGCATCGCGAGACATGCCGGGGATAAGAAGGCCAGCACGAAGCCGCTGATCGACCGGAGCGCCAGGAGCTGCCAAGGCATAGTGACATGCGCTTGCAGCAATAGAATGCACCCGGCTCCAATCAGGCTGAAAATCATGTAGCCCCGGCTTCCGTGCCGGTCAACGCCCTGACCGGCCAGAAGATTGCCCGGTAAATGCGTCAGGGCGTAAATGCCCATCATCCAGCCGATGAAAGTCGGAGCCGCACCTAGCGATAAAGCAAATGGCGTCAGGATGGGATACTGGGCGTGCAGATCGAAAAAAGCGAGAAACATAAAGAAATAAAGCCAAAATGCCATTTTCATTCCTTGTGCCTCCCTGGAAAGTTCTTATGATCTACTTGTACGTTTCCAAGGACGAACTTATTACCGGATTGAGGGATTCGTCCTATTTCTTGGTTTTTGCGGAAAAACGGGGTTAAGCTGACATTGGACTGGGCCATCATGTATAATGTATAAAGCATGCAGGCATGCGTGCCTGAACTGATATTAAAGAACTTTGGGAGCGTGGGTCATGTTGGATTTGGATTTGCAAGTCTGGACTGAATTTCTGAAACAGAACTGGCTGGTTATTGTTATAGCTCTGGTCGTACTGTTCCTGATTTTAAATTTGGTGAAGACGGTTGTGAAATGGGCGCTTGTTTTGGTCATCGCCGCATTTATCATCGTATATAGCGGAATTTCCCTGAAGGATATCGGCGACGCGGTGGGAGCGGTTAAAGAGCAGGCGGTGGATATCAGCAAAACCGAAGCATTGAATATGATGAAAAAAGAAGCTAGCGAAGCGAAGCTGAACCGGAATCCGGACGGTACGTTCACCATTACGACCCCGAACTTGGAGGTCAGCGGTTCGGAAGGCGCAGACAAAGTTAAAGTGATGTTTCACGGCGTTTCCTTGGGCGAATGGAAAGTAAGCGATACGCTGGAAGCTTTTATCCAAGAAGCGAAACGGAACTCTCAATAAGATCCTCTTGATGAAGAAGAAACAGGACATCCAGAACGGAGGTTGACGATGACGGAGAGTTGGTTGCATAGCTTGGGAGACTTCAACTGGGTTACCGCCTTGTTGTTGTTCATCCTGCTGTTCTCAATACTGCAAGGTTTACTGCGAGGCGCCTCGCGCAGCGCCGGAAGACTGGTGTCTTTGCTGAGCGGAGGCGTGCTGTCGGTGCTGGGAATACTGGCGTCTATACCGCTAACGTTATGGCTGGCACCGCTGGTACAGAGCTGGTTATCCGGGGTCACGCTGCCGGAGCGCGATTTGAACAAATGGGAGCAGATCTATTACACGTTGCTTACGGCGATCCGTGATTTTCCGCTGATGCGAGTTGCCGTGGTGTTCATGCTGAGCTATTGGCTGATCCGCACGGTGCTTGGCCTCGTATCCGCCTTTGCCTTCGGCGGCAGCTCCTGGCTGGGGCGCTTGGTCTTTGGAGGAGAGCGTCCCGCCACGCTGCTTAGCCGGTTGGCCGGAGCGGGAATCGGCGCGGTGATCGGTGCGGCAAGATGCCTGTTCGTCATCGCTGTATTATTCATTTCGGTGACGCTGTTTCCGGACAGCGGGTTCAGCCGCTATGTGGAAGCTTCCCCCGTTTATCAGCAGGGAGCCCGCAGCGTAATTGAACCGCTGTCCGGCAATTTGATCAAAGAAAAGCTTCCGGTGTTTACCCGCGGTGTCGAAGAAGAGCTGAACGGGATACTGCAGCGAAGATACGAAGTAATCGACGCCGACATTCCACGGGATATCGGACAGGCCGCGGCCAAAATCACCGAAGGGGCCCAAAGCGACGAGGAAAAAGCACGCCTACTCTATGACTGGGTCGGCTCAAGGGTGACCTACGATTATGATAAGGTCGAGGACTACGAGAAAAACGGGAATTGGCGTGAGCAAACGCCGCAAATGACGTATGATTCCAAGCGCGGCGTATGTATTGATTATTCACGCCTTTATGCCGTCATGGCCCGTTCGCAGGGACTCCAGGTCAAAGTGGTTACCGGACTCGGCTACGACGGCCGGGGAGGATACGGCCCGCATGCCTGGAACGAGGTGTACTTATCCGAGAAGGAGCAATGGATTCCGCTCGACTCGACCTGGGCCGGTAGCGGAGACTGGTTCAACCCTCCCGCTTTTAATGAGACGCATATCCCCGATAAGATCGTATAGCGTCTTATCGATGAGACTCCAGTTATTTCCTGGGAATGGCCGCGAAATAGCTGGAGTTTTTATGAGCAAAAAAACTGGGAATCGATGTAACTTCGCCATGCCCATTTCCGTTATGTTAATATATAAGGGATGAATTGATGGAATAAGGAGAAACGGAAATGAAAAGTGTATATTCCGACGACCCGCGCGAACAGGAAGCCGCGATGCAGCGTCATTTTAATATCCGCCTGAATATGTTCTTTTTCAGCGCATTTGCTATTTTTACGGTTATTATCGTTCGTCTTGCCATTCTCCAGTTTGTAGAAGGACCCAGCCTGTCCAAGCAGGAGACGGCTATGAGAGTTAAGGACGTGCCTTTATCGCCGATCAGGGGAACCATTTTCGCGGATAAGGGAGAGAAGCTGGCTTACTCTACGCCGGTTCAGTCGCTGTATATCACCTTGCAGAAGGATTACAGCACCACGACCGACCGTGGAAAAGAGAACCGTGCGGAAGCGCTGGCCTTGGCCGATAAGCTGAAGGAAGTGTTCGACAAATACGGCGATCCGAATGCCGAGAAGATGTCCAAGGAAGATATCATCAAGGCGATGGATCTGGACTACCGTCTTAACGGGGGCTTTAGCGCCCGCAGAATTAAGATCGGTTTGACCAAAGAGGAAATGGCCTATTTCCTTGAACGCAAAGATCAGTTCCCGGGCATCGAGGTCGTGGAGGAGAGTATTCGTCACTATGACAAGGATACCGTGGCGGTGCAGGCGGTCGGATACCTCAAGAAGTTTAAATCCACGGACTCGGTATCCTGGTACGATCCGATCAGAGAAGCAAAGGATAAGGATCCTGCTTTAGAATATACACCGGAGGAATTCGTAGGCTTTGACGGGCTTGAAATGTACTACCAAGCGGAACTAAGAGGGAAGAACGGATATAAGAGCGTCCCAATCGATCCTCGCAATATGGCTACCGGTATTCCGGAAGTGACCCCTCCGGTAAAGGGATATGATCTCCACACGACACTGAACAAAAATGTGCAGTTGGTTGCAGAACAAGCGATCCTAGATCAAATTGACTGGGTTCATAAAAATCCGGTATCCGGCAAAACACATCCCAACGCGAAAACGGGATATGCGGTGGCGATGGAGGTGGAGACCGGAAATATTATAGCCATGGCCAGCATGCCGGATTATGATACGAATTTATGGCAGACGGGAAGCATGCCTAACGATGTGTGGAGCAAAATAATGACCAACTATCAGAACGGCACGATTACGCCGTTTAGTTCAGGGCGTTCCGGTCATGATTTTGGTTCGAATGTCTATCTTGGTTCCACGATTAAGCCCTTGTCTGTCCTGATCGGATTAAACGAGAATTTGTTTACAACAAATACGATTTACAATGACAGAGGGATCACCTATTTCGGTAAGAACGACTCTTCCAGTGTCCGTAACTCGGGCCGGCATGCTTATGGAAGCATGGACCCGTCCCGGGCCATCGAAAAATCCTCTAATACCTTTATGGTCGATATGGTGGGGGAGAAGCTTTATGAGAAATATAAATCCAAAGGGATCGACGTTTGGGATAAATACATGAAAGAATTTGGTCTTGGCGTTTCCACAGGGATCGACTTGCCGAAAGAATACCTCGGGGCGCTGGCCTACAAAGACGAGTCTGAAACAGCTCTTTCGCGCTTGGTATACGCCTCCTTCGGACAGCAAGGCGGATATACTACGATGCAGTTGGCTCAATATGTCTCAACGCTAGCTACTCGGGGTAAGCGGATGGAGCCGCATATGGTCAGCAAAATTACCGATGAAAACGGAAATGTTATCAAAGAGTTCCAACCTACCGTGCTGAATGAAGTCAAATTTAAAGATGCACATTGGAAGGAAGTCATCAGCGGAATGAAAACCGAGGTAGGCTCGTCGTTTGCCGGTTTCCCATATGACTTTGCCCGGAAGACCGGTACTTCGGAGCAATGGGCGAAGGGTGAGAACCGGGATAACGGGGTGTTTATCGCCTTTGCGCCGCGTGAAAATCCTAAATTGGCCGTTGCGGTCATCGTTCCCGAAGGCGGCTTTGGTTCGCAGAGCGCCGCGCCGATCGCCCGCAAAATCTTCGATGCGTATGACCAGGAGTATGGGCTGGATGGCGTACCGAAGAAGGCATTGAAGCAACAACAAACAGGCCAGGGGGCAACAAATCAAAATCAACAGACGGGTAATCAAAACTCCGGAAATAACGGACAATAACTTTAGGACTGACCCGTGAATCCGTAAATTAATTTAAGCAAGAGGAAAATTCCTCTTGCTTTTTTGTATGTTTATACCTTAGAATTTGCCTTAGGGAAACATTTTTATATGCGACTAAAAATTAAGCTTATGGGAAACAAGTGTTTACTTGTACAACAAATAACCGGTAAAAGTGAAAATGCGGGAGGAGAGATGGAAGTGGATGAGTTGAAGGTAAAGAAAAGCCCGCTGCAGCGGGCAAAAATGACGCTGAGCATACTGGCCTTTATCGTGATTGCGGCTTGTTCCAAAGTGGAGGGAGAGCCTGGTCATCAGCAACGTGCGGAAGGCGAGGGCCCTATTCACATCGTGACGACGATCGGCATGATTACGGATGTCGTTCAGGAAATCGGCGGCGAAGAGGTGAAAGTGCAAGGCCTGATGGGACCTGGCGTGGACCCCCATCTTTATAAAGCTTCCCAAGGCGATATTCAGAAGCTGGACGATGCGGATATGATTTTGTACGGCGGACTTCATTTGGAGGGAAAGATGCAGGAAATCTTCGAGAAGCTGGAACAGCGTAAACCGACGGTTGCCGTTTCGAAGAATATCGATCCCTCCGTGCTGCGTTCAGGCAAGGATGCCGGCGGTTCGCAATACGATCCTCACATTTGGTTCAATGTGAAGCACTGGGTATCGGCTGCCGAGACGATCAGGGATACACTGGTTGAATACGATCCGGATCATGCCGCGGTATATAAGCAAAATGCGGAAGTTTATATTGCGGAGCTAAATGAGCTTGATGCGGAGGTCAGGGAGCGAATCGCCGAAATTCCGGAAGCCGGACGCGTGCTGGTAACGGCCCATGATGCATTCGGGTATTTTGGAGACGCATATGGCATCCGGGTGATGGGGTTACAGGGAATCAGTACCGCTTCGGAGTACGGTTCGAAGGATGTGAGTAAATTACGTGACTTTCTCGTAGAGAACCAAATCAAGGCGGTATTTGTAGAATCGAGCATTCCCACGAAATCGATGGAGGCGGTCATTGCCGGAGCGAAGGAAATGGGGCATGACGTCAAAATCGGCGGCGAATTGTTCTCCGACTCTATGGGAGAGCCGGGTTCGGATGCAGACACTTATATCAAAATGGTCCGTCATAACGTGAACACCATTGCCGCAGCGTTGAAATAAAAGGACTGGGTGAAGCTTAGCCCGGGAAAAGGAGAAAACAAATGGCCAGCTATCCTTTAGAAGTGAATCATTTAACGGTGGCTTATCAGAAAAAGCCGGTGTTGAATTCAGTATCGTTCCAAATTCCGTCCGGAAAGCTGATCGGTGTGCTCGGACCGAATGGAGCCGGGAAATCCACGTTGCTAAAAGCCGTGCTCGGCCTGATTCCTAAAGTGGAAGGCGAAGTGAGCATTTTCGGCCGCCCCTACCGGGAGATGCGCAAAAGCGTAGGGTATGTGCCGCAGCGGGAATCGGTGGATTGGGATTTTCCGACGAACGCGCTGGATGTGGTGATGATGGGACGTTATGGGCATCTGGGCTGGTTCCGGCGGCCCGGAAGCAAGGAACGGGAAATTGCTATAGAATGCTTGAGCAAAGTCGGTATGGCCGACTATGCGGGACGGCAAATTAGCCAATTGTCGGGCGGCCAGCAGCAGCGGGTATTTCTGGCTAGAGCTTTGGCTCAAAACGCCAATCTGTACTTCATGGATGAACCGTTCGCCGGGGTAGACGCTACTACAGAAAAGGCGATCATCCAGCTGCTGCACGAGCTTAAAGAGCAAGGCAAAACCGTTCTGGTCGTCCACCACGATCTGTCCACAGTCCAGGAGTATTTCGACCATGTCCTGCTATTGAACGGAGAATTGGTAGCAGCGGGACCGACGAAGGAAATATTTACGCCGGATCATCTCCAGAAAACTTATGGCGGCCGAATCGCCATGCTGCAAGATTTCGCGGCCGTCCCAGTGGGGAAGGTGTAGACCCTATGCTACTAACATTTATAAATTGGATTACTGATCCTAATATGCAATGGATTCTGATGGGCTCGTTGCTGCTCGGACTGGGGAGCGGAGTGATCGGTTCATTTACCTTCCTGCGCAAACAAAGCCTTCTCGGCGACGCGCTGGCTCATGCCGCGCTGCCTGGGATTTGTATCGCATTTATGCTCAGCGGGGTGAAGTCAATCGGTCTCTTCATGCTCGGAGCGATCGTCTCGGGGATGCTGGCGACATTCGGAATTCATGCCATCACCCGCTATTCCCGGATTAAACAGGACGCGGCGCTCGGAATTGTGCTGTCCGTATTTTTTGGCATCGGGGTTGTGATGATGACCAAAATTCAGCACAGCGGCAACGGCAATCAAAGCGGATTGGATAAATATATGTTCGGGCAGGCGGCCTCCATGATGTTGTCCGACGTATACCTGGTCGGTATCGTATCTCTGATTTTGATCGCCGTCTGTACCCTGTTATTCAAGGAATTTAAACTGGTCAGTTTTGATCCCGGGTTTGCAAGGGGAATGGGGCTCAAGGTCGGCCTGTTCGAACAATTGCTGCTCCTGATGACGGTCATAGCCGTCGTTGTCGGTATTCAAGCGGTCGGTGTCGTACTTGTCGCCGCCCTGCTGATCACGCCTGCGGTAGCCGCACGTTATTGGACCGATGCCTTGGGCGTGATGATCGTTCTGGCTGGCGTGTTCGGCGCTCTGTCCGGTGTTACTGGTACCTTGATCAGCGGCACGTTATCGAATTTGCCGACAGGACCGGTGACCGTGCTGGCGGCTACCTCTTTATTTCTGGTCTCCGTCGTTTTCGCGCCGGGCAGAGGGCTGGCGTCCAAACTGCTTCGCCGCATACGCCAGCGGAATGAAGTGAGGCGCGGCTTTGAGACGGTGGTTATGGATGGTGAACGGGCCGTTATCTCCAATAGGGCACACGCGGCGGAAAGGAGTGGTGATTAATGGCTGACTTTTGGATTATTTTAACCGGTACATTGGTGGCGGCCACTTGCGGGGTGTTGGGCTGCTTTCTCGTTCTCCGGAAAATGGCGATGGTCGGAGATGCGATCAGCCACTCCGTTTTACCGGGCATCGCGATCGCCTTTTTAATCAGCAACTCGAGGGATTCGATTCTAATGCTGGCGGGAGCGGCCGTTTTGGGCTTGATTACGGTATTTCTGATTCAGAGTCTTCAAAACGGAGGATTGCAATCCGACGCTTCTATAGGGATTGTATTCACCGCCCTGTTTGCGATCGGAGTCATTTTGATTAGCCGGAACGCGGCTCATATCGATCTGGATCTGGATTGCGTCCTCTTCGGAGAAATCGCATATGTGCAGTGGGATACGCTGATCATAAACGGTTATGATATGGGACCGGCTGCCGTATGGCTGTTGGGCGGGACATTGTTGCTTGTCCTTGTAGTAATCGGGTTGTTCTATAAACAGTTTAAGCTGTGCGCATTCGATCCCGCGCTGGCAGCAGCCGTCGGCATTCCTGTGGCGTTGTTCCACTACTTGCTTATGGGACTGGTATCGCTCTCGACGGTAGCTTCGTTTGAAAGCGTGGGCGCTATTCTGGTTGTCGGGATGCTGATCGTTCCGGCATCTATCGCCTATCTGCTGACCGACCGGCTCAGTGTTATGCTGATTTACAGCGTGCTGATCGGTGCAGTCAGCTCCGCAGGCGGATATTACGCAGCAAAATGGCTGGACGCTTCAATAGCAGGCTCCATGATCACCGTCGCCGGCCTCCTCTTCGTTTTGGCCTTTGTATTTTCACCGCTGCACGGTCTGGTGGCGCGTTACCAAAAACGCCGGAGCTTAAAGGCGGCATCGGCTTAAACGGATGAAGTAGATGATGGGCTGTTGCGAATGATGCGAATGGCGGGTCCAATTAAATAGTGGAATTCAGGCAGGCTTTCGTCGGAAGGACGAGAGCCTGCTTTTTTGAGTCGGAAAGGACCGGAGGGGCGGTTAATCATTGGTGGACGGTTGTTAATGGTGCGGAGAGGAGAGCCACAAATGGACGGTTCCGGCATGGGCGAACTTCTAACGAATCGTAAAGAGCTTATTAGCAGAAAAATGGACGTTGACCGGATCTAAGGAACTCCAACGGCGTTATTGAGTAATTTTAGGCGACAATGGTTCTTCTTAGCTCGAAATAAGGTTACCAGGGTTCGTAAGAATCTCAAACTGCTGTATTTTGACTAAATAAGGATAGCTGAGTTCGTTAGGCACAAATTGGGACAGGGGAATGCGGTAACTGTCTTTGTTGGGTTCGGGCGTTTATGATAAAATGGCGTTATGCTAACGAAGACCCATGAATTCACAAGGTAGGAAGCAAATATGCGAACTGGGCTGAATGGAGGATTTTCTGTTGAAGTATAAATTACTGGCGCTCGATATGGACGGAACACTGCTGACCGATAATCATCAAATTTCACCCGAAACGGAGAAGTGGATCCACAAGGCGGCCGCCGCAGGGGTACACGTTTGTTTATCTACCGGCAGAGGCTATAATGAGGCGGTTCCTTTTGGAGACCAACTCGGCCTTGAAACGCCCATGATCACTGTCAACGGCAGTGAGGTTTGGAGATCGCCTCATGAGCTTTACCACCGGGAATTGTTTGACAAGACGATCATTGCCCGGATGTATGATATCGCACAGGAGCATCATGTATGGTTCTGGGCCTATGCGGTGGAAGGAAGCTACAACGAGAACAGCTGGGAGCCGGAATTGCTGGATCGCAATCAATGGCTCAAATTCGGTTATCACACCGAGGATGACGAGATTCGCCACAAGATCATGCTGCAGCTTCAGGACATGGGGGGACTAGAAATCACGAACTCGTCGCCTTATAACCTCGAGATTAATCCGGCAGGCATCAATAAGGCCAGCGGCATTCGTACCGTTTGCAAATTGCTGGGCATCGAGATGTCGGAGACCGTAGCTATAGGCGACAGCCTTAACGACCTCGCTGCGATTCAAGCGGCCGGACTCGGCGTGGCGATGGGAAATGCTCAGATTGCGGTTAAAGAGAATGCGGACGTGGTAACCGACTCCAACAATGATGACGGCATTGCGCGGATCATCCGCGATTATATTTTGGCGGGAGAGTGAGGTCTAGGTGATAGCTGTGCTCGGCTGGATATTGGTCATCGCTTTATTTGTGATCGGGATGGCGGGAGCGGTATATCCCGTTTTACCGGGGGTTCTTGCGATATACTTTGCCTTTTTCGTGTATGGCTGGTTCTTCTCGTTTGAACCGTTCGGCTGGTTTTTCTGGATTATTCAGACCTTGATCGTCGTGGTCCTTCTAGTGGCGGATTACGCCGTGGGCGCCTGGGGGGTCAAAAAGTTCGGCGGCAGCAAGCTGTCCGTTTGGCTCAGCACGATCGGCATCATCGTCGGCCCGTTCGTGATCCCCGCCTTCGGCCTTATTATCGGTCCGTTGCTCGGCGCTATGATCGGCGAGTTAATCAAGGGGGAGTCGCTCGCCAAAGCTTTTAAAGTCGGGGTTGGCTCCGTTGTCGGCCTTTTTAGCAGCATCGTCGTAAAAGTGATACTCCAATTCGCCATGATCATTGTTTTCATCATTTGGATCATCGTCTAGAAAGAAGGAATTTTCTTTGTCTAAGAAAGAGTCGTTTATTAAAGGAACGCTGATCCTTGCGGGGGCGGCGCTCCTTGTCCGTTTGCTGGGTTTGTTCCAACGGGTGCCGCTGGAGCATGTATTTGGAGATACGGGGAATGCCTCGTATGGGCTTGCCAATAACGTATATCTGATGCTGCTGACGATCGCGTCGGCGGGCATTCCAAGCACACTCAGCAAAATGGTATCGGAAAAATACGCTTTGAACAAACCGGAGGAGGCCAAGAGAATCTACCAGGCTGCGCTGATGTTCGGTGCTGTTTCCGGACTTCTGATTACGGTGTTCCTATACCTGGTCGCTCCTTATTATGCTACGAACATCGCGAAGGTACCGGAGGCTTCCGTGGCAATCCGGGCGATTGCGCCTGCCCTGTTGCTATTCCCGACGATTGCAATGATGAGGGGGTATTTCCAGGGGCGCGGCAATATGTCCGCCTCGGGGATTTCTCAAATTATGGAGCAAATTCTTCGGGTTATTACGGCCATAGGATTGGCCTTTGTAATGTACGGTATGGGTTATTCCGATAAATGGCTGGCTGCCGGTGCTTCGTTCGGCAGTGTGTTCGGCAGCATTGGGGCGTTTGGAGTCATGCTGTATTACGCGATGAAAATGCGTAAGTCGGACGAAGGGAAACTGACTCTGGAACCGGGAATCACGACAGGTACCGGAACGGGAACCGGCGGAGCCAATCTTCCGTTCAAACGGATTTATCTTGATATTTTCAAGCTGTCGATTCCAATCGTATTGACCTCCCTAACGGTATCCGCGGTAAACTTTATTGACGGCTCCATCGTCAAGACACTGCTGATCGACCACATCGGGGAAGGTCCGGCCGAACAAGCTTTAGCATTTCTGACTTCCAGAGCGCAAATGGTGGCAGGGATTCCTCCGATTCTTGCGATCGCCCTTAGTACCTCTTTGATTCCGGTCATTTCGGCGGCCTTCGTCAAGAAGGATGAGGTGCATCTGAAGAATCAGGTTACGCTTGCCATGCGGATCTCGATTCTCTCCGGCTTGCCGCTTGTTATCGTTCTGGGAACCGCAGCATACTCGGTCAATGGTCTATTGTTCAAATCGCTTGACGGGTACGGGATCGTCGGATTTTTAACGTTAATGACGATTTTCCAGATCACGATGATGACCAGCAACTCAATCCTGTTAGGAGTGGGCAAGCCTTATTTGTCTATGGTGAACGTAATGGTCGGGATCGTCGTAAAACTGGCGGCCAGCTTCGCGCTTGCACCGGTTTGGGGCATTTACGGAATCATCGCCGCTACGGGGTTGTGTTTCCTGGTCATTACGCTGCTGAATTTGTGGACAATGAAAAAGATCGTGCCGTTCTCCCTGATGGGGAACCGTTGGGTCGGCTTCCTGTTGACGGTCATCGTGTTGATGGGGGCTGGATACGGACTGAATCAGGCCGGAATTCAAATGGTTTCGATCATGCCAGCACGGATCGCCTTTTTCCTGACCTGCTGTATCGTCGGTGTAGCCGTTGTGGCGCTCTATCCGGTAATGCTCGTGCTGCTGCGCGTCGTGCGCAAAGACGAGCTGTCCGGTTATCCGGCGCCATTGCGTAAATTGCTGTCCCCGCTGATGCGGCTGCAGCGCTCGGGACAATCGGGCGTAGCGAAATAGGGCAGGCCGCGTACTAAGGCTGCCCGCCGTCCTAATCGCCCGCGACATCGTGGGCGAGCGCGGCTTTGAGGATGCCGCCGCGATGCTCGCGACTGATGTCGCACAAATACGGCGGCTGCGGCGCGCTGATACCATCCAGCGCGCTATGGTCCTTGAGCCAATCCTCCCTGGAGATTGGCTCATAGGGGGTGTCGCCCCAAGCGTCCAGCAGCTTGGGGCTGAAGAGACGCATGCCCGGCGGCAGCGTCTCGCCCTCCAGAAGCACTGACCCCTGCATCGCAGAGGTCAGTGCTTCTTTGCTATTGGCCGTGAACAATTCCGGCCAATAGTCGCCGCGCGAGCCGCTGTGCGGCACGCTGACGGCGAAGCGCTCCGCGCCGCTGCGCACGGCGCGGAGGCCCATGAGCATCGCGTACAGGCTCTTGCCGAGCGCGATGCGATCCGGGAGGCTGCCGAAGTCGGATACGACGCGCCCCGCCAGGCGGCGCACTTCGTACCTGGCACGGCCTCCCTCCACCAAGGCAGGATCACTTCCGCCCCCGTGATCCTCACTCCCTGATACATCCGCGGCTTTGTCCTTCACTGCTTGTTCATTCCCGTCCGCATGATCAGATTCCGCCTCAAGCAGCGGGAACACCACCTGATTCAGTCCGGCCAGACTGTTCAGGTGGAAGGGCAGCTTGTCGGTAATATGCTTCTGGTAATAAGGATGGCGGATCACCCGCTTCTCGATATAATTCTGCTCATTGATAATTAGCCCTACCGTCAGCAACGCGCTCCCCCGGTCGATCCAGAAGCGCTCCCAGAATGGGCGCATAAACTCGGATACGTGGAAATAGGGGAGCAGATGAAACCGGCTGGACCCGAGCTCCCGGCTCTTAATATATAGAAGAAGCTGCGGATAGGCGTCCTGGAAGATTAGCGCATTGCTGCGCTCCAAAAAGCGGTAGTACGCCTTTTTCTCGCTCTCGTCCAGGAGATCGGCCAACCTTCCGCGCAGATCGGTCATATTCCAACCGGCATTTCTGGATACCATATGGGCTAGGAACGCCCAATGGAGCTCCGGGTAGGCCTGATAACATGCCAGATAAGCCTCCGTGCGGGTAATATTACTTGCCCCCGCCCGGCCGGTTGCCAAGGCGATTTCCTCCGCCAGCTCCCGGTCCGCCTCACTCCAGGCATCTTCCCGGGCCGCTCTGGCCGCGGGACCCCGGCGCAGCAAATCTTCAAGCTCCGTCGCCACCGTCCGGGCGGAGGCTTCATTCCATTCGAGGGAAAGCCGCTCTTCGCGCAGCCGGCTGGATTCGGCAATTCCGGCGGCTTTGCCCTTTACCGCCTCCCCGATCACGGAAGGCAGCCGCCGCAAAAAATCCTTGAGGCCGGGGGCCGAAGCCGGACCGTCCGGATTACGTGGGCTTTGCTTCATGGTATCCCCGCTTTCTTTGTAGAGACTTTATGCATCACGTATTTTACTTTGAACATCCATTATAAGTATGGCCAAAAATTTGACTTCCACTCCGGGTTTTGGTTGACTAAGTAAAGGAGTTCATAAACTACAGGCAGAAAGGAATGAAGCTAATGAAACAGGTGCAAAGCGCAGCTGAATTTAATGTAAGTATTCAATCCAGCAATCTCGTAGTAGCGGTCTTTAAAGCGGACTGGTGCGTAGACTGCAAATTTATCGATCCGTTTATGCCTGAAATTGAAGAGAAATACGGTGACAGAATAGCATTGATCGAGGTGGACGTGGACAAGGTAGGGGACGTTAGCCAGGAACAGAACATTTTGGGAATCCCCAGCTTTGTCGCTTATGCGGACGGCCGTGAACTGATCCGTTTCGTCAACAAGCTTCGCAAATCGCGCGAGGAGATCGAGGATTTCCTGAACAAGGCGCTTGATGTTTACCATACATTACACGATACGCCGGAACGAAAAGACGGATAATCGGCCCAGCTGAAAACCCGACTTTTTGAACACGTATTTCACATTATTCAAACGACAAAAATCACATCGCCCCTGGCTCGTACAGGCGGCGATGTTTGTATTTGTGAACATTTTGTCACAGTTTCTCTATGATTAGCTCTATTCGATCAGGTATAATGATTATGATTTATGGATGTTTGTATCTCCTTACACTGATATAGCGGGTGAGCATTTTGAATACGAAGCAATTGAAATGGCTTAGCTATATTTCTTGCTTAGTCATGTTCTTGGCAACACTGGGCGGAAGCGTGGTTACCAAGACCGAATCGGGCCTCGGCTGCGGCAATGATTGGCCTCTGTGCCACGGGAAATTCGTACCGGCCCACACGATCGCCTCCTTGATCGAATACTCGCACCGGGCAGTCAGCGGAGCCGCGGGCTTGTTGTCATTGGCGGCCTTTGTGGCGTTTTGGATGTACCGGAAGCAACGCCGGGATCTGCAGATTTATTCTTTTCTTGCGCTTGTATTTGTCATGGTTCAAGCCGTCATGGGCGCGATGGCGGTCATATTTCCTACGTCTTCGGCCGTCATGGCGCTGCACTTCGGCTTTTCACTGATAGCTTTTGCCAGCTCGGTGATGCTCGTCCTTGGCATTCGCGAAGATGAAGCCAGGGAGAACGGGAAGCAGCCCGCGCCGACCAAACTGTATGTTTCCCGCGGATTCCGTAATTTGACCTGGTTCGCTACAGCCTACACATACATCGTGGTATATATCGGCGCCTATGTGAGTCATACCGATTCCGCCGGCGGCTGTACAGGCTGGCCGCTCTGTAACCGGGAACTCATCCCGGAACTTTCGGGCGGTGTCGGCATCGCTTTCATTCACCGGGTTGCGGCTGCGCTGCTGTTAATCCTGGTAGCCACGGTCGGTCATTTTGCCTATCGTAAACATCCGGGGAACCGGGAAATCCGTTCACTCGGCGTAGCGGCCACCGTGCTGATATTGGTGCAGGTATTCACCGGCGCAAGTATTGTGTTCACGCTGAACAATTATGAAGTGTATTTGTTTACCTCTCTTGCCCATATCATTGTTTTGGCGGCCTTGTTCGGGGTACTTTGTTATATGAGCGTCAGAACTTGGCAGTTAAGCAGAAACAAGGACGGACGTGCTCAATAACATTGTGCAGGAATGAGCTTAGAGACATTCGGGAAGTGTTATACAATAGGCAGGGAGAACGGATACCCGGATTCATTGACGGAAGCGAGGAAACAATATGCTGCGAAGCTTGCTTGGCGAACCGCCAAGAGAAAATGAAGGTCTGCTGAAGGACGCTATCGACGCCATGGTACAATTGACGAAGCTGCTGCAAAAAGAAACGGAGCTCCATAAAGATCCGACCCATGATTTTCGGAAGCTCGAAATTTGGACGCTTGGTCTGATCGCTTCGCTGGATGAATTGGAGCAGTGTCTGCATGCGGCCTCCTTTTTCCGGAAAAAGGTTGTCCACGATTCGGAGCAGGATATGGATCCGGCCGAGCGGGGCGATTATGCGCGATACGTATTTTTTTACAAGGACGGATTCATTCGCGTGTTTGCCACGCTGGACAAGCTAGGTACGGTGTTGAACGAGCTGTTTGATCTCAAAACCTCCAAAGTAAAAGCGCATTTCTCTTACTTCACGGTGCTTCGGCAATTCCGGTACATGAAGGTACATATGGAGCTGGGAGATCGGCTGGTTGCCATTAAAGAAAAATACAAAGAACCGCTCGCCGTCCTGAGACAGCGCCGGAATACGGAGATCCACTACATGAATTCGGAAATGAAGGACGATCTTTGGCAGCGGCATCAGACATTGCACGGGAAAATAGAGCTTGAGGATCTGGACCGTCATCTGCACGATCTGGAGCAAGGTTATCTTATGGTTTGCGAAACGCTGGAAGCGTCCTTTTCCTATGCAAATCAGCGCTGGAAAAAGGTTTCGGGGAGATAGAATATATTTCCGATCGGGCTACGTATTTTTTCCTTTGACAAAACAGGGCAAAACTCCTATACTCTAAACTAGTTTCAGAAATAATTTCATATTTTTCTTATCGAGAGAGGCGGAGGGAAAGGCCCGATGAAGCCCAGCAACCGATTCGAATCAGGTAGGGAGCTACGGCTCCGTCATGCCGATACCGAATGTCATGGTGCTAATTCCTTCAAAATCGCGTTGCACAGTCATCGCAGGTTTTGACAGATGAGAAGGCATTGTCTTTACGTAAAGAGAGCCCTTTGAATCTGTGGGGCTCTTTTCTGTTTTATTGGATTTACTTGGGAAAATTGCGCAAACAGGAGGCTATAAGTTTGATTGAACTCAAACAGCTCACTAAAATATACGGCAGCAAAAAGAAGATGACCACCGCATTATCCGGGCTTAATCTAAAGGTCAACAAGGGGGAAATCTTCGGAGTGATCGGCCACTCCGGCGCGGGTAAAAGCACGCTCATCCGCTGCATCAATTTGCTGGAAAGACCTTCCCAGGGCGAGGTTTGGGTCGGCGGTACGGATCTCACCAAGCTGGGCAAGCGGGAGCTGCAACAGCACCGCCGGAAGATCGGAATGATATTCCAGCATTTCAACTTGCTGTCTTCGGCTACGGTGTATGATAATGTCGCGTTTCCGCTGACGCTGACCGGAACTCCCAAGGCTCAGATTCAAGCCAAGGTGAATGAGCTGCTTGCTCTGGTCGGGCTGGAAGAGCACCGCGGGAAGTATCCCGCTCAGCTGTCCGGCGGACAGAAGCAGCGGGTAGGCATTGCACGGGCCTTGGCCAGCGATCCAGATGTGCTGCTGTGCGATGAAGCTACGTCGGCCCTGGATCCGCAAACCACGGATTCCATTCTGAAGCTCTTGCTTGATATCAATCGGAAGTTCAATCTGACGATTCTGCTGATCACGCATGAGATGCATGTCATCCAGAGCATTTGCGACCGCGTTGCAGTCATTCATGAAGGAGGCATCGTGGAAGAAGGGCCGGTTACCGAGGTATTCCTGAAACCACGTCATTTCGTAACACGGGAGTTCATCAACCGTGACGCAGCCGGCTCGGCCGGCGAAGAAGGCTTGAAGCTGGCGGCATCGGTGCCTCATCCGGAATGGGCGAGACTGGTGAAGATCACATTCCTCGGCGCCAAGACCTATGAATCGGTGTTGTCCCAGGTGGTCCGGGAAACCGGCGTAAACTTCGCGATTCTGCAGGGGACGATCTCAACGATCAAGGACGTGCCGTACGGCAAACTGACGGTTTCCTTTGAAGGAGACGACGAGAAAGTGGAGCGGACGCTTGCTTTGTTAAGAGAACGGGATCTTGATGTGGAGGTGATCGGGTAATGTGGGGGTTGGACTTTTCTAAAATCGACTGGGCCGAAATGGGCACAGCTTCTACGGATACGCTGCAAATGATGGGCTATGCCACCCTGTTCACGTTTCTGATCGGATTGCCGCTGGGCGTGCTCTTATATACCTTTTCCCGTTCCAGTTCGCCGGTTCTTGGGTGGGTCTATCGGATTCTGTCCCTCATCGTCAACATTATCCGTTCCGTACCGTTCATCATTCTGATCGTTGCTCTAATCCCTGTTACCCGGGCGATTATGGGGGTATCTTCCGGAGTGGAAGGAACCATTCCGCCGCTCGTGATCGGAGCCGCTCCGTTCTTTGCCCGTCTCGTCGAGACGGCGCTGCGCGAGGTGGATCGCGGGGTCATTGAAGCTTCGCACGCGATGGGAGCTACGACCTTTCAGGTCATCCGCAAGGTGCTGCTGCCGGAATCGTTGCCCGGCCTAATCGCAGGCATGACCATTACCGCAGTTACCCTGGTATCTTACACCGCGATGTCGGGTATGGTCGGCGGCGGCGGACTCGGCGACTTGGCGATTCGTTACGGGTATTACCGCTACGAGAAGGAAGTTATGATTGTCTCCGTTATTTTCATGGTCATCCTGGTGCAAGTGCTGCAAATGCTTGGTGACCGGCTGGTGATTCATTTTACGAGGAAATAAGGAAACCTTATATAGATTAAATCCTTATTCAAAAACTATTAGGAGGTCATACTGTTATGAAGAAATGGACTTTTTCGTTATTGACGCTGGCTTTGGTTCTGGTACTCGCCGCTTGCGGCAACAATGCAAAGAACGACAACTCCGCGGCAGGCAATACGCCGGCTGCAGGGAACGATGCCGCGAATACTCCGGCTGCAACCGAACCGGTTAAACTGGTCGTTGGCGCAACCGTACCGCATGCGGATATTCTCAAGTTTATTGCTCCGAAGCTGAAGGAAGAGGGCGTAGAGCTGGAAGTCAGAGAATTTACAGACTATGTACAGCCGAACGTTCAAGTATTCGAAAAACAACTGGATGCAAACTACTTCCAACATCAGCCATACCTTGACGAGCAAAACGCTCAAAACAAATTTGATCTGGTATCCGTTGTCGGCGTGCACGTAGAACCGATGGGTGCATACTCCAAGAAGCTGAAATCGGCTGACGAAATTGCTGACGGCGCGAAAGTAGCGATCCCGAACGATGCAACGAACGGCGGACGCGCTCTGCTGCTGCTTGAAAAACAAGGCCTGATCAAGCTTAAAGAAGATGCAGGAATCATGGCTACTAAAGCGGATGTTACCGAAAATCCGAAAAACCTGAAATTCATCGAAGCTGATGCCGCAATGCTTCCTCGTCAATTGGAAGAAGTGGACCTGGCGCTGATCAATACGAACTATGCGCTTGAAGCCGACCTCAACCCGGTTGAAGATGCGCTGTTCATCGAGGATGCTGATTCGCCATACACCAACATTTTGGTATCCCGTCCGGACAACAAAGATTCCGAAGCGATCCAAAAGCTGGCTAAAGCGTTGACTTCCGAAGAGGTTAAGACATTTATCCAAGATACCTATAAAGGTGCTTTGGTACCGGCATTTTAATAAATAACTAATTAGCCTTAAACGCTTGACCATCCCGCTGCATCTATGCAGCGGGACATTTGTTATATACAGGAACAGTCTCAGAAGGACGTCGTTGTCTTTCCTCAGCAACCCGTTTGTGGGAATGTCTTAAATCTTTTATACTTGAAAAGAAGGTACTGGTGAGGAGGAGAAGGACGTTGGTGGGAAAAGTCGCCCTGATTACGGGAAGCGCCAAAGGCTTGGGCAAGAAAACCGCGTTGACGCTGGCGGAACAAGGCTGTCATATCGCACTGAATTATGTACATAGTGAATCGGAAGCGCACGCTCTTCAATCCGAAATTGAAAAGCTCGGCGTCCGGTGCATCGCCGTCCGGGCAGATATTTCTCGGCGGGAAGAAATTGAGACGCTCGCAAATCAAGTCCAGGATAGCCTCGGGACGATCGATATCCTTGTGAACAATGCCGGGCCGTTCATCCGGGAGCGCAGGTTGTTCACCGACTACAGTCAGGGAGATATTCTGGCGATGATTGACGGCAACCTGGTAGGCACGATGCTGCTGGATCATCTGGTCCTTCCGGGTATGCGGGACAAAGGCTGGGGACGGATTATTCATTTCGGGTTCGGCCATGCGTCGGAATCCCGGGCTTGGCCGCATCGCGCGGTGTATGCCGCAGCCAAAACCGGGCTTGTCTCATTTACGAAAACCTTGGCGGTGGAAGAGGCCTCTTACGGAATAACGGTGAATATGGTATGCCCGGGAGATATACGCGGCCGGAACAAAGAGATTTCCATCGCTGAAGCGCGCGAGCTATCCGACGGAGAAACGCCTTTGGGCCGTCCGGGGAGCGGGGAAGACATCGCCCGTGTGATTTCGTTCCTCTGTCATACGGATTCCGACTTTATTACCGGCAACATTATGGACATTTCCGGTGGGCTCGATCCGATTCGTCCATGGGTCAAGCCCTCTTAACTATCGGTAGATCTACAAAATAAAAACACGGCCTTCCGGCGATGCCGGAGGACCGTGTTATTTGTGCTGCTGTATATCTTAAAATACTTGTACGACCTCTTGAACGCCTTCTACTTCTTCAAACAGTGCGCGTTCGATACCGGCTTTGAGGGTGATGGTGGAGCTTGGGCAGCTGCCGCAGGCACCCATCAATCTCAATTTGACGATTCCGTCTTCCACGTCGACCAATTCGACGTCGCCGCCGTCACGTTGCAGGAAGGGACGAAGTTTGTCCAAAACTTCCAGCACCTCGTCATACAATTTATCTTGTACGTTTTCACTCATTGTTTTCAACTCCTTTCCTTTCCTATATATTATATTACAAAAACCTTTAAATTTAAATGCTTCAATGACGGGAGAGATACGGTTGAAACCGATTATTGAATTTTGTGCAAACAATGCCGGGTTTGGAACCGATACGATATTGAACCGATTAAAAGAACAGCACGGTTGCGAAGTTATCGAGTACGGTTGCCTTACGGGCTGCGGCATGTGCTACATGTCTCCCTACGCCTTGGTCAATGGAGAAACGGTAGCGGCAGAAACCGCCGAACAGTTGTATGAGACCATTCTGAAACTCATCAAGGAGATTGAGGCGTTAGAATAGCCCTGCTATGATTCCGCTCCGGCTTATCCAAGATGGTGCTTCGACATCCACAGCACACCGCTCTTTAGCAAGCGGGGTACCCGGCCGGTAACCTGGGCTTTGCCCATTAAGCCGAATCCGGCTTTTTTGCCGAGGGAGCCTAGGGTTCCCTTGAGCTTGATAGGTTGGAGCTTCGGTGTTTCGCCGCGCCACTGTGCGGACACAATATGCGCAATTTGGTGCCCCTGACCTTCGGCAGCCTGAGCGCTCGGTGCAAAAGGCAGGCTGGCACAGTCTCCGCAGACGAAAACTTCCGGGTAATCCGGGATTTGATAATACTCATCGAGAAGCACGCGCCCTTGACGGTCCTTGGCAACGTTCAGGTTTTGTACAAGGTCCACCGGCCGGATTCCCGCCGTCCATACGGTGACATCCGAAAGCAGATTCCCGTTCTCATGATGGATAACTCCCGGCTCCAGGGAGTGAATCGAGATATGGGACAGCGTCTCCACGTCGTGCTCGTGGAACCATTTCGTAACATAGGTGGACACTTTCGGCGGGAAAGCCGATAGCAGGCGAGATCCGCGGTCGATGAGCGCTATGTTCAAATCAGGACGGCTCTCCCGGAGCTCGGCTGCAATCTCGACCCCGCTGAGTCCTCCGCCGACAATGTTGATTTTGCTGTTAGGCTTGGCATTGTTCAGCTTCATATAAGTTTCGCGTACCGCCGAGAACGATTGGATGCTGCAGGAGAACTCCTTCGCCCCTGGAATATTGTGATAATTATCGGTACAGCCCAAAGCAATGACAAGTTGATCGTATTCCAGAGGGGGTTCCCCCTCTTCCGAGAAATGGATCCTCCGGTTCTCCAGATCGACGGAGACGGCCTCGCCATACTTAATATTTAGTCCATGATAATGAGGAAAAGGGACCCTTAGCTCGTGATCGGACGCCGTGCCCGCGGCTAAAGCGTAGTACTCGGTCTTCAGGCTTTGAAACGGCATCCGGTCGATCAGTGTAATTTGAATATCCGCAGGAATATGTCCTTTAAAAAGTTCATGAATGATGGTGGTTCCGCCATAGCCTCCACCCAGAATAACGAATTGTTTCATCTCCTCGTATTCCTTTCTGCAGGGGCTGCTTTGGGAGCCCGCTATGCTTTATTCATATACCTGGACTTCGTTATAGAAGGTGTCGCGCTCGACCGGAATCCGTCCGGCCCCTTTAACCAGCCAAACAAGCTCTTTCCGGGTTAATCCGTCCGGCGTCAGTGCGCCCGCGGCGTGGCTGATCTGCTCTTTCAAAATCGTGCCATGCACATCGGAAGCGCCGAAGGTCAGAGCTACCTGGGTCAACTGGACCCCGATGTTGATAAAGTAAGCTTTGATATGCTGAATATTGTCCAGCATCAACCGGCTGATCGCGATCGTCTTGAGATCCTCGTATGCCGAGTTCCGGCGCATGATCCCCGCATTTTTGTTGCGCGGCTGCATCGACAACGGAATGAATACCATGAACCCGCCGGTTTCGTCCTGAAGCTCGCGAATCTGGATCATGTGGCGGATCCGGTCTTCATGGGACTCGATCGAGCCGTAGAGCATGGTCGTATGCGTCTTCATCCCCAGCTTGTGGGCTGTGCGATGGACATCCAGATACTGGTCCACGTTCGCTTTTTCCACTTTCATCTTTTCCCGGTACTGGTCGGACAAGATCTCCGCGCCGCCTCCGGTCAAGGATTTCAGCCCGGCCTTTTGCAGTTCCGTTAAGACTTCCTTCGTGCTAAGCCCGCTGATCCGTGTGAAAAATTCGATTTCCGCCGCCGTATACGCTTTGAGCGTAATGTCGGGGAAACGATCGTTGAGCGCCTTCAGAGAGTCTACATAGTATTGGAACGGTACGTGCTGGTTATGTCCGCCCACGATATGGAATTCGCGTACGCCCGGAGTAATATGCTGCTCCACGTAGGCGATCATTTCCTCGCCGGATAAGGTGTAAGAGCCTTCTTCGCCCTGGTCTTTGCGGAAATTGCAGAACGCGCAATGCGATTCGCAAATATTGGTGAAGTAGAGACTCATGTTTTCGATAAAGTAAACTTTTTTCCCATTCTTTCTTAAATTGACCTCATTGGCTAACTGTCCAATGGTCAACAAATCGTCGCTCTCATATAAGTATACCCCGTCCTCGAGGGTCAAGCGTTCCCCTTGCTTTACTTTCTCAACAATTTCAGCCATTCTTCTATCGATGTTCGTTGTTGCGGTCGTGAACATGACGATACCTCCGTTTCCTTTGGAGGATCCATCCGGATCCATCGTTACAGGCATATTAAACCACTTTCCTATTATAAACCCCGTTTTGAAAAGGGACAACACATGGAACAGGCGTAAAAGAAAGACGCTGCTATAAAAATCACACTCGCTTGAGGGGAACGAGGATGTGGAGTATACTTTGTATATAAAGGAGGGGTTACGATGATTGAAATCTCTGATAGTGCTGTACAGCGGATTAAGGACATGATTGCCGGAGAGGAAACGCCGGATATGTTTCTCCGTCTCGGAGTGAATCCCGGCGGTTGCAGCGGCTTTTCATATAGCATGGGACTTGATGATCAGGAAGGCGAAGGCGACATTTACCAGGATATTAAAGGTATTAAGGTCGTGGTCGACAAGGAGAGCGTCCGTTATCTGAACGGGCTTGAAATTGACTTCCAGGAGTCGGGCATGTCCGGCGGCTTTACGATCAACAACCCGAACGCCATCGCTTCCTGCGGCTGCGGTCAATCGTTCCGTATGCGTAACGAAGAGGGCCGTCCGGAAGTTTGCGACTGATGATCCCGCATTAATTTCAACTTAAAGGGGCTGTCCCAAAAGTCATCCTAGATGACTGAGGGACGCCCCTTTTTTTTCATTCAAATCAAACAAAAAGAAACCAATCCTTGGTAAAATGGAAGTGTCGAGCAACCATTCGAAAAGGAGAGG
>NZ_JAGQEH010000025.1:0-45772 GCF_018101095.1 Paenibacillus sp. Marseille-P2973
CATTGAGTTCTTTTACAACCGCAAGCGCTCAAATAGCACAATTGGTTACATGTCACCGGTGCGCTTTGAACAGCTGTACTACCAAGTTGCGGCTTAAGAGTGTCCACTTTATTGACAGAAGAGCATTTTTGCAGTTAAATGATTCTGATGGTCTGTATGGAGCAAATTAGCTGTAGAAAATCCAGTTAATTTTTGGTGCTATCCCAAATGTAACTCGCACGCTTTACACACAACGTCACACACGCCACACACTACGTCACACACTACGTCACACACTACGTCACACACTACGCCACACACTACGCCACACACTACGTCACCACACTACGTCACAAACTACGTCACAAACTACGTCACCACACTACGCCACAAACTACGTCACAAACTACGTCACACACTACGTCACACACTACGTCACACACTACGTCACACACTACGTCACACACTACGCCACACACTACGTCACCACACTACGTCACACACCTCATAACTACCTCAAACAAGACCTCACCATATCTATCCATCCAACTTGCCAATGTACTTCTTCGCTCCTTGTTAGCCGGGGACATTAGCCCGCCCAAGTAAGATCGTTATATAAGACTGCTATATAAGACCGCTATATTGCTTCCCATTCGCCGGCTCCACACCATATCCACTTCTAATCGACGTGTCGCCAACCTAGTAACTTTCGCCATTCTCCATGGTGTTGGCTGCTTTTCATCGCGCCAAGCGCCAGCCAGCCTCCCCGAATTAACTGTAAATCCTACAGTTAATTTATATAAAAACCTCGTTTTTCTCCGATTAGCTGCAAAACCTACAGTTAATTCTCTAGTTTTTAGTCAAATTAAGCGGTATCGGCGAAATTAGCTGTAGGTTTTACAGTTAAATGTTCCTGATGCTCTGTACGGAGCAAATTAGCTGTAGAAAATCCAGTTAATTTTTAGGTTCTATCCCAAACGTAACTCGCGCGCCTCACACACTACCTCACAACTACCTCCCCACGTTAATCCATCCACGCAACAGGGTAGTGCCGGAAAGGTTTGGTTCATATACGAAGTTATTACTGGAGAACGGGGAGAATTCAGTTTAGGTGGCTTTTTCAAGTGCTAGTTATTAGGATGACTCAACTTACCGGACGATATGTGCTATAATATTGAGCCAGAAGCGTGATAACTCATAAAGGATGGGATTATTTAAATGATCAGTACAAATGGTGTAACGCTCCGCTACGGAAAACGGGCACTTTTCGAAGATGTAAATATAAAGTTTACCCCGGGAAACTGCTACGGACTTATCGGTGCCAACGGAGCGGGGAAGTCGACCTTCCTTAAAATTTTGTCCGGCGAGATTGAAGCCAACCAAGGCGAAGTGAGCATGACTCCTGGCGAACGTCTTGCTGTCTTGAAACAGAACCATTACGAATACGACGAATTCGCGGTTCTGGAAACAGTCATTATGGGCCATTCGCGTCTCTATTCTATTATGAAAGAGAAGGACGCCCTGTATGCGAAGTCCGATTTCTCGGAAGAGGACGGTATGCGTGCCGGTGAACTGGAAGGCGAATTTGCCGAATTGAACGGCTGGGACGCTGAGCCGGACGCTGCGGCATTGCTGATCGGTCTTGGTATTCCGCGTGATTTGCACGACAAGAAAATGGCGGAGCTCAGCGGTAACGAGAAGGTTCGTGTACTCCTTGCCCAAGCGCTGTTCGGACGTCCGAACAATTTGCTGCTTGACGAGCCTACGAACCATTTGGACCTCGAGTCGATCCAGTGGCTGGAGAACTTCCTTATGGATTATGAAGGTACCGTTATTGTGGTATCCCATGACCGTCACTTCCTGAACAAGGTGTGCACGCATATTGCCGATATCGACTTCGGCAAAATTCAGATGTATGTCGGTAACTACGACTTCTGGTATGAATCCAGCCAATTGGCCCTGACGTTACAGCGGGACGCCAATAAGAAGAAGGAAGAGAAGATCAAGGAGCTGCAAGCCTTCATTCAGCGCTTCTCGGCGAATGCTTCCAAATCCAAACAGGCGACATCCCGGAAAAAGCAGTTGGATAAAATTACGCTGGAAGACATTCGTCCTTCCAACCGAAAATATCCGTTCTTGCACTTTAAGGCGGAGCGCGAAGCGGGCAAGCAGCTGCTTACGATCGATGGCGTGACCAAGAGCTTGGACGGCGAGAAAGTGCTGGATAATCTTAGCTTCGTGGTAAACAAAGGCGATAAAATAGCATTTGTAGGGCCTCATTCCTTGCCGAAGACGACGTTGTTCCAAGTTATCATGGGCGAGCTTGAAGCCGAAGCGGGCGAGTACAGCTGGGGCGTAACGACTTCCCAGGCTTATTTCCCTAAAGATAACTCAAGCTATTTTGACGGGGTAGACATCAATCTGGTGGATTGGCTGCGCCAATATTCCAAAGACCAGGACGAAACCTTCCTGCGCGGCTTCCTGGGACGGATGCTGTTTGCCGGGGAAGAGGCGCTCAAGAAAGCAAGCGTGCTGTCCGGGGGAGAGAAGGTCCGTTGTATGCTGGCCAAAATGATGCTGAATGGCGCGAACGTACTTATCTTCGACGAGCCTACGAACCATCTGGATCTCGAATCCATTACGGCGCTTAACAACGGTCTGATCGATTTTGACGGAACGATTCTATTTACGTCTCATGACCATCAGTTTATCCAGACGATTGCCAACCGGATTATCGAGATTACGCCGAACGGCATCATTGACCGCGTTATGACCTACGACGAATACCTGGAGAGCGAAGAAATTCAAAACCTGCGCAAGACCATGTATCCGGAAGAAGTATAAGCATAGCTTTTTTCATAGCAACAACGAACAAGCCGCAGCTGTCGATAGACAGCCGCGGCTTGTTTTTGTTCGGGGACGGGGCCTACGAGCCTCCGGTCCGCCGGCGCTGGTTATTCGGTTTTTTGTTGTTTTGACTTTTTAGCGCCTTGGTCTGCTGGTTACCCTGCATTCCCGGTTTGCCCGAATTTTGTTGTTGCTGTTTTTTTTGCTGCAGCTTCTGGCGCATAGCTTCGGCCAGGTCGATTTTACGGGGTTCGTTATTTTCCGTCATCATGATCATCTCCTCATATTGAAGGGGGCTTGTTCCTATTTTAAACGTTTTTAAATATCCGTACAACGGGAATAATGATCAGGGGTTGCTTTTGCCTAGTGCAACACTGTTTCTCTGGACTTACACGGATTCTGTTTGCTACTATGATGGAACGACTTTGAAAACTTCATGTTGGGGAGAGAGCTGGAGGTGCAAATGCTTGGATATCTATGATGATATACGCAAAGGAGAACGGGGAGCCTGGGTCAGCATTACGGCCTATTTAGTGCTGACCGCCTTTAAATTGATCAGCGGTTACTTTTTCGCCTCAAGCGCGTTATTGGCGGACGGTTTTAATAATCTTACGGACATTGTAGCTTCGGTAGCGGTGTTGATCGGACTGCGTATTTCACAGAAACCGCCGGATTCGGATCACGCATACGGCCATTTACGGGCCGAGACCATCGCTGCGTTGGTGGCTTCATTTATTATGGCTATGGTCGGTATTCAGGTCATTATTAGCGCAGTGCGCTCATTGATTGAAGGACAGCATACCGAGCCTGATATATTATCCGCCGGAGTGGCGCTTATTTCTGCCGTAGCCATGGGCGGTGTTTATGCGTATAACCGGAAATTGGCCAAGCAGATTAATAACCAAGCATTGATGGCTGCCGCCAAAGACAATTTGTCGGATGCTATGGTCAGCGTGGGTGCTGCGGTCGGAATCGTCGGGGCCCAGTTCGGACTCCCTTGGCTGGACGGAGTCGCCGCTGTTTTGGTAGGGTTGCTGATCTGCAAGACGGCTTGGGAAATTTTCCGGGATTCTACTCACAGCTTGACCGACGGATTCGATGAGAAAGAGCTCAGCGACCTGCGGGGGACGATTGCGAGAATTCAAGGTGTGGAAGGGATCAAAGATTTAAAGGCCCGCGTGCATGGAAACCATGTGCTCGTCGATGTCGTCATTGAGGTTGATCCGCAATTATCCGTCATTGAAAGCCATCATATCAGTGATCGGGTAGAAGAACGAATGAGAAAGACCCAAAATGTAATGCACGTACATGTTCATGTGGAGCCGAAATCGGCTGAACCCGTTAATTCGTAGTCATTGTAGTAAGCTAGTTCAAAAGACTAACCATAAGTTGGATGGAAACCGGCAGACTTGCTCTGGCGGTTTTTCGGTATGCGCAAACGAGTTTTGAGGCCCATTCCCAATAGGGAATAGGGCCTCTTTTGTTGCTCAGGTACTAGGCAGATTGTAGGACGATAGCTTGATAACTGTGAGAATCGACGGATTTAGACAAACTTCGACATGGGCTATAATGGGAGGAAGCCCAAAGAAAGGGGGAACGACACAAGATTAGCCTATAGACACCAAGATTATCTTCAAGGAGGCACAACATGAAACGAAGCATTGCCGTATTAGCGATGAGTGCTGTATTACTTAGCTCTTATACATCAATACCAAGACAGGTATCGGCTGCAGCCCAGTCGGTTCAAAGCGTACTCAAAGGACATATTGAAAACGGTGTAAATTTACGCGATAAGCCTTCGCTTTCCGGCAACGTGGTCGGATTTCTGAAAAAAGGTACGGATGTAACGATTTTGGAGCGAAGCAGCGATTATTTTTATAAGGTTAAAAGTCAGGATGGAGCAACAGGATATGTCAGCGCTTCGGAGAAATACATAAGCGTTGGCCAAGCAGCCACGACTCCTAACGGAGGGGGGCAAGGAACCGCAGGGGTTGTCGTTTTCGGCGTTAATCTGAGGGATCAACCCTCTACCTCGGGGAAAATACTTGGCATGCTCAGCAAAGGAACTAACGTTACGGTTCTGGAGCGGAGCAACGATTATTTTTACAAAGTAGTTACCGAGAAAGGCAAGACGGGTTATGTCAGCACTTCGGATAAATACTTGGAAATCAGCGGTAAGGTGGCCGGACCGTCTCCAGCGCCTGCCCCGACACCGAAACCGGAACTGCCTTCATCTCTTCAGGCTAAGGTGGATCTCGTAATCAAGGCGGGTAAAAAATATCTTGGCACCCCGTATGAATATGGGTCCGATCGAAACACGACAACGACTTTCGATTGCTCCGATTTCGTTCGCCAGGCATACCGCGATGCGCTCGGGATCGTGCTTCCCGCCGATTCCCGCAAGCAAGGGACATGGATTCGCGATAACGGGACGGCCGTATATGATACCGGGAGTTTGAAGGCGGGCGATTTGGTGTTCTTCATGGAGTATAGAGGTTCAAAGGCCTCTTCTTATCAAAACATTGACCCGAACAACCAACGAATTACGCATGTATCTATTTATCTTGGCAATGGTCAAATGCTTCATACCTACTCTTCAAGCTCAGGCGGAGTACGAATCGATAAGTTGGATGGTTCGTGGAAATACCGTTTCCTCTATGGGGGAAGCGTGCTTAAATAAGTCTATATGTTCTTTCTAATAAAAATCGCTCCGCAGGATGAGGGAGAGCCCTTTGCCTGCGGAGCGATGTTGTTATACATTTAGAAGTAGGTTGGAACGTAGCCTGGGATGTAAATCCAAGCTTTGCCGAGCCAAGTGTAAATTTCTACCCAGTCATCGACCGTTTGGCCGGTAGGATGTACATCCTGCGGCGCTAATGCGCTCAACGCCACGCCGTTAGGGTTATTATAGAAATAAGTGATTTCCTTAAGCGTTACCGGATTCGGTGCGATGATGACATCTGCGGCCTCAACGATAGGCTCCTCGACTACAGGGGCAACGGGCTCAACGACAGGATCTGCGGATACTGCCGTAGCAAAAGCGGCGGTAAGAATAACGGATGCGGAAAGGGCTGCTAGCTTTTTCATAATGTGTTTCCTCCTTCAATCGGATTGTAATGTGTTCGTATACATGTAATAAACAGTCAAGCTACCTAAGAATCATTTTCCAGTTTATTTTTTTTAGTAACTTCAAAAATATCTGTTAAAGGAGGGAGCTTCCGATGGGAAAACGCAGGCTGTTCGTCGGCTTTGTACTTTTGTTGATCGTGGTTTTGCTGGTAGCCCTAGTGTTGTATATCCGTCCTGCAAAAAGCCTTGATTTACGATACTCCTCGATAGACTGGAAGGAGAAGCTGCTTGTTATGGCGGAGACCCGTCAACCGGCGCTGAATCTTTCGGAATCTGAGCTTAATCAGTTGGCGAAGAAAGAGCTGAATCAATATGTTGCGGAACAAGAGCTTCCGGTAAATGTTACAGGGGCCGAGTTTCGTTTGAACGGAAATCGGCTTACGGCCGATTTAAATGTTGCTTGGGGAGCGATTGAAGCGAGCGTGGAGGCCGGGTATCTAATGGAATATTCCTCAGGGAAGCTGCTGCTTGTTCCGGAGACTTTGTCGATCCGTCGATTCTCATTTCCTCCGGCAAATTTCGGACTTGAGCCTATTTCCATTGATTTAGGCCAGTATCTCCCCGAGGTTGTGAAGGTTAAAGAGGTGAACTTCCAGGAGAAGGCGCTCCGAATCAGCTTTAAGCTGGATTGGATCGAAGTCGCCAGATATTTGGATCTGTTGTAGCATCACAAACTAAAATTCAAAAGAATCAAAAAAACAGCAAGCCCCAAGTAAATGGAGGCTTGCTGTTTTTTTGATTCGAAAGAGAATCAGCAGGTTACAATGAGCGTCTTCTTCCTGTAAACAACGAGATTACGAATAGGACCAGGAATATGAAGAACAGAACTTTGGCGATCGAGGCGGCTGCGGCCACAATATTGAAGAACCCGAAGATGCCGGCGATCAAAGCTACAACCAGAAAAATCATAGACCATTTCAACATGGTAATCATCTTCCCTTCATATTAAATTATTGTATAGTGTAACTGAGGGTGCACTTACCGAGCGTTCTCCATGACCGGCTATCTGCCTATGCGGAGGGCAGAAGCCTGAGTGAAACGCTTCGCTCGTAGCCTTAATTAACCCGGGTATTTTGGCTTGAAACAGAACAATAATTTCCTTCGGGAGAGCGCTCCTGGCGCTTGTTTCGGGCCTTATGGCTTAGGGTAACTAAGGAGTATTGAACGATGAATCCTTTACAGAAAGAGAGGGAACGGAATGATCTGGGAAATAAGCGTTGCACTTATAGCCGTAGCATTTGCCGTACTAGTTGTATTTCTAATTAAAACCCTTAAAGCAGCGGAAAAGTCGTTGGATAAAACGACCCAAACCCTGCAGGAAGTCCAGAAGACTATCGATGAGCTAAGTTATGAAGTTAAAAATGTGGTTAGGCAAGCTAACGACATTACGGGAGATTTGCAGCATAAAATGGAGCAAATCGATCCGGTGCTCGAATCGGTTAAAAATGTCGGGGATGTGCTGAATGAGGTCACTCTGGCCGCCAAGCAGGTTTCCACGGCTTTTATTGACAGAATTAAAAGCCCGCCTAAGCCTAAGCATCCCAAGGTCTCCGAAGCTGCAAAGACCCAGCCTGCGGTAGCGCAGACGCCCGAAGAAATGCGGGCCTATGCTTTACCATATGAAACGCCCAAACCCGCAACTCAACCTCCGGGATGGATGAAATGGGTAGACGTCGCCGCCGGGATTTGGCAAAAGTACCGCTCTTAATTAAGAACGGTACATAGAATCTAAATGATTCAGCGCTGCGGCAGGGTCCGCACGGAAACGCAAGGGAATTGCCGGAGGTATGCAAACTTCAGGAAGGGTGAGAAATATGTTGAATGCACTGTTGCTGCTGTTGGGACTTCTTTCCCCCTTTGCCGGCGGAATGCAGGCGACTGCCGATTTACCGGTGCCGTCTACAGCCCGCCTTGCTCTTTGGCAACCCTCGTTTCCGGCCCAAGCGGCGGACGATACTTGGGGAAAGATCACCTCTATGGATTCCTTCGACTCCATGGATGGAATTACCCTGTATGACGACTACAAGAGTGTCCTGTCTAAAAAGGGAGAGCCGGATTCAGCAGATAAGGATCCTTATACCGGCTATACGGAATTCCGTTATGACGGCCTGACGATTGGTCTATATGAAGGCCTTGTTTATTACGTGCATACCGGTCCGTCTCCGGAAAAAATGTCTTTAAACGGGATATCGATTCCGTTGCAAGAGGTTTGGCTCCGTCACTATTTCGGGGAACCGGATTTTGTGGCGGAAGACGGGGATGTTTATATCCGGGGAAATGCAGCGCTTAAGGTCTACAGAGATCCTTTGTCGGGAAAGGTGACAGGTGTCGACCTGTTTGATGATGCGGCCTCGTAAATCTATATCAGGGAATTATCAATAATAACTGATTCAAAAAAATGCATCTAGGGTAATATACTCTAGATTTTGACTTTCGTCTTACGTAAATCAATAACAAGGAGCGTGGTATCATGAGCACGATCGACAACAAATCATATGCCAAAGTAGTCCAAAACGGTGTACAGGCTGTTGAGACCGTCCAAGAGCTTCACTCCACCGGATATTCAGCCGAGGATATTTTCGTACTGGCACACGATCAGGATCGAAGCGACAGAATTGCGGAAGCGGCCAACGCTAATGAAATTGGGATTAAAGAAGAGGGTATGTTTGCGGCAATCGCCAACTTATTCCGGTCCCGGGGTGATGAGTTGCGGGCAAAAATCGTTTCGCTTGGTTTTACGGAAACCGAGGCGGCGTTCTATGAAAAAGAATTGGATCTTGGAAAAGTGCTGGTCATCGCCAGAAGAACCGACTGATTTATTTAAGCTGGGCTATTAGGGTCCGATACATCAAAAACATAGATAAGGAATGGGAGAAATGCCCCATTCCTTATCTATGTTTTTGGAGGAGGATGCAAATCTTGACTAAACAGGAAGAAAATCGTCATTTTGTGTCGATAAAAGCCCGAAACATGTTATCCTAAATGGAAGGAAAGATTCCGTTATTATTTAAAATGATTAAGGAGAGTTGTATGAGAATTTTAATCGTTGACGACAATCCAACAAATATCATAATTATTCGGGAAATATTGAAAAAGGAGGATTATCGGGATACAGCAGCTGTTTCATCCGCTCATGAAATGTTTGAGCGATTAGGGGTTGAAACTCCGGGGCTGTTCACGGAAACCGGGGTCTCCGATATTGACCTGATTTTGCTGGATATGATGATGCCGGAGATGGACGGAATTGAAGCCTGCCGTCTGTTGCAGCAATATGAAAATTTGAAAGATATTCCTATCATTATGGTAACCGCGGTAGGGGATTCGAAAAAACTGGCTGAAGCGCTCGATGCCGGTGCTGTCGACTATGTGACAAAGCCGATCAATAAAGTGGAACTGATGGCAAGAATAAGGCTTGCTTTGCGGCTGAAGCAAGAGAAAGACTGGCATAAGGAACGGGATCAGAGAATCCAGGAAGAATTAAAGCTGGCTGCTATGATTCAGAATGCCGTCTTAAGCTCACCGATTCAGGATCCTCTTTTTGAAATCGACGCACTCTATAAGCCCTCATTTGAACTCGCGGGCGATTTGTATTCCTGGTATCCGCTCGGCGAAGGCAGATACGGGGTTATATTGCTTGATATGATGGGCCATGGCATCTCCTCGTCTTTATTCTGCATGTTTATTGCCTCCGTCCTGAAAGACACCGTCAGTACCTATGTAGAACCGGAAAAGGTTATTCAGGAACTGAACCGGAGATTCAATCTGCTGTACATCGACAGTCAGCTTGTCCAATACTATTTTACGGCCATTTACCTGGTGGTAGACACAAGATATAAGAAAATCGATTACGTCAATGCAGGACATCCTCCAGCGCTATTTTACCAGCAGGATAACCCTGTCGTTAAGTTGAACGCCGTATGCCCGCCGGTCGGGCTGTTCGACAAAATCGAAGCTACGACCCAGACGATTTATTATGAAGGCGACGGACATCTCGTCCTTTATACCGACGGACTTACCGAAGCGGTGGAAGGAACTCAGGACGAGCAATTGGATTACCTGGAGCAAAAGCTGCGGGGAAGCCATATTTTTAATAAGGAAGAGACAGAGCGAGTGTTGTTTGATGGGGATCTCCCACAGGAACGCGAAGATGATAAATGCCTGGTGTGGATCTCATTAAAAGGAGGAGAAGGCAAGGAATGAAGATTAGAAGCAAACTGGTGATAGGTTTCAGTTCGCTGATCGTTATTCTGCTGATATTGACATTTACAAGCTATGATCGGCTGAAATATATGAATAGCGAACTGGACAACATATCTTCCAATAAATATTTCATTATAAAGAATGCAACCGGTATGCGCGGCGAATATAACGATATAGCTCGAACTTTGACGAATATGCTGCAAAAGCAAGACGATGAATACACAGCTTCGCAGCTGTCTAAATTGACCGAGATGAACAAATCCGCCTTAAAATATTATGAATTGATCAAAAGCAAGGCGACAACCCCTGAAGAACAACGCGTCATAAGCACTACCGATAAAGTTATCGCGGATTTTGAGAGCTATAAAGAGCGAGTGCTTGAACTGATGAACCGGAAGGACTATCAGACCGCGAACCAATATCGGTTGGAGACCGGGCAAAATGTTCAGGATACCTTGCTAAATTCCTTAAATGATATGCGGGATTACTATAATGCCCAGATCGATATGGCTGTAGCCAGTGCCGGAGAGGCCTACGAGCGTTCTATACAAATGGCTATCGTCATTATGACGTTAGGCTTGCTGGTTGGTCTAGGTGTCGTGCTTTGGATACTTCCGAGCATATCCAGAGGATTTAATACAGTCAATCGGATGATGAGTTATTTTGGAAAGAACGAACTCAATGCGATTAAAGAAGTACCTATCCATTCGAAGGATGAAATAGGCGAGATGGCGCAGGTCTTCCAGGAAATCTCCATAGATTTACAGGAGAAGCAGGAGGCCGAGCAAAAGTATATGCAGCTGCAGATGGATCAATCCTGGGTCGATTCCAACCTTGCGCGCATTACGGAATTGCTGCATGGAATTAACTCACTGGAGCAGATTTCACAGATGTTTATCAGCGAGTTCACGCCACTGCTCGGAGCGCAATATGGAGCTCTCTACCTCCGTAATGAAGATCAGAGCCCGGATAAGCTCTATTTGGCAGGCGCCTACGCAAGTAATCACGATCTTAAGTCTCCTGACACCTTTAGAGTCGGCGAAGGGCTGGTCGGACAGGCAGCCCTCGATAAGAAGCCGATTTCGTTGGAGAAAGCTCCAAGCGACTATGTATCGGTAAGATCGGCTCTTGGGGAATCCAAGCCGAATCATATTCTTATTTACCCGATCATGTTTGAAGATGAAGTGCTTGGCGTAGTTGAGTATGCCGGGTTTGATCCGTTTACGCCGCTTGAAGAGACTTTGATGTCCGGGCTGGCGTTAAACCTTGGTATTATACTGAATAATATCAATCGTCGTCTGCGCGTAGAGGAATTGCTGCGCGAATCCCAGGCGTTGACCGAGGAGCTCCAGGTTCAATCGGAAGAGCTTCAAACGCAGCAAGAAGAGCTGCGCCGGTCGAATGAAAGTATGGAGAAACAGACCGTAGCGCTGAAGCGCTCCGAAGAACTGCTGCAACGCCAGCAGGAGGAACTGGAGCATTTCAATACGGAATTGATCGCCAAGACGCGTGCTTTGGAAGAACAAGTCCAAGAGGTTGAAGAGAAGAATAACGAAATCGAAAAAACAAAGACCGAACTGGAACGTCATGCGGCTCAACTGGCTGTAACAAGTAAATATAAATCTGAATTTTTAGCCAATATGTCTCATGAACTGCGGACTCCGCTCAACAGTTTGCTTATTCTTTCACAGCTGTTGTATGAAAATAAGGAAAGCAATCTGACCGAGAAACAGATCGAATATGCACATACGATTCATATGTCCGGCGCCGATCTATTGAAAATGATCGATGAAATTCTGGACCTGTCCAAGGTCGATGCGGGCAAAATGGAAATTAACCAGGAAACGGTCCGTCTTGATGAAATTAAACGGTTCGTGGACCAAAACTTCGGTCCTGTAGCGCAGCGTAACAAAATCGACTTACGGATCGAAATGGATGAGAACGTGCCGAAGGAAATTCAGACGGACGGGCATCGGGTGAAGCAGATCCTTCGGAATTTGCTCTCGAATGCATTCAAGTTTACGAGTCGCGGAGAGATCGCGGTAAACATCAGAACGGCCGCTGTAGACCAGCTGCCGCCAGCTCTGGATCCTGCAAAGGGATATTTGGAAATGTCCGTCAAGGATTCGGGGATCGGGATTCCAGCCGACAAAATGGACCTTATCTTTGAAGCTTTCCAACAGGTTGACGGCACGACCAGCCGCAAATACGGCGGTACCGGACTCGGGCTTTCGATCAGCCAAGGATTGGCTGGATTGCTCGGCGGCATAATAACCGTGAAATCCGCGGAAGGCGAGGGCAGTGTCTTTACGCTCTATCTGCCGGAGGATGCTCCATCCCGATTGTTTATTGCCGACCAGGAAGCCGCGGTGACCCATGCGACGGTTGCTCCTTACTTCAGCAGCAAGGGATCCTATGTCCGTCAGGTTGAGGAACCGGTAACCACGTTAAATCCGATGGATGACGACCGTGAATTGATCGAGGCCGGCGACAAGGTCATGCTCATCATTGAGGATGACGTCCAGTTTGCGAAGATTTTGCTCGACATGTCGCGCAGTCATGGCTTTAAAACCCTGATCGCGATCCAGGGGGATAAGGGATTACAGATGGCAATGGAGTACAAGCCGGATGCGATTATTCTGGATATTCAACTGCCGGTCATGGACGGCTGGTCAATCCTGAACGAACTTAAAAGCACTGCCGCTACAAGGCATATTCCGGTGCATGTCATTTCTGTAGTCGATGAGGCAAAGCAGGGACTTATGATGGGAGCCATCGCCTACTTGCGCAAGCCTTCTACACGTGAGCATCTAGAGCGTGCCTTTTCCCATATCGAGTCGTTTACCGAGAAGAGCCTCAAGCATCTTCTGATTGTGGAAGACGATGATGTCCAGCGGAATTCCATTATCGAGCTGATCGGCCACGACGATGTAAGAATTACGGCGGTTTCTACCGGCGGAGAAGCGCTACAGGAACTGCGGGAGAAACATTATGATTGCATGGTGCTGGATCTGATGCTGAGCGATATCACCGGCTTCGATCTGCTCGACCAGATCCGGGATGACGAGGATCTGAACGATCTGCCGATCATTATTTATACGGGTAAAGACCTTGATAAGCAGGAGGAATTGCGCCTGCGTAAATATACCGAATCGATCATTATTAAAGACGTGAAATCTCCGGAAAGATTGCTTGATGAAACGACATTGTTCCTTCATCGCGTAGAAGCGGACTTGCCTGAGGACAAGCGGCAGATCCTGCAGAAGCTTCATAACAAGGAAGAGCTGTTTGAAGGAAAGAAAATTTTGCTAGTGGATGACGATGTGCGTAATGTATTCGCCTTATCCAGCGTACTTGAAGGCTATCGGATGAATGTAATTTATGCGGAGAACGGCAGGGAGGCCATCGACTTCCTGAAAGAACAGGATGACATCGATATGGTTCTGATGGATATGATGATGCCGGAAATGGACGGATATGAGGCCATGCGGCAGATTCGCCAAATGCCGGAATACGCCAAATTGCCGATTATTGCCCTGACCGCTAAGGCCATGAAGGACGATCGGTCGAAATGTATAGATGCGGGAGCTTCCGACTATGTGAAGAAACCGATCCAGACTGATCAATTGCTGTCATTAATGCGGGTATGGTTGTATTCGTAATCCGGCAGAAAGGGTAAAAGAACTGTAAGAGGTTGTTCAAAAAGTCATCATCTTTCCATGATGAAGCAGATCAAGACAATAAATGAGTAGTGTGATTTTCAGTATTATAATCGGAGTTGAATCTATGGCACCCAGTGAATTTACTGAGTTTTCGGATATGGAATCGTATAGCCAGCCTGTAGAAAGTGAACGGGAGTTGCTTGAAATCGAGCTGCTTCTTGAAGGGGTTCACCGTTTGTACGGCTATGATTTCCGCAATTATGCCCTGCCTTCGCTGCGGAGGCGGATATGGCACCAGGTGCATGCAGAGCATCTCTCGACCATATCAGGCTTGCAGGAAAAGGTGCTGCATGATCGGGCCTGTTTCCAACGTCTTGTATACAGCCTGTCCATTCCGGTTACGGAGATGTTCCGGGACCCTCACTTATTTCGGACATTCCGGGAGAAGGTAATTCCGCTGCTAAGGACATATCCTTATATCCGTATATGGCATGCCGGCTGTTCTACAGGGGAAGAGGTTTATTCGATGGCCATTCTGTTGCATGAGGAAGGGCTATATGATAAATCGAGGATTTATGCAACCGACATGAACGGGAAATCACTGCAGGTGGCCAAAGAGGGAATTTTCGGAATTCAAAAAATGAAACTTTATACGAAGAACTATCAAGAGGCGGGCGGGACGCGCTCGTTCTCCGAGTATTATACGGCAAAGTACAATTCCGTAATTTTTCAGCCTTTTTTACGCAAAAACATTATTTTTGCCGAGCATAATCTGGCGACCGATCAATCGTTCAATGAATTTAATGTTATATTTTGTCGAAATGTCATGATTTATTTTGATGAAACACTGAGGAACCGGGTTCATTCGCTGTTTCACGATAGTTTAAGCCATTTTGGGGTACTTGTGCTGGGAGCGAAAGAGTCCATTCATTTTACGGATTATGATGATTGCTACGAACCTTTAGACAAGGTGGAGAAGATTTACCGAAAGATCAAATGAAGGATGCGGGAGGATTCCATGGGGGCCCAAGAACCGATTCATATCTTGCTGGTAGATGACCGCCCAGAGAACCTGATGGCCCTGGAAGCGGTACTGGAAAGTGAACAATATCATTTAATTAAGGCGACGTCGGGCGAAGAAGCTTTGAGGTTTTTATTGAAGGATGATTTTGCCGTAATCGTGCTTGATGTCCAAATGCCCGGACTTGACGGAATCGAAACCGCGAAACTGATCAAAGCCCGGGATAAGACCAAGGATATTCCGATTATTTTCATCTCTGCCAACAGCAAGGAGGCGGAGCATTTGTTCGCGGGGTACTCCGCCGGTGCAATCGACTACATGGTAAAACCGTTTATTCCGCAAATTCTAAGATCGAAAATCGAAGGCTTCGTAGACATGTATTTGACCAATCAACGGCTTAAAACCCAAAGTATGCTGCTGCAGCAAAAGACGCTGGAGCTCGAACGGGCTAACGAGGAACTCGTAAGGGCCAAAGAAGCCGCTGAAATTGCTGCGAAGGCGAAAACGGAATTTTTGGCTATGATGAGCCATGAAATTCGTACCCCGATGAACGGCGTTATCGGGATGATCGATCTGTTGATGGAGACGGAGCTTCAAGACGAGCAGAAGGAATATGCCGAGATTATCCGGGGCAGCGCCGATACGCTTGTCACGATCATCAACGACATCCTGGATTTTACGAAGATGGAGTCCGGAAAAATGGAGCTGGAAGAAAGCCCGTTTGAGCTAAGGGCTACGATTCAGGAAGTCAGCAGTCTGTTTTCGTTGGATGCGAGCCGTAAGGGCCTTGAGTTCGTTTCGTTTGTCGATGAACGGATTCCTGCGCTGCTTTACGGGGATATGGGGCGGCTGCGCCAGGTGCTCATTAATTTGATCGCAAATGCGATGAAATTTACTGAACAGGGCGGTATTTATCTTGTGGTATCCAGCAGAGAAATGGATGATGGCAAGTTCATGCTTGAATTTACGGTGAAGGATACGGGCATCGGGATTTCGCCTGAGAAAGTCGACCGCTTATTTAAGCCTTTTTCACAGTTGGATTCGTCTATGACGAGAAAATACGGCGGAACCGGGCTTGGTCTGGCAATTTGTCAGACCCTTGTCCATATGATGGGCGGCACGATCAGAGTAGAGCCTTTGGAAGAAGAAGGAGCGACCTTTGTCTTTACGATTTGCGTAAGTATGTATGAGGATGACACAGAGGAAATGGCCTGCACGGCGCAGGAAATTTCGTTTGTTGGAGATCCCGAGCACAGAGAGCGCGTGCTGGTTGTCGACGATCATCCTGTAAATCAGCGCTTAATGGTAAGTATGCTAAGGAAACTGGGGTATGAAACAGAGATTGCGGAAGACGGAGTTCAGGCGGTAGATCTGGCTCTTTCGCATGGCTACGATTTTATATTCATGGATTTGCAAATGCCGGTGATGGATGGGCTGGAAGCGACCAAGCGGATCCGTGAGCTACAGAAACCGGGCAGAAAACCGAAAATCATAGCGATGACAGCTAACGTGATGGACGGCATTAAGAGCAAATGTCTGCAAGCGGGAATGGATGATTACGTAAGCAAACCGTTAAAATTAAGCACGATAAAGACAATTTTATCCAAATATAGCAATAGTTTTATTGCGGAATCGTCGATTCGTTGATTCAGGACCCGGTATGACGGGTTATTTATAAAGAAAACATATTTCAGGAGAGAGTGTCTATGAATACAAATAAAAATGAGAAGTTTACAGCTACGTCGCAAGTGGAGAACGGCACATGCACAGTTTTTTTGCGCGGTGAGTTGGACTTGTCCGTTGCTCCTGATTTTCGCCAGGTGATGGAGCCATTGGCCCTTAACGACAAGCAGGACCTGGTGCTTAATTTAAAGGATTTGAAGTACATTGACAGTACCGGCATTGGAATTCTGTTGTCGATATTGAAGACACGACACGGAATGCAGGCGGGTTTCCTGGTAAGAGAAGTGCCGGAACAAATTCAGAAACTGTTCGATATGACCGGAATTGCTAAGTTTTTTGTCACACAGGAGAATTCCCAATAGGAAAGGAAAGAGTAACAATGATAGACGAAGTGCAAAAAGTTGTAATCAGTTTGCCGGCGACTGCGGAGTATGTCGATATAGTCAGATTGAATCTGTATGGTGTAGCTTCTAAAATGGGTTTCTCCTACGAAGAAATTGAAGATATGAAAGTCGCCATTTCCGAGGCGTGTAATAATTCCGTCTTGTACGCATACAAAGATAGCGATGGAATGATGGAAGTCACCTTTGAAATTGTAGGCGATGCATTGTCCATTACGGTCAGAGATGAAGGGGAGAGCTTTGATTCGTGGGGCATGGCCGGAGAACGGCAAGCACTGCATAATAAAGAATTGAATGAAGCCCAAATTGGCGGACTCGGATTCTATCTCATGCAGGCGCTTATGGATGAAGTCAGCGTCGTGAATGACGCTGGAAAAGGAACCAAGGTGGTTATGACTCGCCGCTTAATGAAGAGCGAGGAGAAAGTATGACGGATAAATTGACTCCCCCCGAGTCTTTGAATGAATCCACCAGCTTGATCTGGGAATATCAACAAACTAAGGACAATGATATTGCAACGGTCCTGATTCAAAAGTATGAACCCATGGTAAAAATGGCGGCGGGAAAGATCGCCCGCAACCGTCCCGATCTGTATGAAGATTTGTATCAGGTAGGACAGATGGCTCTAATCCGGCTGCTTCAGCAATACGATATCGAAATGGGGATTCCGTTTGAGCCCTATGCGATGAAGAGCATGATCGGACATATGAAGAACTTTTTGCGGGACAAGTCCTGGTATATACAAGTTCCGAGAAGAATCAAGGAAAAGGGTGCTCTGGTCCAGCAGGCGATCGACGAATTGACCGTCAAGCTGGAACGTTCCCCGGACGTTAAGGAAATCGCCGATTTCTTGGAGCTTTCCGTGGAGGAAACGGTTGAAGTTCTTGCCGGCAGGGAATGTTACCATTACGTTTCCTTGGATTCGCCGCTATCCCAGGAAGAAAGCGCAGCAACCCTGGGCGAGCTGATCAGTTCGGAAGCGGATGATTACGACACTGTTGAGAAGCGGATGGATTTGCAGCAGGCGCTCAGTCAGCTCAAAGAACAGGAGCAACAGGTACTGTTGCTTGCTTTTCAAGAGGGTCAATCCCAGCGGGCTATCGCCCAGAAGCTGGGCGTATCCCAAATGAGCGTATCCCGGATTCAAAAGAGGGCGACGGAGAAGCTGAAGCAGATTATGTCCAATTCAAACTCGGCTTTTTAACGTTTTTATTACGACGAAGGAGCCCGTTTTCATGGATGACAGGAGAAAAATTCGGGTAAACGAAATCGACCAGGGATGGTCCTGGATTGATCTTGAGGTAAAGAATTGGGACGACCCCGAAGTCCGGCAGTTAAACAATGACTATCCTTTTGCCGCGGAATGGCTGGACATGCTTCCGAAGGTAGAATCCAATTATTTGTCCGTAAGATTTCCGGACGGCAGGGAGCCGATCATATTCGGCTCCCTGCTTTATTCGGTAGTGGAAGAAATCAAGGATGGAACCAGTGATTGCGAAATGATGCATTTCTTTGTTGGTGAGAACGCGTTGATCACCATTAATCTGGATGCAAATACCTGCCGGGTGATGGAACAGCAGGATCATCGAGCCATGCTGTATTCCTGTTCACGGCCGATCGACGGCCTGTTCGTACTAACCCGGACGATCCTGCATTACTTTCATAGCGGGATGGACCGCTTCGAACAGAAGCTGCGCCGCGTGGAAGAAACCATGAAGAAACGCAACCACAAGCATCTCATGGACCGGATATTGAGCGCCCGCTTCGAGCTGCTTTACTGGTCTAACCTGTTCATTCCGTTTATGGAGTTGATCACGGCGGCCCGTGAGGCTTATCTGGATAAAATGGACGACAGTGTGCCGTTCAAGCGGTTTTCATACCGGGCGGAACGCATGAGAGGGCTTGTTAAGCATTATGAGAAGGAAATAGACACGCTGATTTCCATTGATGACGCCGTTTCCGCTTTTCGCGGCAATGATATCATGAAGACTTTAACGATCATGACCGCGATCTTCACTCCGGCAACCGTAATCGGAGCGATTTGGGGGATGAACTTTAACTTTCTCCCATGGGTCAAGCAAGGTATTTTCGGCTTCTTGTTGATTTCCGGACTGACCCTGTTTACGACGGTCGGATTTTATGTCTGGATCAAGGCAAAGGGGTGGACCGGCGATTTGCTTGAGGTGGAAGAGGAAGATTCGAATCTATAGATAGCAAAAAAACCTGGGCGGCAGGAAAAAGAGCCGCTCAGGTTTTTTATCTTGTTTTGACTGAAAAGTGCCACTGTGAGTTTATTGCTCGGGATCCGCAACGATCCCTTGCTCATGGTCCTCGCTATTTGTGGACATTTCCTCCATATCCTCGCCGAGCTGCTTCAGATCCTCCATATCGTTGACCATGGAGCCGTTCTCCGCGACGGAAATACTCTTATGCTCGGGATATTCGCCTTCCCGGGCTTCGCGAATTTGCTTCTCTACATACTCCTGCTGCTCTTCCTCCGCTTTTTTAGATGCCATAGGAATCACTCCTTAGTAAGTGGTTATCCTTATTCTCCCGTTACGGTTTGGATTTAATGTAGTCCTGGAGATTCTTAATGTAGTCGCCTACCATCGGAAGGTCGACGAACAGGCTTAGCACCCAGCCAAGCAAACCGAGAATCACGAAGGTTCCCACACTGAGCCCCAAACCGCGCGAAAGACCGGCCATAAAATTGGTGAGTATCCGTTTTTTCGGGTTCGTATAGTTTTCCAGGATATCCTTGAAATCCGCTTTCTCCAGCATATCGGCAATGTTGTCCAGCCTGCCGTTCAAACGCTTCACTTCATGCCTGAGTTCAAACGGATGCTCCTTGGTATCATATGGATTCATGCGAGCCATTTGGCCACCTCCCTGCCGTGATTTTGTGGGATGAAAATAGAAATCGCCAGCTGCCCGAGCTGGCGATTCAGGGGACAGCCCCAGGAGATTAGGAATTCAGGGAGGACCCGAATTCGCGTTTCGTTTCATCCTTGGTATTTGTCACGTCTTTCATCAAGTCTTTGGAAGTATCCTCGGTTTCTTTGGCTACGCCCTTAGCTTCTTCCTTGATGTCTTCGGACACGTCGGCAGAGGCTTCTTTGACGCTGGACATGATATTACCGGCACTGGTACTTACGGTTTTTGCCAAATCCGTTGTTTTGGAAACAACGTTCTTAGCCAGTTCAGAACCCTTCTCGCAAGCAACGGAGGCGAGTTCTTTCGATTTGTCCGTAGCGACGCCAATTTTATCCGACAGATCGCTGCGCAACTCCCGGCCCGGCTTAGGTGCATATAACAGTGCTGCTGCTGCCCCGAGCAATGCTCCGATGACTAAACCTTTCGTAAACGTTCCACCGCTTTGTACTGGATATTCCGTTTCTGCTTTATTCATGATCGATCGCTCCTTTTTATATAGAATTGTATTGTTAAACCAATTAAAAGCTGCCTTGAAGCTTGCTTTTCTTACTTCGTAATTAAACGATACTGCTAGGCGTGAAACAAATAGTGGGTCGTATTGAATTGATTAATGAATTTGGGAAGAGGGTAAAAAATAGCAAATCCATGAAGGTTTTTATAGAGAGCGAGGAGGATTAGGATGATTAAGGTGGTTACATCGGAAGAGCGCCATACAGTGAAACAAGGTCCTGTCCAAAGCGAGTTCAGCTTTTCCTTTGCCGATTATGACGATCCCGGCAATGCCCATTTCGGCTGTCTGCTGGTATTGAATGATCATACATTGGCGCCCGGCAAGAAAATGAATGCCCATCCGCACCATGATTTGGAGATTTTAACCTATGTAATATCGGGTGAATTGGGTCATGGCGATGATTCAGGCCAAGCCCGGATTTTAAAAGAGGGCAGCCTTCAGGTGCTGAGTGCGGGGACCGGTATTAGTCATGAAGAGTATAACTCCTCGGAGTTGGAGCCGGTCCGTTACCTTCAATTGTGGTTCCTTCCCGAACGCAGAAGCTTGCCTCCGACCAGAGAGGACCTGCTGATTCCCCGTGAGTCGCGGGTGGGAAGCATGGAGCCGGTCGTGACCGGGAGGGGAGGCAATGGCCCCTTAAAGATCCATCAGGACGTAGATGTATATATCCCGGTCCTACAGGACGACAGGGAAATCTCCGTTCCGACCCGGAATCGCAGGCAGCATCTGTTCGTGATCTCAGGACATGTCGAGTTGAGTTGCGGAAAACAGCGGTTTACCCTGGGGCCAGGCGATGCGGCCCGAATTCAGCGCGAAGAGGCCCTGAGCTTCCGTAAAACAGGAGAAGAGCCGTCTGAGGTCATGATTATCGATTTACCTTGACGGACTTCCGTTCCTTATTTATTGCGCAGCTTTCCAAGCTCTTGGGCCAGGGCTTCGACTTCAGAGATGCTGAGACGTTCTTTGCTTGTGACAAGCTCGTATATATCCAGAATATCGTCATATTGGTCTACATGAAAGGCAGAAGCGTTCATGGCGGCTCCGGTCGCCATTTTCAGCTTCGTTTTAATGGCTTCAATCATATATTCCACGTTTTGCTGGTTCTTTTGCGTTAAGTCCATTGTGTTCATCCTTTCTCATTACGTGTCCCGGACATTGTACCATGTTAGGGGCGGAGAACGCACACTATGTTTTGCGGTGACGGGGCGGTTTGCGGTACAATCAGGGTACCTTGGAACAGAGAGGGGGACGGTTGTCGGTGGATGAAAGCAGCGTATTATCGGTTGAAGGTTTTAAAAGGAAAAAAGTGGCCGGCAACGAGCTTGCCGGTTTTTTTCGCGGAATCAGGACCAGGCATCCGGGCCAGGAAATTACCTTTCTATGCATAGGCACGGATCGCTCCACCGGGGACGCCCTCGGCCCGCTCGTCGGCACCCGTCTCGAAGAGCAGGGATTTACGAGTGTAATCGGAACTCTGAAATTTCCTTGCGACGCGGCTAATCTGGAAATGCGCATGTCGGTCATTCCGGAAGAACATATCATCGTGGCGATCGATGCTTGTCTGGGGTCCGCTTCCTCCGTCGGAAATTACCTGGTATCCGGACTTCCGCTCATTCCCGCCCAATCGGTCGGCACCGTCTTACCGGCGGTAGGCCATTATAGCGTGGCAGCGGTCGTAAACGTAAACGGGCCCAAGCCGTATTGGACCCTGCAAATGACTTCGCTTCATCAAGTCATGGAGATGGCGGGCGTTTTGGCGGATTCTATCGTTCAAGGTTTCAGAGGGCAGTAATTTGGCTTAAATAAATAGAATCAGAACAGATAAGAGGTACTATTAAAATGGATCAGTCCATCTTATCATTGAAGGAAAGAGGGAAGCGTTATGGAGAAAGTTACGATTGACGGATTCACAATGGCTTATGAAGAACAGGGACAAGGAGAAACGGTCGTGCTGCTCCATGGTTTCTGCGGAAGTTCCGCATACTGGGAGCGGGTTATGCCTCTTCTGGCTTCCTCTTGCAGAATCATTGCACCGGATCTCCGGGGGCACGGTTCATCGGATGCGCCTATGGGATCTTACACCATCGAGCAGATGGCTGACGATGTGGCCCGGTTATTGGAAACGCTCGGTATCGAGCGCTACACCCTGCTTGGTCATTCGATGGGTGGTTATGTCGCATTATCTTTGCTTCAACGATACAGTGAACGTCTAAATGGATTCGGTCTGATCCATTCCACCGCATACCCGGATAGTGAAGAAGCGAAAGAGAAACGGCTTCAAGCGATTGCGACCATCGCAAGTGAGGGGATTACCGCATTCGTTGATGGGCTGGTTCCTGGCTTGTTCGCACCGGATTTGCGTGATACCTTGTCTTCCGAAGTGAACCGGGTCAAGGAGATCGGTTACAAAACGCCGCCGCAAGGAGCGTCGGGAGCGGCGATGGCCATGCGCGAACGGATTGACCGCAGGGATGTCCTGTCGGCAACCGTCCTGCCGGTGCTGTTGGTCGCTGGAGAGAATGATTCGGTCATTCCGCTGCAGCGGGCGTTCACGACCGAAGGGGATTCCGTAACCAAGGCCGTTATCAAGGGTGCCGGTCACATGAGCATGTATGAAGCTCCTGAACAACTGTCATCCGTGATCAGCGACTTTTTGCACGGGATTTCCGAATCCGCACCATCCTAAGTTTCCCATCAAGTAAAGAGCTACCGGAGTTCATAGAACTCCGGTTTTTTGCATTTACTGAGCTGTCTGAGCTGATTGAGCAGACTTAGCCGACTGAGTAGACTACGCAGGCTACAGCTACAGTGGCTGCACTGGCTGCACTGGCTGCACTGGCTGTATTGGCTGTATTGGCTGTATTGGCTGTATTGGCCGATGGCGGCATAGTCTCGCGTTTCGATTTCTGGCGTAAAGTAAAGTTGCTTCCTATCCTAGCGGACATGAGAGCCGTTAAACCTCCCAAAAACGGGGATTAACTATCCTAAAGGACACCAGAGCCCTTATTCGTGCGGAAATTCGAAGAGAATGGACATATTCGCGTGAATAAGGTCTCCTGTGTCCTTTAGAATGCTTAGGCTGAAAAAAACAGCTAGTTAAGGCCTCTTATGTCCGTAAGCCCTTATGGTTGATCCCAAATAGGTAAAAGGACGCCGTTAGACGTTTTTCTTAATGTTAATAGCAGGAATTCAAAGTGGAGTTGGCTTGCCGCGGAACCGCCTTTGCTGGAAATTGAGATAAAAATGGCTTACAATTTGATTCTGATGATCCATTACAGTACAACCTCTTGAACAACCTCATAAATTGAAAGTTCAAAAAGTCGGCTTTTCAGCACCGAGAAGGTTGCGAGAACCCGAAGAAGGAGGAACGGAGTGTAGGCAAAACCTACATGAGTGCCGGACTTCGAGGATGAACGCAAGATTCGACGTCGAATAAACCGCTGGATACACTACGTGATCAAAAGATGACTTTTTGAACTACCTCTTAAGGAAGGGTGGGGCCGGATGCTGAGAAAAGATTACTTAGTCCGCATGATCGAAGAAATGACCGAAATCATCGGCAAAGTATTTGATCTGAAGCAGCAGAAGAAATGGATCGAAGCTTTGTGGGAGCTTGATGAGCTATATAAAAAGCAATTCCGGCTGAATTCGCGTCTTATAGGATCCCTTGGAGCAAAGGATATAGTGGAGCTGATGCGAACCGGAGGGACCGTGGAGGCGGATAAATTGCAAAGCCTGGCCCGCCTGGTGAAGGAAGAGGGAGAGATTTATAGTCAAACGGGACAATCGGATGAATCCATTTTCCGCCTGATGAAGGCATTGCATTTATATTTAGCCGCGGGACAACATGGGACAGACCGTACCCTATGGAATTTGGACGGGGAAGTCCGCGAATTGCTGACCCGGCTTCAAGGCTACCGGCTTCCTCCGGACACGGAACGGTTGCTGCTCTCTTATGAAGAAAGCGAAGGAAGATATGATCAGGCGGAAAATGCTCTCTACCGCTTGTTTCAGGATGGAGTCGCGACTATAGAAGAAGGTATCGCTTTTTATGAGCGCTTGCTGTTAATTGACCGGGAAAGACTGGAACAGGGCGGATTGCCCGAGCAAGAAGTTCGGGAGGGGCTGCAGTCCTGGATGGCGGCGGCTCACGAAGAGAATTAAGATGCACTAAGGACTTGGCGTGCAGGCTTCTAACAGGAAAGAAGCCGCTGCCTTTTTATATTCGACATGAAAGCGAGCGGACAGAATTATGGAAGGATTACGTAATCTCATTCACCAAATATCGGAACAAGGCGGACTGATCTCCGCTACATTAAGCCAGCGCCGGAAAGCGGGAGAGGACGGATACACTAAAACCGTCATTAAGCCGGTCTTGCTGAAGGGGGCGCTGCACTACCAGTTTGCCAACCATTCCAGCAACAAGGTTGTTCATGAGAACATCCCGGCTGATTCGCTGGAAGACGGGTTGATGAAGCTGTTCGAAGAGACATTCCGACAGGGGTTGATATGCACCGCCGAAGCGGATTATCAAGTTCTGATCAGCAAGAAATATAAAGTGTCGATTTTAACGAAATCGCCGACCAAAAAACCGGGCGTCCTCACGCATAACCGGGCTAAGCAGTACATTCTGCAAGAGGGCAAGCCTGTTCCTTTTTTGATCGAGCTGGGCATTATGAATTCCGAGGGCAAAGTGCTGGCAAAAAAATACGACAAGTTCAGGCAGATTAATCGATTTCTCGAGATGGTTCAGGATGTGCTCCCTCATTTGCCGGAGGGACGGCCTCTTACCATCGTGGATTTCGGCTGCGGCAAGTCCTATTTGACGTTCGCGCTGTATCATTATTTGTCAGTAGAACTGCGAAAAGAGTTGAAAGTGGTCGGACTCGACCTGAAAGCGGATGTTATCGAACACTGCGGAATGCTGGCGAAAGACCTGAATTATCAAAATTTACGGTTCCTTGTCGGGGACATCGCGGATTATGACGAACTGAACCAGGTCGATATGGTCGTGACGCTGCACGCGTGCGATACGGCGACCGATGCCGCGTTGGAGAAGGCCGTCCGTTGGGGGGCTTCCGTCATCTTGTCCGTACCGTGCTGCCAGCACGAATTGTTCGGACAGATTAATAGCCCGGTGCTGGATCCGCTTTTGTCGCACGGAATTCTTAAGGAGCGCTTTTCCGCGTTGGCGACGGATGCCATTCGGGCGAAGCTGCTCGATATTATGGGCTACAAAACACAATTGCTTGAATTTATAGACATGGAACATACTCCAAAAAATATTTTAATCCGTGCGGTAAAAGCCAAAACTACCGATACGGACCGGTTAAGGCGCGAATATACGGAATTCCGGGATTTTCTAAAAGCTGAGCCTTATTTGGAAAAAGCCTGCAAGGATTTGCTTCCAGTAGCTGAGATAGCGACTGCGACTCCTGCAGCGTCTGAAGCAGGCCGGACGGGCCAGCTGTAAAAAAGAATATGTCTCATCCCGGTCAAGACGATGGGAGAAGATGAGAAGTCTTTTCCGGGATCGGTTTGCGGTTTGCGTCCAATGAATCAGGTCAACACTTTGAGTGTTGGCCTTTTTTGGTTATAGAATTAATAAGTTTTAACGTTAGCGGATTTGCACGTCAGGGGAGAACGAATAACGGGCTGGATGAGAATTAAAAAAAGCGCTGTGAACGGAGTGGAGTAAATGCGGGGAGTAATCTTTTCAAAGCTCGGAACGATATCGCTGCCTGCGGCTATTTTGATTACGTCTATCGTTGTTTGCGTTACCGGCGGAATGTTCTTTGTTGATTCCATCCACATACTTCTACTGGTTTCACTTTGGCTTATAGCAGGAGCAATAGCGGCAGGGGCAGCAACAGGATATAGGATCTCCGGAACGCTTGGATACAAGGAGTCGCTGCCAGTATCGTCGCCTTTGCCGTCTCCATTACCATTTCCAACGAGGGAAAGGAATTTAATCTGGGAATTAGGGCTGGTATCCGGTCCTTTTGTGATCGCTTTGCTTTACTCTGTCCGATTGTTGAATGATCCGGTGTCTTATCAGGCGACAATGATGTCGGTTCTATGCTGGCTGTTTTATGGTTGCTTTGGGATCGCGCTGAAAAGCTCCGGTACACGAACAGGGCGGGGGCGTTTTATGGAGAGAGGCTGGCTGCTCCTTACCGGTGGACTTGCCGTTACCGCGCTGGCCGCCGTCTACGGGGGGCTGCCGCTACCTGGCGCGATCCTGCGCACGGAAGATCGCGAACTGGCGGCGGCGGGGGCCAGGCTGGGCGGTCTATTACAGTACCCGAACACGTTCGGTGCTGTCATGGCTGCCGCGATGCTGGAGCGGCTGACCGCCTTGGCCCGCTTGCCCGGCGCGGCCTTTACACGGGCAGCAGGCTGGCGGGGTTACTGGACCGGCGTCTTGGCGCCGGTCTTCGCCCTTTGCCTGCTGCTGTCGGAATCGCGCGGCGCGCTGGCCGCCGCAGCCGCCGGTTGGGCGGCGGGCTGCCTGCTGCTGCGCGGCCGTGAACGGCTGCGCTATGCGCTGCAGTCCGGCGTAGCCGCCGGAGCGGGCGCGCTGCTCGCCGGCCAGCTCGCCGCCGCGCAGCTGGCGCCGCCGGCGCTGCCCGGACTGCTGTCGCTGGCCGCCGTACTGGCGGCCGCGATCGCGCTGTCCGGGCTGGCGGCACGCGCCGCGACGCCGGGGCGCGCCCGCGGGCAGCGCGCGGGCCACCGCCGCGCCGTGCCACGGCATCGGCGGCTCCGGCGCCACTTGGCCGCAGCGCTGCTGGGCGCCGCGGCGCTTGCGGCCGGCGCCGTGCTGGCGGCTGCCGGCGGCCTGCCGTGGCGGCTCACCCGCGCCGCCACGCTGTTCGCGCGCGGCGAGCTGTACGCCGACGCCCTGCGGATGCTGCGCGAAGCCCCCTGGTTCGGGCAAGGAGGGGATGTCTGGCGGACGATGTTCCGCAGCATCCAGAGCCGCCCTTACGTGGGCAGCGAAGTGCACAGCGGCTACCTCGATTTCGCGCTGGATCTGGGCCTAGTCGGCCTTGCGGTTATGCTCTGCTGGCTAGGCGTCATCGCCGCCGCAGTATACCGGTCGAACCGGCACCTGCTGCCGGCCCTATGCGTGCTTTTGCTGCATAGCGCCATTGATTTTGATATGAGCTACGGGTTCTTTTGGCTGCTGATCTTATGGCTGGCGGCATGGAGGGCGAACAGTTCGCCGGAGCGGCCTTCGCGTGATTCCAAGCTATTCCGATCCAATCGTCCAGGGCTTGTCCCCGCCCTCGACCTTGTCCGTTCGCATGCCGCCAAGGCCAGCCTCCGTGCGGTGATGATGGCCTTCCTAGCGCTGGTTCTGCTGGCCGGCGGCATCAGCGGACTGCGTCAAGCGGAAAGCCTGCGCATGCAGCGCCTGGTTGCGTCAGCCTCCGAAGCCACCCGTCCGGCCGAGGCGGTCCGGCTGCTGGAGCGGGCTGTCGCCTTGGCTCCTGCGCGGGCGCAAGCCCGCCTGGCCCTGGCTGCCGTCTTGCCTCCGGCCGAGGCGGCCGAAGTGCTTCGCCGCGGGATGGCCTATGAACGAGGCCATCCCGGCTTGGAGCTTGCGCTCGGTTTGGCCCTCGCGAAGCAGGGCGACCCCGCGGCTCTGGCTCATCTCCGCCGGGCCGCGGAAATGGACCGGTACAGCCGTGCCGTGCAGACGGCTGCGCTGCGGGGAATCAGCCTGCTGGTTGACAGGCTGGACGCGGACGGCAGGACGGAACAGTCCCGCCAGGCCGCAGCCGAAGGCATAAAGGCTTACCGCAGCTATGTCCTGCTGGCCGAACGAGCTAGGGAGGGCCGCGATGACCGTGATTTCCGCCTAACCCGTGAGGCGATTTCCCTGGGGATATTGCTGGAGGCGCGTGGGGGCGTTCCAAGTTCATATTTTCCAGAGCCAGCGGAGAGCCTTTCGGATCGCTTTTAAGAGGTTTGATTTAGAAGCGGTATAGACCTGCCCGGCATCGAAGCTTGAATTCGGCCATCGCTTCATCGGCAACCCGCTTGGTATGGACTAACCGATCATTGCCGGGCGGCCCAGCCGTCTGTTCCCTGATTGTACCCTCAGTACTTCCGCTATCTTTTATCCGCCGAATGCGCTTCGGAAAGCGCGGGAGAGCGTTTCGCGGTCAACCTGCCATAGATCGGCCAGCTCGGCGCTGACAGCTTCATCCCACCAGTCGGCGAGCACCTTTCGGTTGCTGGTGTGTTCAGCAATCCACATAAGATTGCCGATCACTTTTTTGTAATAGAGCTCTTCTCCTTCTCGGATTCGTTCCTCGGGGATGTACACACCGAGCCGCTTAACTGTCCGATACAGCTCTTTGCTGCATCCGCGGCGGATTTTACGCGGCGTAGGGAGCGGAGAAGCGTGCTTTCCGGGCTTGTTATTCATGTGACTGCCTCCTTTCTCCCAACATATGCTCAGGGCGCAAGGCGGGACACCAGTCACTCTATCCAAAGTAGAATGCATGTCCCCGGCTATGATAGAATAGACTGGAGAATAGAGGTTTTTGAACGTGCTTAATATGCTTAATACGTTTAGGGAGAGAGGACTTCGCGGTGGAGTGGATTTCTAGTGTAGTTGCAACATTATTCGAGTGGATTCAGCAATTGGGGTATTTCGGCATTATGCTCGGTCTTATGATCGAGGTCATTCCGAGTGAGATCGTGCTTGCTTACGGAGGATATCTCGTTCATGGGGGACATATCAATTTTGTGGGCGCCGTGTTCTTCGGCGTCGTCGGCGGGGTGATTGCCCAGCTGTTTATTTACTGGATCGGAAGATATGGCGGACGGCCTATATTGGAGCGGTTCGGTAAATATATTTTGATTCAAAAAAAGCATATCGATGTTTCCGAGGCATGGTTCCTGAAATACGGCCCCGGCGTAATTTTTACGGCCCGGTTCATCCCGGTTGCCAGACATGCGATCTCTATACCCGCAGGGATGGCCAAAATGCCGGTGGGTAAATTCCTGATGTTGACCACGTTAGCGGTCATTCCCTGGTCCATACTTTTCGTATACTTGGGCATGCTGCTCGGCGAGAACTGGGAGCATATCGATGAAAAGGCAGGCCCGTATATTATGCCGATTCTTCTTGTCGCCCTGGCCTTGTTGATTGTGTACGTGCTGGTGAAATGGTTTGGTTCTTCCAGAAAGAAAGGAGATGCCTAAATGAGCGTAAATGTAGCTTACAAATTCGGTAAAGGAATAACTCCCCGTCAATTTATGGAGGGGATGGAGCGGAACAAGGAGGCTTTCTCGCAAGGATATGAGAACTTTGCTTGGGTAAGTGAAGAGGACCGCGAATTTTTCGAAAGCTTGAATTTCCGCGATGATATTCGCGTTCTGATTCTGGCCGCCGATTGGTGCGGCGATGTCGTGCGCAGCGTGCCGGTCGTTTTTCGGGCGCTTGAAGTATCGGGTTTAAAGACGGAAGTGCTGATTCTGGAAGATCATCAGGATCTGATGGATCACTTTTTGACGATGGGCGGCCGTTCCGTTCCGATCATCATTTTCGCGGATACGGGCGGGCATGTGCTGGGTCAATGGGGTCCGCGTCCTGCGCATGTACAGGCATTGATGGTTGAATTCAAACAAGACAATCCGGATCGTGAAGCCTCGGATTACGAAGAAAAAATCGGAATCGTCCGGAAACGGATGGCTGAAAAATATGAGGAAGGAGCCGGGGTAAAGAAATCGGTAGTTACCGAACTTCGCACACTGATCTCCGGAATGTAGGACGCCATGCTAAAGATAGAGAGTTTCTCCCTTGGACCGCTTCAGACCAATGCTTACCTGCTGCGGGGGGAAGATGAGAACCGTGCTGTGATTATAGATCCGGGGTCGAATCCGGGACCGCTGCTTCGTAAGATTGAGGGACTGGAGATCGAAGCGATTTTGCTGACCCATGCCCACTTCGATCATATCGGAAGCGTGGATGAAATCCGCAAGCTGAAGGGCTGTCCCGTCTATCTTCATCCGTTGGAAAGCGAGTGGCTGACGACGCCGAAATTGAACGGCTCACTAATGTGGCCTGACGTAACGGGACCGGTCGTCACGGATCCCGCCGAATTCGACTTGGCTCAGGGACAGAAGCTCTCCCTGATCGGCCATGAATTCACGGTTTATCATACGCCGGGTCATTCACCGGGCGGCGTGAGTTTTCTGTGCGGCAGTGATCTGTTCTCGGGCGATTGCTTGTTCAAAATGGGCGTCGGGCGTACCGATCTTCCCGGCGGCCGTGAGGTGGACCTGTATAATTCGATCAGAGGAACGCTTTTCCGGTTCCCGGACGATACGAAAGTGTATCCGGGCCACGGCCCTAAAACGACCATCGGCTACGAAAAAGCGAACAATCCTTACGTGTCCTGACGCTATCCTGACGCTATCCTGACGTATAAAGTGCTTTTACAACAAATTTTTGCACAAAAAGTGCAAAAATGCTGGACAACAACGCTTCACTTTGCTAAAATCAAGTCATTAAATATTTGTAACCTTTGCGAAGCACGCAAGCTGCGGAATCATCCCGGTTTGCGTTCTTTTTTATGTCGAGGTCAATAGAATGAAGGAGATCGCCGATCAGGGCGGTCTTTTTTTATTATTTTTATTTTGCTCTGAACGATTTCCTAGTCTCAGTCGTATTACATATGTTTAACGGAAGCAAAAGGGGTGTGAAATGTCACAGGAAAGGGAAAGGGCGCTGATTCAACAAGCTCAAAGAGGAGATTCCGCAGCCCTCGCATCGCTGATTCATGAGCATTATTCTTTTGTATTTAAATATTTGGTCAAAATATCGATGGACCCGAAGATGGCGGAGGACCTGGCTCAGGATACGATGATACGGTGCATGGAAAACATAGAACGCTACGATGGATCATCTTCATTCTCCTCTTGGCTGATTACGATCGCTACCCGCCTGTTTATCGACAAGACCCGTCGAAAAAAACGGGAGAACAGCTGGATGAAACAGGAGGAGAGCGCCAGAAGACTGCGCTGGAATTATGAGAATCAGCAAGAAGATTGGACCGATCTGCTGGATCTCATGTCCCGTTTACCGGCCGATCAACGGATCGCTATCTTGCTCAAGCATTATTACGGATACACCTATGATGAAATCGGGACTCTATTAGGCATACCTGCCGGTACCGCTAAATCCCGGGTATCCACCGGATTGACCGAATTAAGGAAGGAGGCCGGACGGCATGAAAAGTAACGAAATCGACGACGAGTTCGAAGAGCGGCTTATTCAGGAGTTATCCGGAGAATGGAGCCGGATGGACAAGTTGGTTCCGCCGAGCATGGATCTTCCGCCCGCAGCATGGGAACAAAGAATTCAAGGGGTATGGATGGAAAAGAAGCGGGCGAGAAAAAGAGAAGACCTTCTCTTCTTGCTGATTGCACTGACCGTGATAGGCGGATGCTTGTTTGTATACAGTTACCCCTATGTCTATGCGATTATTCAAGGACTGGGGTTGGCCGTGGCCGCCGGCGTAATTGCGGTAACCGTTTATTCGCGGAAGGGAAGACGGTATGAAAGCTGAACAACTGCCTTTGGGGATATGGATTTTGTTGGCTATGCTGGTGCTTGCGCAAGGGATGTGGTTGTTCCGAAACGCCCGTAAGCGTGGAAAAGGCGTGTCGGCATGGTTTTGGGGGATCTGGGGTTTGTTCAATATCCCAACTCCTTTGCTGGTATATTTGCTCGTCGTGGTGTTACCGGAGTACCGCAGAACGAAAAAAGGCGGCAAGCCGCCGGTTTGAGGATCTGAATCGCACTTTGCATAAGAAATGAGGAAAAAGAATGGATATTCAAATTCAATGGGGTCTCATTTTACCCGTCGTTATTTTACAGTTGATTCTTGCGTTGATCGGCTTAATCTCCTTGGCCAAAGCGGAACCCGAGTCGGTGAGAGGTCCTAAATGGGTCTGGGTTATCATCATTCTCTTTGGAAATATCATCGGAAGCATTGTCTACTTTGCTGTAGGCCGGAGGGAACGGGGATGAGCAGACTAAGTGTTACTCAATTAATCAAGAAATTCGGTTCCCGCACGGCAGTGATGGGGATCTCATTTGAACTGGAGGAAGGCGGCTGTACCGCATTGCTCGGTCCGAACGGAGCGGGCAAAACGACGACGCTTCGTATGCTAGCGGGGCTGCTGTCCCCTACTTCGGGGAGTGTAGCGATCGACGGAAAGGGAACTTCGGAGATCGCTTCGCGCAATCAAATCGGTTATTTGCCGCAGCATCCTTCTTTTTACGGCTGGATGACGGGCAAAGAGTATGTGGTTTATGCAGCGGGGCTGAGTGGAATGAACGGAAAGCAGGCCTCGGCTGAAGCGGACATGATTCTGGAAAAGGTAGGGCTTAAAGACGCGGCAAGGCGGCGTATTTCAGGCTATTCCGGGGGAATGAAGCAGAGGCTTGGTTTGGCTCAGGCCTTGGTGCACCGTCCCCGGCTGTTGCTGTTGGATGAACCGGTATCCGCCCTTGATCCGTTGGGCCGGCGTGAAGTGATGGATTTGCTGCAGCAGCTGCGGCAAGAGACGACGATCCTGTTATCGACACATGTGCTTCACGACGCCGAGGAGGTTTGCGACCGGATTATTATGCTCAGAAACGGGGAAATCGTTGAGCAGGGTAATATTAGCGAGCTGTCATCCAAGTACCGGCAGCCATTGCTGACAATTCAAGTGGAGAGAGATCCGGAAGGACGAGCGCTCGCCTGGCTGCAATCATTTCGGCAGAGGAGCTTTGTCAAAGAGCTGGAGCTGCGGGGAGACACAGCTTTACTTACCGTTTCGGATATGGGAACCGCACGGGAAGTCATTCTCCAGGAAGCCGGAAATCAGGTCATGCCGCTGCTTCGCTTCGAAGCCGGAGCGACTTCCCTGGAAGAAATGTTTATGAAGGTGGTCAGCTCATGAAGGTAACCTTACTGATATACCGCAAGGAAATGTTGGAGATGCTGCGCAATTACAAGCTCTTGTGGATTCCGGTCGTCTTTGTGCTACTGGGAGTGACGCAACCGTTGAGCTCTTATTATCTGCCCGAGCTGCTTCAGATGTCAGGACAGATTCCCGCCGAACTGGTGGACAGTTTTCCTGTTCCGGGACCGTCTGAAGTGATGATTCAAGTACTCAGTCAATACAGCCTGATCGGGTTATTGTTGATCGTCATAGCCGGGATGAACTTGGTGGCGGGTGAACTTTACGGAGGAACGGCGGCATTGGTTTTGGTTCGTCCGGTCAAATCAGCCCAGTTTATTATCGCCAAATGGGCGGGGTATTTCAGTCTGGTCGTGATTTCATTTGTTCTCAGCTACGGATCGGCCTGGTATTATACTTCGCTGTTACAGGGGACCGTGCCTTGGCGGGAGGCTTTGGCGGCGGGCGGGCTGTACGTGATCTGGTTTTCATTCGCTGTATCGCTCACGCTTCTATGCAGCACGTTGCTTCGAGGCAGTGCGGCTGCGGTAGTGTCTCTGCTGGTGATAGGGCTTCTGTCGGTGGCACATGGTCTCGTTCCAACTTGGCTGGCTTGGAGTCCTGCGCATTTATTGACGGTAGCCGCCGGACATCTGGCCGAGCCGCAGGCCACGGAGAACTCTGTCGTACCGGTTGCGGTTACGCTGCTGTTATCTGTTTTGTTTATCTCTGCATCTTCCTGGAGTCTACGTCGGCAGGGCGTTTCGGATTGAACGCTTGATTTCATTCCTTTCCCCGGTTTTGTTAAGATAGTAATATCGCTATTCTTGATTGATCGGGGGCTTGGAAATGGAATATGAACTGTTATTGAGAATCCTCATTGCGGGCGTATGCGGCGTGATTATCGGTTTGGAACGAAAGAACAGGATGAAGGAAGCGGGCGTAAGAACCCACTATGTCGTTGCGGTTGGCGCCGCGTTGATGATCATCATTTCCAAATACGGCTTTCAGGATCAGATCGGCTGGGACAACCTGTCTCTGGATCCGTCAAGAATCGCGGCCGGGGTGGTTAGTGGAGTCAGTTTTCTGGGCGCGGGCATGATATTTATGCAAAAGCATACGATCAAAGGCTTGACCACGGCCGCGGGCATCTGGGCAACGGCGGGAATCGGGATGGCCATCGGAGCCGGGTTGTATTTTATAGGCATCGGGGTTACGCTGCTGATTTTTCTGGGGCAGATCGTTTTGCATGGCCGAATCAGCTGGCTGACCTCCCCTAAAACCGAACAGATCGTCATCGTACTGGAAAGGGAGCAAGGTGCCATCGAACGCATTCTGAAACGTTTGGAAGAGCATCGTGTTTCCGTGCTTGTCTTTGAGGCGGACCGCCAGGAAGAGGAGATCGTCCTTACGCTTACCGTGAAATTTAGGGCAGGGGCCACGATGGAAACTTTACTGTCATCCATGGGGGAAGATGTAAAGCGGATAAAGGTGGAATAACTCTATCAACCTGATGTTGCCCATCTCTGATTTTTTTAGTAGGATAGTAAAATAACTTATTGAATTAATCAGGGAGGTAGACGATGCTGCAATTGGGAGAAAGAGTCGTAATCGTCGGAGATGCCTTTGAGCAGAATCTTCCTGTTGGGGAATATGGGTACGTTATTGCTTACGACCGTAATCCGGATAATGCGTTTGATTACGTGATCCGTGCTCCAAAGACAGGACGTAATTATTACGTCCCTTCGAGCGATGTGGAATCCGAGGAATTGCTCCTGGAGTATGAGGCGGAGCGGACCACTCAGGAGGCACTCATCGATTACGCTCTGGCAACGCACAACGAAAAGCTGTTTCTGCATGTGTTGAATGGCGAAGAGAATGATGCGGACGAACAGAAGGAACCAACAAAGGAAGTAATGTCTCAGGCGGAGTTCATCAAGCAGGTGAACTTGCGAGCGTGGATATAAAGAGCCGGCGATGCCGGTTCTTTTTTTTGCTGCTGCGAATGAATCGTTACGATAATCAACAATCTAATAACTGTAGTACATGACGTTAATTCCAGAGGAGGCTACCTTAAATGAGCCAGCAAAAGCGCAGAAAAGAAGCAGCTTGGAAGGCCCGCAAGCAGGAGCAGCACCCCCATGGTAAAATCAACTCGCTGAAGAAGCTCTCCGACGAGTATGATGCGGAACATACTACAACTTAAGCTTAACCCCAAAGCAAAAGGCTGCCGATTTCATTCGGCGGCCTTTTGCTGTTTCAAGACGGGCGAGGCTAGGTAGAATCCGGCAGCTTTCGTCTTGTTTCGCGTTAATGGATTGAACTCCATCCCATTCTACAATATAATTTTATTCATCCGAATCGACATGTTAGAATGGACAAGTTAAGTCCCTCAGGGGAAACGAAGGAGGAAAGGGCAAAATGAGCATTCAGGTGAAGGACGTCGAGCATGTGGCCAAGCTGGCCCGGTTGAACTTGACTGACGAAGAGCGGGAAATGTTCACGGAGCAGTTGAACGCTATTTTACAATATGCCGAGAAATTGAATGAGCTGGATACGGAAGGTGTGGAGCCGACGACGCATGTGCTGCATATCAGCAATGTGATGCGCGAGGATGTAGTGCATGAGAGTCTCCCGCAGGAGAAAGTATTCCGGAATGCGCCGGATGAAGAGGACGGACAATTCAAAGTGCCGGCTGTACTGGAATAAATGAGGAATATCATTACTTTGCACAATTTGAAAGGAGGACGCGGTTGTGACGCTGTTTGATTTGCGATTGCAGGAAATACATAATCGGCTCAGCAAGAAAGAGTTGTCTGTCACCGATTTAGTCGGCGAGGCGTTCGCCAAAATCTCGGAACGGGATGAGCGTGTCGGCGCCTATTTGACACTGAATGAGGAAGGGGCTCGCGCGGAAGCGGCGAGACTCGACAATAAACTGGCCGGAGGGGAGGCGCGCGGCTTGCTGTTCGGCCTTCCGGTGGGCATCAAGGACAATATGGTGACCGAGGGGCTGCGGACGACGTGCGCAAGCCAGTTCTTAAGCAATTATGATCCCATTTACGATGCGACGGCGGTAGCGAAGCTTAAGCAGGCGGAGGCCGTGACGATCGGCAAACTGAACATGGATGAATTCGCCATGGGGGGCTCCAATGAAAACTCCAGTTTCCATCCGGTGCGCAATCCTTGGGATTTAAACCGCGTTCCCGGCGGATCCAGCGGAGGTTCGGCCGCAGCAGTTGCCGCGGGAGAAGCCTACTTTACGCTGGGCTCCGACACGGGCGGTTCCATCCGTCAGCCGGCCTCCTATTGCGGCGTCGTAGGCTTGAAGCCGACTTACGGTCTGGTATCCCGTTACGGTCTGGTAGCCTTTGCTTCCTCGTTGGATCAGATCGGACCGATTACGAAAAACGTCGAAGATTCCGCCTATGTGCTGCAGGCAATCGCTGGCCATGATCATAAGGACTCTACGTCTGCGAATGTCGATGTGCCGGATTATTTGGCAGCTTTAACAGGGGACATCAAAGGCCTGCGGATCGCGGTGCCGAAGGAATACCTGGAAGGCGTCGATCCGCAAGTGAAGGCTTCCGTAATGGAAGCTCTGAAGGTGCTTGAGGGCATGGGGGCTGTCTGGGAAGAAGTGTCCTTGCCGCATACGGAATATGCGGTCGCGGCTTATTATCTGCTTGCTTCTTCGGAAGCTTCCTCTAACTTGTCGCGTTTTGACGGCGTTCGTTACGGCGTGCGCTCGGACCATGCGGGCAACCTGCTGGACCTGTATCTTGAATCACGGAGCCAAGGCTTTGGCCCGGAAGTGAAGCGCCGGATCATGCTGGGAACGTACGCGCTTAGCTCCGGTTATTATGACGCGTATTATTTAAAAGCTCAGAAGGTTCGTACGCTGATTAAGCGCGATTTTGACCAGACATTCGAAAAATATGACGTCATTATCGGACCTACAGCGCCGACGAACGCTTTCCAATTGGGATCGCAGGTTGATGATCCGCTGACGATGTATCTCAACGATATTCTGACGATTCCGGTCAGCCTGGCAGGGGTTCCGGCTATCAGCGTTCCTTGCGGATTCGCGGACGGACTTCCGGTCGGCTTGCAAATCATCGGCAAGGCGTTCGACGAGAGTAGCGTGCTTCGTGTAGCTCATGCGTTTGAAGCTCAAACGGACCATCACAAACAACGCCCGGCGTTGTAATGAGTCATATATAGGAGGGTCAACATGTCAACATCCAAATATGAAACAGTGATCGGGTTGGAAGTGCATGTGGAGCTGCATACGAAGACGAAAATCTTCTGCGGCTGTTCCACGGAATTCGGCGCTCCTCCCAACAGTCATACCTGTCCGGTTTGTCTTGGACATCCGGGTGTACTGCCTGTGCTTAACCGTCAGGCTGTAGATTACGCCATGAAGGCGGCCATGGCGCTGAATTGCGAAATCGGCGATGTCAGCAAATTCGACCGCAAAAACTACTTTTATCCCGATTCGCCGAAGGCTTACCAAATCTCGCAGTTTGATCAGCCCATCGGAGAGAACGGCTATATCGACATTGAAGTCGACGGCGTGACGAAGCGAATCGGAATTACCCGTTTGCATTTGGAGGAAGACGCCGGCAAGTTGACACATGTCGACGGCGGATATGCTTCCCTTGTCGATTTCAATCGGGTCGGAACACCTCTCGTTGAAATCGTGTCCGAGCCGGATCTTTCTTCGCCGGAAGAGGCGCGGGCCTATCTTGAGAAGCTGCGGGCCATTATGCAGTATTGCGATGTTTCCGACGTGAAAATGGAAGAAGGCTCGATGCGCTGTGACGCTAACATCAGTCTTCGTCCTCAGGGCCAGAAGGAATTCGGTATCCGGGCCGAGTTGAAGAACATGAACTCCTTCCGCGGCGTAGTGCGCGGATTGGAGTATGAGCAATACCGGCAGGCGGAGATTTTGGACGACGGCGGGCAGGTCGTTCAGGAAACGCGCCGTTGGGACGAAGCCCAAGGCAAAACGTTCTCCATGCGCGGCAAAGAAGAAGCGCATGATTATCGTTATTTCCCGGATCCCGATCTGGTGAAGATCCATATCGACCAAGATTGGAAGGACCGGATCAGAGCGTCTATTCCGGAATTGCCGGATGCGCGCAAAGCCCGGTACGCCTCGGAATATGGGCTTCCTGACTATGATGCTGGCGTAATTACGTCTTCCAAGCCGCTGGCTGATTTGTTCGAAAGCAGCCTCGGTTATACCAAGGATGCGAAGGCCGTATCCAACTGGATTATGGGCGACCTCCTCGGTTATCTGAACAGCAGCGGGTTGGAGCTTGCGGAAGTGAAGCTGTCCGGACAAGGCCTCGGCGAAATGATCAACTTGATTGAAAAAGGTACAATCAGTTCCAAGATTGCCAAGACCGTCTTCAAGGAAATGCTGCAAAGCGGGAAGCTTCCGCAGCAGATCGTCGAGGAGCAGGGATTGGTCCAAATTAGCGATGAGGGTGCTATTTTGGCGATCGTTAAGGAAGTTGTAGCGAACAACCCGGCCTCCGTTCAGGATTATAAAGCAGGCAAAGACAAGGCGATCGGCTTCCTGGTCGGCCAGGTTATGAAGCAGAGCAAAGGGAAAGCCAATCCGGGACTTGCGAACAAGCTGTTGGTTGAAGTGTTGAAGGACTAATCTCAAACAAATGGGAGAAGTTTTCCCAAGGGGGAAACAGGGATGATCGAAAGATTGTCACTACAAAACCATGATATGGTGGAACAGTTGTGGAGTTTGCAGCATGTAGCCTACCGTTTGGAGGCGGCTGCGATCGGTTTGAAGGAATACCCGCCTTTGCCTGAGACATTCGATTCGCTGCGCAGCAGCGTAGATGAGGATTTTTACGGCGAGGTTTCTGCGGACGGGGAACTGCTTGGGGCGATTGTCACAACCCCGGCAGCCTCCCCGGCCTGCCTTGAGATTAGCCGGCTGATGATCCATCCGGATCACTTGCGGCAGGGAATAGGGGCTTCGCTTCTGAAATATGTGATCGATCACCATCCCGATATCAGGTCATTCGTTGTTACCGCCGGAACGCTTAACGTACCGGCGGTCTCCCTATACCGGAAATTCGGTTTCTTACCCGGAGAGAGTGTCACCTCATCCACGGGCGCCGGCCTCACGGTTTTTCGTTATCATCGGCCATAGAGAACGGGCACACCTCGATTAACCTTTAGGGTTAAGATGAGGTGTGTTTTTGTTTATTCGTTGTACGATGGAGCCGGAGTCCAGTTCATTCCATTACGAAGTAATCAATAATGGGGTATTATTATACTATTGAAAAATCTACTAGTATGGTGAAAAACTCTACTAGTCTGAGAAGGGAGATGGCGGAACTGAAAACACCCCTGAATTTGCAGGGCAGACGGGCCCTGCAGCTCGCAGCTCGGACCAAAGGCTTCCGGCCAAGAAGGAGAAAGCGTAAGTTCATAGCTTGCCTGCTGGCAGCCGTTTTCCCCGGCTTGGGCCATCTCTATCTGAAAATGTTTTTGAAGGGCGCGGCTTTGATTTATTTCGTCCTGCTGGATGCCTCTGCGCTAATTTATTTTTCTTCGGTTCGATCCGGGATTAATGTTCCTTTTTTGATATTATTAGGACTGCTCATTCCTGTAATCTATTTTTATAGCATTTATGATGTCTTGCAATCTACCGATGTGATCAATGCGAAGATTAAACGGTCGGCGTCCGGGGAAGAAGCGGAACCCTCATTTGACGCCAACGGGACCCAAACGGGCACCGGGGCACGAAAAGGCGTATTAGCCGGCATCCTGCTGATATGCGGTGGGGCTGTTATTTTCCTGTTTCGCCAGAAGCCGCCTTGGCTCGAAGGATTTATACATTGGTCCGCTGGATACACCGTATCGGGAGCTCTCATACTGACGGGAGCGATACTGATCTGGCGGGAGAGCCGTCGACGTATTATCCGGACCGGACGCTTTACAGCTTCCGCATTGATTATCGCAATCGGGATCTTGCTGCTAATTGACCGGGTTTCGGGACATGATCTGATTTGGCTGTTGCCGAAGTGGTGGCCGATTATTCTGGTGGCGGGCGGAGTAGAGCATATTATTGTGCTGATCTGGAACCGACGACATACATTGCGGCCTGAGCGGCGGATGCGTGTGGATCTAAGGGGGTTGCTGCTGTCGGTATGCATCGGATTGTCGGTCTTTGCCGTAACCCAGCAGGAGCAATATTTACACTTGTGGAATCGGGTCAGTCTGGATCTGGCGGCGGCCGGATCGGATTTCAGCAGCGAGGAAGGTTTTCATGTGGAGAAGCCCGCTCTGGAGGTTCCGATCGATCTGGATACCGAACAGATTAAAATCGACGGCGTAAACGGTAATATCGAGGTCAGACGTGCAGAGGTCGAAGGCGTGATTATACGGGCTACCGTATGGGTCGACCAGATTCCGATGGAAGAGGCCGAGCCGGTTGCCGAGGAGACCTCCATTGATACGTCGGTAGGCAAAGCGCTGGCCGTTACGGTAAAAGATCGGACCTATGGAGCCTCGGGCAAACGACACCCTCGTGTCAATTTAACCGTTGTGTTGCCGGAAAACCGGTTCTTGGATATCGATATCAGTACTTCCAGCGGCGGAATTACCCTGACTGGCGTGCAAGCGCTGAAACAGATCAAGCTGCAGACGGGTAACGGGAATCTGCGGATGTGGGATGTAGTCGGTGACGTATCCGCCAAGACTTTAAACGGGGATGCGGAATTATACCGGATCTTTGGCGACGTCAATGTGGATACCCAAGGCGGCAACCTGAAGGCCAAAGGAATCAGCGGTAATGCTTCCCTATCCACGATGGTCGGCGATATTTCCCTGGTTAATGCGCAAGGAGACATCAAAACGAGCACCAAGAACGGTAATATTAAAGTCGACGGCGCGCCGGCCGCATTGCAAGCCGAATCGCTTAACGGGAAAATTCAAATTTCCGCGGATCAAATCGGCGGGGATTGGAGCGTATACAGCGCGGTGGGCGAGATGCAATTGGAGCTTCCCGACATGGGAGATTATAAGCTTGAAGGTTCCAGCGGTTATGGCGACATTGTTACCGATCTGCCTTTTATCGTGGAAAATAAAGAGATTAAGGGTGTTCTGGGCAGCGGGGAATATCAGATCAAGGTTGACGGCAACAGCAATCTAATTGTGACCAAAAGCTGAATTCATACAAATTGTAAATAATCCGGCCTTGTACAGGTTGTTCGTTCGTTGACAAAAGAAATATGATAAAAGTACAATGAAAATTGTAAGGATTCTAATCTGTATTTTTAAGGCGGTGGACATAATGGCTACTCGCGTACAGCATGCGCTTGATCAGTTGAAAAACAACGGTGTACGCATTACGCCGCAGCGCCATGCCATTCTAACGTATCTCTTGGAGTCGATGGGACACCCGACCGCGGATGAAATTTACCGGGCCTTGGAGCCCCGTTTCCCAAATATGAGCGTGGCTACGGTATATAACAATCTCAAAATGCTGATTGAAGCGAATATGGTCCGGGAGCTGACTTACGGCGATAATTCCAGCCGTTTTGATGCCGATGTATCGGATCATTATCATATCGTTTGCGAGATGTGCGGCAAGATCAAGGATTTCTCATATCCTTCCTTATCCGATGTAGAGCGTAAAGCGGAGGAAATGACCGGTTTTGTGGTCCATGGACACCGTTTGGAGCTGCACGGGGTTTGTGAAACCTGCCGTAATCAATAATTTTAAATGACCTGCGGGTTGTGGGAAACGTGCGGGATTCCTTCGGGAATTCTTCACGTTTTTATTTTTAAGGAGAGAGGTATGGCTGTCGATGAGTAGAAGAGAGGTACATGCTAGACACAGGCGCAAGGGCCGCGGCAAATGGTGGCTCGCGCTGATTGTTATTGTTGCCGGAGCGTACTGGTTTTCTTCGCAATATTTACCGAACCGCGAGCATATTGATCCCGAGTGGAAGGGCACTTATGATAAACCTGTTTTTATAAAGGGAGAGATTTTGGACGGAACGGCGATCGGTCAGGGAGACGGACTAAAATTGCCGCTTCCGATAGTACAGTCAGTTGTTGACCCCAACATTCGCTATGAGCAGGACAGTCAGACGGTGATTTTGACGACCCCGAAGAAACTGGTATTGCTAAAAACGGATGAGAAGACAGGGAAAATCAACAATAAGCCGGTGAGTTTGCGGTTTGCGCCGGAGGAAAAGGATGGAGTCCTGTATCTGCCGGCCCATCTGCTCGAAGAGCTTTATGGTATGGAAATCCATGAAGACGCGGGTTCGGGCTCTGTAATCCTTATGAAGCCGGGAGAAAGTCTGGAACATGCCAGCGTAAGGGAATCTTCGCGAAAAAAAGACTTTACCGTTCCACTGCGTGAAGACGGCAGCATTCATTCTCCGATCCTGGAGGATATGAAGCCGGGAACGAAGCTGCGTATTTTGGATACTGTGGACGATTGGTATCATGTCCAGCTTTATAACGGATATACGGGATTTGTAAAACAAAAGGATACGGTTGCGGGAGAGAACAGAGTTGTTCCGGAGCTTGAGCCCGTACTATCGCCTGCGAAGGAGAAATGGCATTCCAAAGCGATTAATATGACTTGGGAGGCAGTTTATCAGGTTGCGCCTAAGCCTTCCTCCATTGGAAAGCTCCCCGGTGTCAACGTGGTCAGCCCGACCTGGTTTTCTTTGATAGACGGTAAAGGCAATGTCAAAAGCAAGGCCGATCCTGCTTACGTTAAGTGGGCGCACGGGCAGGGGATGCAGGTATGGGGATTGTTCAGCAACAGCTTCGAGCCCGAATTGACCACTGAGGCGTTGTCGAGCTTCGAAAATCGGATGACTACTATTTTGCAGATGCTTCACTATGCTCAGCTCTATGATCTGGATGGCATCAATATCGATTATGAGAATGTCCATACAAAAGACGGGCCGAATCTGACCCAGTTTATGAGGGAATTAAGACCGCTTGCCATGGAATACGGGTTGGTGGTATCCATCGACGTAACGCCGAAATCAAACAGCGAAATGTGGTCGGCCTTCCTGGACCGCAGGGCGCTTAGTGAAAGCGTCGACTATATTATTTTGATGGCCTATGACGAACACTGGGCTGCGAGCCCTGTTTCAGGTTCCGTTGCTTCACTGCCATGGGTGCGGTCTTCCGTCACCCGGATTTTGGAAGAGGATGATGTATCCCCTGACCAGTTGATTCTTGGGATCCCGTTATACACGCGGGTGTGGACCGAAACGGAGAAGGATGGACAAGTCGAAGTTAAATCCAAGGCCATCGGCATGAAAAAAGCACAGGACATTATTAAAGAAAAGAAACTCAGTCCGAAGCTTTCGGAAGAAACCGGCCAGAATTACGTGGAATATAAGGAGGACGGCGCTCTGAACCGGATTTGGCTGGAGGATGCTGAGTCGCTGACCCGCAGGGTCGATCTGGCCCAGAGTCTCGGTTTAGCAGGTGTCGCCACATGGACGCGCGGATTTGCCTCCGAGCAGGCATGGGAAGTACTGAAGGAGATTTCTAAATAAATGAACAAAAAAACGGAAGCGCAAGGAGAACTTGTGCTTCCGTTTTTTATTTGGCGTGAAACGCCGGACGATTTGGTTCGGTTTAACTTTTTGCTGCAGCATTCTGCTCTTCCACTTCTTCGGCCGTAATTGTGGCATGCGTTGGATCCAGCGTCAAAATCGTCTTGCAGAACATGCAACGGTCCGTTTTGCCCAGCATCTTTGTCAGCTTGCGGCATTCGGGGCACTCCAACTGAACGGCGGAGGTCGACAGCATGCCGGCCCAGAAATAGATCGCTAGACTGGCCATCATCGCAACGAGTCCAATTACCAGTCCTACTCCGGCTACCACTTTTCCGGATTGGCCCCAGAAGACAATTCCCGCTGTGCCGAGTACCATCAGACCCATTCCTGCCATCGTCAGCAGCAAGCCCCATAATCGAAACTCATTGATTTTACTGGATTTGAAGAACATGTCGGATATACCTCAATTCTAAAATTTATTCTATGAAAAATGGAAGAAGGAAACTTCATGGAAGCGTAGAACTATATTATAACGAATTGGCAGAAATACGCCAAGGCAGGAGGGTAACGTGGAGCCAACCTTTTTTTCATTTACGAATAAAGAGAAGAGCAGTCATCAGGCGATTGGAGCGGTCGGTTACCGTCATGCCGGAAACTCTTTTAACGGTTCGCTTTTGCATGACTTCGAGCTTCTTGTGCTGGTGATTTGCGACGAAGCCGCCATTACTGACCTTAGGATAGAGCATTGTATAAGCGGAAGCATTCAATACCAAATGCGTTACATTGGAAAAGAAAATTTGAAACAGTGGGTAGTTGCCGGTGAAAACCGAGAAATCGTAAAGTGCTTCCTGCATGGAGAAGTTATTTGGGATGTGGGTGGAGAGGTGGCCAAACTGCGTAACGAACTGACCGGTTTCGGGGACAGTATGAGAGAGCGGCGGAAGCTGAAGGAGTTTGCCGGGTTCCTCCGTACTTACGTAGAGGCTAAGCAGTACGCCCAAGAAAAGGACTTTATGGACGCATACTACTCCGTGCTGCAAACGCTCAAGCATTATGCGCGCATTGAGTTGATCGATCAAGGAATCGTTCCGGAGAGCAGTGTTTGGGATCAGCTCCGTTCGTTAAATACGGTGGCTTATAAATTATTCGACGAGCTTGCGGATAGTAAGGAAACTTTAGAACAGCGAATTGAATTGGTGTTGCTCGCCTGCGAATTCTTTGTCATGTCCCGGATGGAGGATTGCTGTTCCGTGCTGTTGAGAGCTTTAGGGAGCCGGAAAGAGGCCTGGAGTATTCAGGAATTAATAGCTTTACCTGAAATGGCTCATGTTAAGGAAGAACTGCCAATGGTCATTAGGAAATTGGTCTACAGATCTCTGGTTAAACAAACAACGTCTCTTACGGGGGATAGATGGGGCGAGACTCGCGAAATCCGGTACTGGGCTTGAGTGTAACCGAGTGCAATAATTTCCCATTTTAATTTTGTGCAAAAGTGGTTGACTGCTAAGTTCATTCTGTGATAAATTAGATCTCGCCCCTGAAAGACAAGGTGCTGATAAAACAAGTCGCCGATCACACGATCGAAAAACTTGAAAAAAAGTTCTTGACTTAAACGAGGCAAACATGGTATATTATAAAGGTCGCTGCTGAAACAAATTAGCGACGAAATCAACGAAGTTGATCTTTGAAAACTGAACAACGAGTGAGTATTAAATAGAGAATTAAATTTCTCGTCAGTTTCAAAATGAGCAAGTCAAACACTTTATTGGAGAGTTTGATCCTGGCTCAGGACGAACGCTGGCGGCGTGCCTAATACATGCAAGTCGAGCGGACTTGATGAGGAGCTTGCTCCT
>NZ_JAGQEH010000026.1:0-35298 GCF_018101095.1 Paenibacillus sp. Marseille-P2973
ATTACAACCATCACAGGTATCAATGGGGATTAAAAAAGATGACCCCTGTTCAGTACAGGAATCATCTATTGTCTGTTGCCTAAGCCTTCTCTTTTTTAAGTGTCCTTGACAAGGGTACCAGTTTAGGGCGGCCTTCCATCTTTTATTTGTTGTTCTTCGGGTCAAGCGCATCCCGGAGCGCGTCGCCGACGAAATTGATCGACAGCACGATCAATATGATCATGAGGCCGGGCGGGACCCACAGCCACGGCTGCGAGGTCAGCACCGTCAGCGACTGGGCGCTGGCAAGCATGTTGCCCCAACTCGGCGTCGGCGGCTGAACGCCGAGACCGAGGAAGCTGAGTGCGGCCTCGTCCAGGATCGCGCCCGCCACGCCGGATGTGGCGTACACGAGAATCGGCGCGACCACATTCGGTAGAATGTGCGAGAAGATGATGCGCACCGAGCTGAAGCCGAGCACGCGTCCGGCCTTGACGTAGTCGTTCTCTTTAGCGGAGAGCACATTCCCCCGCACCAGCCGGGCCACGCCCGGCCAGCCGAGTACCCCGAGGATCAGGATGATGTTGGTTAGGCCCGGTCCGACAATGCTGGCGACGACCAGAATCAGCATGATATAAGGGAACGACATGAAGATGTCGGTCAGCCGCATAATGATGCTGTCGATCCATCCGCCGAAATAGCCGGAAATCAGGCCGAGCACCGTGCCGATGACCGCAGAGATGACGATCGAGCCCAGACCGACTGCCAGCGACACCCGAGCGGCATAGATCAGGCGGGACAATTGGTCGCGGCCGACCTGATCCGTACCGAGCCAGTGCTGCAGCGAAGGCGCCGCGCCAAAGCTGTCCGTAACGGTGGTCGGCTTATATGCCGTTATAAAAGGAGCGAAGATCGCGCATAACGTCAGGATGCCAATGACCACAAGCCCCGCCACGGCGAGCTTATGCCGCTTGAACCGGCGCCAGAACAGGGTCCGGGAATTCTCCTCCCCCTCCGGCCAGCCGAGCATCTCCTCCTGCGCTTCCGAGCGCCCTGCAAAATATCTTTTAAATAAATTCATTTAACCGCCGCTCCCTATTTGCTGTATTTGATTCTCGGATCGACCAAGGCATATGCGATATCCGTCAGCAAATTCGCCAGAATGACGATGACGGCCGCCAGCAAATTCAGCCCCATGATCGTGGAGTAATCCCGGCTCATAATGGAAGACATCGTCAGTTGGCCGATGCCCGGCCATGAAAAGATCTGCTCGATTACAACCGCACCGCCGAACAGGATCGGAATCTCCATGCCGAGTACAGTAACAATTGGGATAAGGGCGTTACGGACAGCGTGTCTGTTGATGACCAGCGTTTCCTTCAACCCTTTGGCTCGCGCCGTGCGCAGGTAATCCTGCTCGAGAATTTCCAGCATGCTTGAGCGGACGTAACGTATGTTTCGGCCCGCTACATTCGCCGTGAGCACGATCACCGGCATAATCAAATGCAGCAGAATGTCCACGAACCCGCCGTTGCCTCCCAAGGTGCTCATTCCACTCGAAGGCAATATTTTCAACCATAAAGAGAATACGTAAATCAGTCCGAGTCCGAGAAAAAAGTTCGGGATCGAGATCCCCAGGAAAGACCCCGTCACCGCCGCATAATCCAGCTTGGAATACTGTCGTCTGGCACTCAGGATACCGAGCGGAATCGCGATGGCAACGCCGATGATCAGGGAGGTCCCCATCAGCAGCAGGGTTGGTCCAAGCCGGTCAAAAATCATTCGTCCGACAGGTTCATACGTCACCATGGAATAACCGAGATCCCCGCGCAGCAAATGGGTGAACCAGCTCCAATACTGAACGTAGGCCGGAGCGTCCAGGCCGAGCTCGATCCGCTTCGCCTCCAGCGCAGCCGCAGGAGTCTGCGGACTGATCAGCATGTCCACGGGATTGCCCGGAGCCATTTTCATAATAATAAAATTGATGACGGTCACCCCGAGCAGCACCGGGATTGCAATCAGCAGCCGTCTAATCACATACTTGAACAAACGTAACACCTCGGATCTTCATCAATGGGAGTGGAATGCCCGGCGCTTGTTTCTCTGGCGCGGATCTGCAATCGGACTGGCGTCCAGCAGCGTTCTAGTATACTCATGCTTCGGTTCCCGGAAAATCTCGTCCACTTTCCCGGTTTCAACGATTTTCCCAGAATACATAACGGCAATTCGGTCGCTCACATATTTGACCGCTCCCAGTCCATGCGCGATAAACAAATAAGTAAGACCGAGCTCACGCTGTAATTCTTTGAGCAGGTTCAAAATCTGAGCTTGTATCGAAACGTCCAGCGCGGAAACAGGCTCATCACATACGACCAAACGGGGCTTAAGAGAGAGCGCACGCGCAATGCCGATACGTTGGCGCTGGCCGCCGGAAAATTCATGCGGATAGCGGCCCCGGCTATTCTTCGGCAGTCCGACAAGTTCCAGCAGCCGGTCCACTTCCCGGGAAATATCCTTGGCCGGCATGATCCGATGCACCTTTAACGGCTCGGCGAGCAGATCGCCCACCCGTTTACGCGGATTCAGCGAAGAATACGGATCCTGAAACACGATTTGCAGTTCCGATCTCAGACCGATCATTTCGCGCCGCGATAACCGGGAAATGTCCTGCCCGTCGAACAGAATCCGCCCTTCCGTCGGCGTCTCGAGCCCGACGATGAGCTTGGCGATCGTGGACTTGCCGCTGCCGGATTCGCCGACCAGTCCCAGCGTCTCCCCCGGATAAATGGTCAAATCGACTCCGTCCACAGCTTTAACATGATCGACGGTATGGTTAATGATCCCTTTGCGGACCGGGTAATATTTTTTCAGGTTTTCCAACGCGAGCAGCGGTTGCAAGGGTACAGCAGGATCCTTCGGATTATGCATGGCTATCCTCTTCCTCCCGTAGTCCGTTCTCCGCCCGCCGGACTTCCCAGCAGCGCGTGAAGTGGTCTTCCCCTGTTGCCGACAGCAGCGGCATTTCCTTTGCGCACCGATCGGTGGCGTATGGACAGCGATTCGTGAAGCGGCAGCCCGGAATCGACTCGTATCTAGCCGGTACTGCGCCCGGAATCGACTCCAACTGTTCGTCATTCGTCGCATCGATCCGCGGGATCGACTTCAATAACCCCTGTGTGTACGGATGCCTCGGCTGTTCAAACAGCTCGAACACATCCGCTTCCTCGACGACTTGTCCGGCATACATGACCACGACCCGGTCGGCCATTTCGGCAACGACGCCAAGATCATGCGTAATGAGCAGAATAGCCGCGCCGGCTTCCCGGCACAGCTCTTGCATCAGCGTCATGATTTGGGCCTGGACGGTTACGTCCAGCGCCGTGGTCGGCTCGTCCGCGATAAGCAGCTTTGGCTTGCAGGACAGGGCCATTGCGATCATAACACGCTGGCGCATGCCGCCCGACAAAGCGAACGGATATTCATTCATCATCTTCTCGGGCCGTGGCAGCCCGACCTTCTCCAGCATGCGAATAGCCGTGGCATGGGCTTCTTTTTTGCTTTGCCCCATATGAAGCATAATCGCTTCGCGCATCTGGAAGCCGATACTCAGAACCGGGTTCAGCGAAGTCATCGGCTCCTGAAAGATCATCGAGATCTGATTGCCGCGAATGCTGCGCATCCCCGGATCATCCAGCTCGAGAAGATCCCGGCCGTCGAACATGATACGGCCTTCTTCAACCCGGCTGTTGCCGCCGAGCAGCCGCATGATGGACAGGGCAGTGACGCTTTTGCCACTGCCCGACTCCCCCACGATAGCCAGCGTTTCGCCCGGCATGACGCGAAAGCTTACATCATCTACCCCCACGGTTCTTCCCCGATCGCTGTCAAACGCGACCCGCAGATGATCCACTTTGAGCAGTTCGTTCATCTCACTCACTTGACATCCCATTCATTTACATTGATAAACATGCCGAAGTCTTTAGGCTTCGCTCCCGTAACCCGGTCATTGATGGCGCCGAGTGCTTTGGTCGCGTAAATCGAAGGCATCGGTACATCTTCAGCAACGATTTGTTGAATTTCATTATAATATTGCTTGATTTTAGCTTCATCGGTTTCAGCTGACAGCGATGCCAGCAATTCGTCGATTTTCGCGTTGCTGTATCCGTTCGGATTGCCTGTTTGCAGGAAGTAAGCTACGTCCGGCAGCGGGTTCACCGGTGTCATGGATACGGTCAAAATGCCGAGATCATACTCCATTTTCACGATTTTATCGACCAGGGTAGCCAAGTCCGCCATTTGAATTTTCACGTTGACGCCGGCAGCTTTAAGGTTCTCGGCCATAATGTTAGCCGCCTGCTCCAGCGTGCTGTCCCCGGACAACACGGTTAAGGTAAGGGTTTTGCCCGAATCCCAGCCCGATTCCTGCAAGAGGCTCTTGGCTTTCTCCGGATCATACGCATCCGGCTTCACGCTGGCATCCAGATAAGGGCTGTAGCTGGTGAAAAATCCGCTCACGGCTTCCCCCGAACCCTTCAGCAAGTTATTCACGATCATTTCGCGGTTAATCGCGTAAGAAATCGCCTTTCTCTGTTTGGCATCCGGCACCGACTTTTCATTAATATACATGAATTGGGTTGCAATCGCCGGACCTTCTACGGTTGTAAGACCTTTAAGACCCTTGATTTTATCGTAATCCCCGATCGGAATGACGCCGGCCGAAGGAATGTTCATATCGATCTCTCCGCTTTGCAATTGAGCGGAAATCGCGGTAGGCTGCATCACTTTGAAATTAAGCTGCTCGATCTTCGGTGCCCCTTTGAAATAATCCTTGTTGGCTTCGAGCTGCACAAAATGATCGCGGCTATATTCAACCAGCTTGAACGGACCGTTGGTTACGGTCGGTTTTTGCATGAACTCGCTCTTATTGATATTTTCCGGAGCGACGTCTTTCAGTGCCGACTGAGGAACGGTGAGCAAATAGCGGCCGATCGTATCTTGAAAAATAGTCAGCGTAGTCGGTGCTTTCGTCGTCATTGTCAGCGTGTGGTCGTCAACCTTTTTCACGCCGGAAATCTCTTCACTGCCCTCCGGCAAATATCCTGTGTCGTCCAGGCCTTCCAGAATGGCAAACATATACGCATAGGTGGATGCCACCTTGGCGTTACTCATCAGCTTCAGCGTGAAAATAACGTCATCCGCCGTTACCGGCGTGCCGTCCGTCCATTTCGCATTTTCATTCAGCTTGATGGTAAAAGTCTTATTATCGGCCGTTTCGATCGAATCGGCGAGCATCGGCTTGAATGTCAGATCCTCATCGATATCCACCAGCGGCTGGAACAAAAGTCCGGTCACATAAGTGGAAACCAGGCCCACCGGATAAAGCGGGTTCAAGGTGTTAGGAGAATAGGTAACCCCGATGTTTACCGTTTTCTTCCCGCTCTCGGAGGCGGCTCCGTTCCCGCCCGTATTGCCTGTATTGCTTTTTCCGCAGGCGGATAGCACTCCAAGTGCCAATATTAAAGTCACTGCCAGAAATTTTTTTGTCGAAAAAAATCTTGATTTCACGCTGTGCACCCCTTTGCTGTTTTAATTTCAATTCATATTAAACTACTATGTTTTATAAGTATTGAGCCGTTTAAATAGTTTGTCAATGAATTTGTCGTATTTTGTCGCTATAAGCGTACATTTGTGTTATTCCCGTGTCAATACCTTCTGTTCCCCAGCATTTATGTCAAAGGGCAGCCGGTTCTGCTGCGGCGGAAACGGACAATTAAAATGAGACGAAAACGCGCATGGAGGCAAAAAGCTCCGGTTAAAATCAAGGATCGCCTTCCCGCTTTCATCCGGCTGGACCACCAGCATCCGGCCCAGTCCATAAGTTGTCAATCCGTTCGTCGTATCCGCAAATACCAGAATCAGCACATCTCCCGACTTAAACGGAGTCATCGTATAGGTGTTTCCTTCATATGAAAAAACAATGTCTCCGGGAGATTGATGGTGACGCACATTCCCTTGCGCATCATCTACATGGGCAAATGCCATCGTCCGCTCCCCATCCTGGCCGATAAACCGGCCTTCCAATACCCAACGGGGATCATATGGAAAATTGGCAATACCCTCGAACCGCCGGATCGCTTCAGCTTCCGAATCGTAAATGGCAAGCAAATGATCGGACCCCGGCTGAGTTGTGGCTACCGCTGTCAGCGACTCTGAAAAGCGCACCACCGTATGATCAGCCTCCATCGAAACGGTTCCCTCAACGAGTGCTCCGTTCAGGGTGATCCCGTCAGATGCCTGAGCCGTAAGTGTCAGCCCCTGTTCCCCTGCCGCTTTGGGAGCCCAAAGTCCAGGGATCCCTTCCACGCGCATCGGTTGATAAATGGTGTGCAGTCCAATCAGCGCCAAGTCACCGTGAAACTCAATGACCGAACGCTGGCGTTCCTCTCTCCATATCTCGATCTCTGTCATTTTGCAGTCCTCATTTGCTGTAAAGTTTCCATCTTACTCCGTTACAAAGCCGGTTAATAATGAAATAAATGCATCATGCTCTTCAATGAACGGCATGTGTCCGCTGTGTTCAAACACCGTAAGTCGGGAGTTAGGCAACAGCTTATGCATCTCCTCCGATTGCGAGACAGGTGTCACCCAATCATGGCGCGCGCCGATGATCAAGGTCGTAACCTTCAGATCAGGCAGTTGCGGACGGACATCATACAATGGAATAAAGTGTTTGAACGTGTAGTTCGCCACTTCCATCGAGCCGATCGGACGGTTACCCGTCTCTCGCATAATCTCTTCATCCCGGACATGAAAATAGAGATCGTAGCAGACATCCCACCAACGGATCAGATGGGCTTCGTCTTCGATCCGACCTTCAAACAACTCCGGAATTACGTTAAGCTGCTCCGGCGTGGCAATCTTCCGGGCGAAATCCATAGCTGCCGGATAGAACTCGCGGCTCGGCGCCGTGCACAGCAGTACCAGCTTGTCCAGCGAGTCGGGATAACGCGTAGCGAACACTTGCGCCACCATTCCGCCGAAGGAATGGCCCATCAGTTGGATTCGCCCAAAGCCGAGATAGTTGCGGAGCGCTTCAATATCGTCAGCAAGCTGCTCCAGCGTACAAGTAGCGGGATCAACCCGTTCCGATTGCCCGTTGCAGCGAAGATCCATATAGACGATTTGAACCGTCTCGGCAAGCGGCGTCAGCCACGGCTTGAAATCGGCATGATCGCTGCCCGGTCCTCCATGAATCGCGAACAGAACGGGCTTATGGCGCATCCGTTCCCCTTCGGGCACATAGCCCGACCCTTCAACGTCAAAATAAATACGGGTACCATTTATGTTTGCAAACATATACACACTCAACTTTCGCTTCATATTTTAACTCATACTTCGTATCCCGCCTGTCCCGGGAATTGTTAATCGCATTAATCAAATCAGGTTAATAGAGTAAATGATATGCCCAGTCCTATCCTTTGTCAATTAGCCGGGATTCATCCATTTTCTGCCGTATTGGCACACATCCAAGTGCATTTCACTTTTTGACTACAACCTTCTTATTATAAAAGGATTTTGAGGAATAGAAAACTATTATAAAACGATTTCCTTATTGTCCCGTCTATAGCAAAAACGTCCTCCTCCGTTTCTCCAACGGCAGAAGGACGTACCTATTAAACAGGAATCTATTCTCTATTATTATGGTTGAGCCTGAAATTCGACCTCCAGGATGACCGGACAATGATCGCTACCCATCACATGGCAATCAATTTGGGCGTCTACCAATTGTGGTGCCAGCCGGGAAGACGCCAGAAAATAATCGATGCGCCAGCCCACGTTCCGCTCCCGTACCTTAGGCATATAAGACCACCAGCTGTACACATTTTCCCGGTCAGGATAAAAGTGCCGGAACGTATCCACAAAACCGGCATCCAGCAATTTGGTCATCTTATTCCGCTCTTCCGGTGTAAAACCGGCATTTCCAAGGTTGGACTTGGGATTCTTTAAATCGATTTCACGATGGGCGACATTGAGGTCTCCACATACGATCACCGGTTTACGGCTGTCCAGTTCTTGCAAGTAGCCGCGGAAGCGATCCTCCCATTCCATTCTGTAGTCGAGGCGGGCCAGGTCGCGCTTTGCGTTCGGCGTATAAACATTGACAAGGTAGAAGTCTTCGAACTCCAAGGTCAGCGTTCTGCCCTCCGGCTCGCTATCTTCCTCTATGCCATAGCGGACGGATAACGGTTTAACCCGGGTAAACACGGCCGTTCCGGAATACCCTTTCTTCTCGGCGTAATTCCAATACTGTCCATACTCTTCGCCTAACTCCAATTCGATTTGCCCTTCCTGGAGCTTGGTTTCCTGCAAGCAAAAAATATCCGCATCCACTGCCTTAAAATAATCGTAAAACCCTTTAGTCACGCAGGCCCTTAAGCCGTTGACATTCCAGGATACCAGTTTCATATCATCTATCTCCTTACCTGTAATTTGCTCATTATAAGCTATCATTCTAGCTTTACTCCTAAACGATCTTACCCTCTATTAAAATTGCCTGTCAAATCCTTCACCAGAAGTCCTGTATATACCAAAAAGCCGCCCGTAAGAGCGGCTGATCGTAATTTAAATTTTGGTATTACGGATTCTGATTCACCCTTGCTGCGGTATTAGCGGTAAGCTTTGCCCCGCTTGACGACTTCGCCTTCATATAATTTAACCTCTGTGCTGAGGACATAAGCCGGCGGCTGTTTCCCGCGATTTTCTTTATGGCCCTGGATATGAGCGTCGCTCTTCTCCCAGTTCTTCCAAGCCTCTTGGGACTCCCAGCGGATGACGACCACGACTTCTTCCTGTTCTTTACTCTTGGTGTTCACCATCACGCTGATGTCAACGAGCCCGTCCATATTGTCCATTGGACCCTCTCCGCTAAATCTCGCGACCACTTTGTCGCTGTTGCCCTTTTCGACCAAGATCGTTCTTGTCATGATAAACAAGGGACCACGCCTCCTCCAAAATAAATACACCGACCAAGCATAAATTCAATATAATCTATCTCTATTCTAGTTGATAATAATTATCATTGTCAATTAAAACCGGACTCTCTATCTGGTACAGGATGCCTTATGATGTATGTCATTCAATATATTCAAACCTTTGAATATAATAAAATACAATCCGTTTAACGTGAAAGGAGCTTAATGCCATGGACATAAGCTTGCAGCAATTTAAAGCCGAGTTTTTCAAAGCGCTGGCTCATCCGATGCGCATCCGTATCCTGGAGGTTCTTTGCGAAGGCGAGCGGAATGTCAATGAGCTGCAAAGCATCGTGGGTTCCGAAGGCTCCGCCGTATCGCAGCAGCTCTCCGTACTTCGGGCCAAGAATCTGGTCAACACGGTAAAAGAAGGCACGACCGTCGTCTATTCGCTCCGTGATCCTCTGATCAAGGACCTGCTGGCGGTGGCCCGGCAAATTTTTGATAATCATCTGGTCGAGTCGATTTCGTTATTGGAGGGAATCCGCAAAGAGAAATAAGATCAACATATTTATAGAAAAGAAGGGTTAAGGATGAAGTGGAGTGGGCGGTACAGTGGTTATAACGCAGGGACTTTACGAAAAGATTTGATTTCCGGATGCATCGTCGGCATCGTCGCGATACCTCTGGGCATGGCGTTTGCCATCGCTTCGGGCGTCAAGCCTGAATACGGGCTTTACACGACCATCGTCGCGGGGATTCTGATTTCGCTGCTTGGCGGATCGAAATTTCAGATCGGAGGTCCCACCGGCGCGTTCATACCGATCCTGTTGGCCATCGTTATGCAGTACGGGTACGAGAATCTTCTGATCGCCGGTTTTCTCGCCGGGATTATTCTTCTTCTCATGGGGCTCCTCAGGCTGGGTTCTTTGATAAAGTTTATACCTCGTCCGGTGACCATCGGGTTTACAGCAGGTATAGCAGTAACAATTTTCAGCGGTCAGATCGCAGGCTTCCTCGGACTTCAGAATATGGAGCGGCATGAATATTTTTTTGAAAATATGAGAGAAATCGTCCTGCGTCTCCCTTCCCTGAACGTCTTCAGCATTCTGACGGCTTGCATTTGTCTGGCCGCCCTTTTGCTGACGCCAAAGATTCTTCCCAAGGTACCCGGGTCCCTCGTCGGCATCCTCGTCTCCACCTTGGTTGCGCTCTGGCTATTCCCCGGCAAAGTGGCGACGATCGGCTCCGCCTACGGCGACATTCCGGGCGGATTCCCGGGGCTGCACCCGATCTCTCTTACCTGGGATCGCATTGGCACGATGCTTCAACCGGCGCTGATCATCGCCCTGCTGGGGAGCATCGAGTCGCTGCTCTCGGCCGTGGTCGCCGACGGCATGACGGGAACTCGCCATAACAGCAACCGGGAGCTGGTCGGCCAAGGGATCGCCAACATGGTTACGCCGTTTTTCGGCGGCATCCCGGCCACGGGCGCGATTGCCCGGACGGCAACCAATATCAAGAACGGGGCGGTATCGCCCTTTTCCGGAATCATCCACGGCGTTGTCGTGCTGCTCGTTGTCATTTTATTCGCGCCTTATGCATCAAATATCCCGCTGGCGAGCATGGCGCCAATCCTGATGATGGTCGCCTGGAACATGAGCGAACGCAAAGCGTTTGCCAAGCTGCTCAAAACCCGGACCAGCGATACCGTTATATTGCTCGTAACGTTTCTGCTAACGGTCTTTACCACCTTAACGACGGCGGTGGAAGTCGGGCTCGTGATGGCCGTGCTGCTGTTTATCAAACGCATGGGCGACCTGCTTAGCGTAGACAAAGTGCTGCCTGACCGGGAAAATCTTCGAGAGAAAGTGGCGACCCACGTAGTCGCCAAAGACCATGACTGCCCTCAGGTATCGATCTTTACTGTAGACGGTCCGCTGTTTTTCGGCGCTTCGCAGACGTTTGCCGATCTTGCTTCTATTATGGAGAGCGGCCCGGATTTAAGGGCGGTCATTCTTCGAATGGGCAAAGTCCCGTTCATGGACACGACGGGTGAGGCCCATTTTCTGGCCTTGATCAAACGCCTGCAAGGAATCGGTGCCAGCGTTATTATCAGCGGAATCCGGCCGCAGCCCCAAAGGCTGCTTATCAAGACGGGCGGGCTGAATGTCATCGGAGAACAACACTTTTTCGAACATACGGGTGAAGCCTTGAATTACGCCTTGAAAACCTTGAACGGTGAAAAATGCCGGGGTTGCCGCCACTTCGCCTTCCGCGAATGCAGCGGTTTCAGCGGAAGTGAATATGTGGCTGCGCCTGGTTCCCAACCTTCGCCGCGCGTACGCTCCGGACAACAGCCGGTTTAGGCCTCCACTCCGTCCTAAAGACTAAAGCTCTTCCCATGTCAAGGCCGGTAACGGACTGAGACAACGGGAAGGGCTTTACTTTATTTAAAAAGACAATTATATTATAGCTAACTAATTAGTTATAAAAAGGATGGGTGCTTCATATGCTAACTCCCAAAGGGGAAGCAAGCAAAAGCAAACTGCTGACTTCCGCCGAAGAACTTTTCGCCCAAAAAGGCTTTCATGCAACAACAGTCAGTCAAATCGTCAAAAATGCCGGGCTTACCCAAGCCGCTTTCTACCTTTACTTTAAAAGCAAAGATGAAATACTTCAGGAAATGCTGGCGAAATTCGAGGAACGGCTGCTTCCGTTTACCGATGCTGGCCGTCAGGCTGCGGGGAAAAGCCCGGAGGAGCTTGAGGCTTACGTCATTCAAGCCTTCACGGGTCTGTTTGCGCTGCTCGGCCAGAACGCCAATTTAACTCGAATCGTTTTGCTTGATACCGAGAAAGGCATATCGATCCGCGATAGGATCGTGCAGCAGATTTGCTCCAACATGATCCGTAACCAGCAAGCCGGGATCGTTCGCCCGGATGTGGAACCCGAGCTGGCAGCGGAATCGGTCGTCGCTTCTGTAGAACGCCTGATTTACCGTTACAGCGCGACCGGAGAGAAGGATGCGGCGGAATTGGGCCGCCAAACCGCCAAGCTGTTTTTGCAAGGCATTTTGAATCTCAGGAATTAAAAAAAAGGAGATGTTCTTATGCAGCTGCTAAACGTTTTGAACGAGCATGTCGAACTCTTAAGCCTGCTTTGGCTTTTTCCCGTAACATTCCTGTTCCACGATTTCGAAGAGATCTTGACGGTCGAAAAATGGGCCGCAAAGCACGGAGATCGCGTCAGCCAAACGCTGCCGGGCTTCGCCAAGCGAGCCTTTCAGTCGTCCCTTCGAATGAACACCTTCCATTTCGCCAAGGACGTATTGTGGGTGTACTCACTAATCGTTCTCGTTACGATGCTGGCCGTTTTCTTCGATTTCTACCTGCTGTTTTTGGCGGCTTTGCACTTGTATTTTCTGCATGTGTTCACCCATATCGGCCAAACACTGTTCCTGAAACAATACACCCCTGGCGTTGCTACCGCGATTTTCCCGGTTCTCCCTTACTCACTTTACGCCTACTATCGCCTGCTCTCCGACCAGATCGTAAGCAGCACAGACCTTCTTTGGGGCTTGGGCGCCATGCTGATTCTGGTTCCACTCGGAGTGATCCTGCTCTTGAAAGGGAGAGATCAAAATGTGAACATCTGAGATGGAATCAATGCCGTAATACAAACTCATCCAGCTTGTTCCCGTCCACATCATAAGCTTGATACGTCAGTATATTTCCGTCGATCGTAATCCCTGCAAACATTTGCTTTCCGTTTTGAAAATGGACCGCATGATAAAATTTGTCCTTTTTCTTGTCATTGAATTTCGATCCGGACGCATTCGTCACCACATAGACGGTCCCATCACCCTGCTCAGTGATTTCTCCATTTTTCAAAGGATACGATCTCGAGTACTCGTGATTATGACCCTGCAGCACCAAATCGACGCCTAACTCATCAAATACCGACACCCAGTCGCTGATTTTATCGTACCTGTTCCCTCCATAAGCCGGGCGATGGATGGCAACGATTTTCCAAGCCCGATCGCTGTTCTGTAAATCCTGCCGGAGCCACTCCGTCTGTCCTTTGATGTTGGATTCCGTGTTCAACACGGCGATATGAGCATTCCCGTAATCGAAGGAATACGTTGTTCCGGCGGCAGAATCTTCCGCCCCGTTTGCCGGCAGGTTGAAATGCGAGGTAAACCGTTTGGACTCTCCCTTCACCTCGTCGTGGTTGCCGGTAACCGGCATTAGCGGAATCCGGGGCAGCCAAGCCGCAGCTTTTCCGAAAAAATAGTCCCACCCCTCCTCATCCTCCGGCTCTTCCGTCAAATCCCCGTTATGAAGGATCCACTTGGCATCTCCGAACATCTCGAAGGCCTTTTCCAACGTACGCCCCCATTGCTCAAAATCCGCTTCCGTTGCGCCCTGAGAATCCGTGACATTTAGAAACGTAAAGGTGGTCTCATTCATACCCTCTGTCTCGAAAATGGCAGGCTCACTCCATCCTTGCTTCGTGCCGTCCCCGACTCTAAAAATATAGGACGTACCCGGACTGAGTCCGGTCACCTCTACCTTGTGAACCGCATTCTCCTGTCCTTCTCCTACATCGATCACTGTGGATTCGGCTTCTAAAGTCAGCGCATTACTCTTTTTCAACTCTTCCGCATCAGTCCCGGCAGCCAGCTGAAAAATCCCTTTTGCCTCCGCATTCTCTGAATACCAGGTAAAAGCCCGCGATGTTTTCGGATCTCCTTTAAAAGTAGTGACTATGGATTTAGCAGCTCCATCATATCCCGGATTCTGATCCGGTCCTTGATCTCTCCACGCTTCGAGCACGATCACACCGGTCAATAGAACGACGCCCAGCAGCACCGTCCCGCCTATGCTTATCGTTCTTTTTCCTAAGCTCATCTCGTTCTCCTCCCCTGGTAATCTCATCTCTTACGATCTTTTACCTTTTGCATCCAATTGTCAACGCAGTGTAAAAACTTTCAGTTTATATTCAGTTTCCGTTAAGTGAGTAATCAGCAAACCTTGTTAGGATAAATGCATTCGGTAAAAGAGAGAGAAGCGAGGTGTTAAGCATTGAATACCGTCTACAAGGATCTTAAATTCCGCCACGAGCTTAAATTTATGATTAACCGGCATCAGTATTACGTCCTTTGCCAAAGGCTTAAAAATCTGATCCAGCATGACAAGCATGCGGGACGGAACGGCGAGTATCATATCCGCAGTCTGTATTTTGACGACGTGGACAGCTCGGCTCTTTCCGAGAAGCTCGGCGGGTTCCGCGACCGGCGCAAATATCGGATCCGTATTTATAACGGGGACGATCAAATCATCCATTTTGAGAAAAAAATCAAGGTGGGCGATCACATCGCCAAGCTGAAGGAACCGTTGACCCGGGAAATGTATGACTCCATTATACGAGGAGATTATGAAGTGCTCCATCAGCCGGACAAGCCGTTCATGATGGAATTGTACCGGGAGATGAAGCACAATCTCCTCCGACCCAAGGTCATCGTCGACTATGTGCGTGAGCCTTACGTCTGCAAGAACGGCAATGTCAGGATTACGTTTGACAAAGAGCTGCGGACCGGGCTGCATGCAACGGATATTTTTGACCGGTCGCTCCAGCCGGTTCCTGCCCTTGACGACCATCTCATTATTCTCGAGGTCAAGTATGACGAGTACCTTCCGGAATATATCCGGACCGCCCTGCAAATGGACGGGCTACGCCATCAATCGGCTTCAAAATACGTAATCTGCTGCAAATACCTAAAAATGAATTCCTGGGAGGATCAATAAGTTCATGAATACAACCAATCAATCGACCAATTTCAGCGATATCATCAAAAATTCCATTATGGATAATTTCACTTCCGATATCAGCATCTCCAAAATACTCATCACCTTGGGCATTTCATTCATTATCGGGCTATTCATTTTTCTTTTATACAAACGTGTCTTCAGCGGGGTGCTTTATTCCAAAAGCTTCAATGTGTCCCTGATTGGTATGACTATGGTCACCGCTATGATCATCATTGCCGTGAATTCCAACCTGGTGCTGTCGCTCGGGATGGTCGGCGCCCTGTCGATCGTTCGTTTCAGAACCCCGATTAAAGACCCTACCGATCTGATTTTCCTATTCTGGGCAGCTGCCGCTGGTATTGTGACCGGGGCCGGCTTCTACACTCTAGCAGCCATCGGTTCCGTGGTCGTCGGACTCGTGATGTTCCTGTTTATCAAAAATACTTCAGCGGAAACGCCTTACCTGCTTGTCGTCAACTGCGAAACCGATGAGAGCGAAGGGCTGATCCATAGCCAAATGCGCAGTATTGTAAAACGCTACAACGTTAAACAAAAAACGGTATCTCCCGGCAACATCGAAATGACGCTGGAGGTGCGACTCCGCGACGGGGAAGGCAAGCTCGTCAATCAGATTTCCGAGCTCGGCGGAGTGAAGAATGCGGTCCTGATCAGCTATAACGGTGATTACGTATCTTAAAACGCGGAGGTGAGGAAATGAAAGGAAAGCTTGCAAAGCCGTTCCTATCCCTTTGTTCACTGCTGCTGATCTTCGGACTTGCCGCCTGCGGCGGAACCAGTCAAAGCGCGAGCACAAACAACGGTGATGCCGATACTAAATCGGTATCCGCGGAAGAACGCAAGCTGGATGAAGAGGTTTTTCCAAAGGATACGGTCGTTGACGTGAAAATCACGATCGATGAAGATGATTTTCAGGACATGCTGGACAATGCCAGCGCAGAAGAATACAAGAAGGCTTCAGTCGATTATAACGGGCAGCATTTTGACAACATCGGCATTCGGACCAAGGGCAATCTAAGCCTGCGCAGCGTCGTGCAAATGTCGGATTCGGACCGGTACAGCTTCAAGCTGTCTTTTGACGAGTATCTCAACCAGACTTTGGATGGCATCAGTAAAATCAACTTGAACAACAACTACAGCGACGCCACCTCCATGCGGGAGTTTCTGACCTACGAGTTGGCGGAAGAGATGGGGTTGCCTACGCCTAAATATTCTTTCATAAATGTCTATGTAAATGATGAGCTTTGGGGATTTTATCTCGCCGTCGAGCAGATTGGCGATGCCTACTTGAACAGGCATTTCGGAAACGCCTACGGCGCTCTTTACAAAGGCCAAATGACCGGAAGCGGAAGTGACCTGGCTTGGCTTGGCGATGACCCGGATGCATATACCGGCTTAGCTCTAAAGTCGAAGTCGACGAACGGCGAAGTATTGATCGATATGCTTGATGAGCTCAACAACGGCTCGGATTACGAAAAGGTTCTGGATGTGGAAGAATCGCTCGGCTACATCGCTCTAAATGTACTCACCAACAATACCGACAGTTATATCGGCGGCAACAAACAGAATTACTATTTGTATGAGGACGACGGTGTCTTCTCCGTGCTGCCATGGGATTACAACATGGCGTTCGGCGGTTTAGGCGGAGGAGGCATGGGCGGAGGCTTCGGCGGGGCCGGTCGGGCCAAGGCGGGCGCCGACACGGGGGGCAATGCCCCGGCGGACGGAGCGGGCGCGGCGGGTGAGGCCGCGGTCGGCGGAGCGGGCGCGAGCCCAGCCGGGGGCGGGCAAGCGGCCGGGCCGACCGGTGCAGCAGCGGGCGGAACCGCCGGGGGTGCAGCGACGGGCGGCCAAGAGGCGCCGGTGCAGGCCGCCGGTGCGGGAGCCGGCCAGGCCGCAGGTGCGGGAGCCGGCCAGGGCGAGGCCGGTGCCGGGAAGACCGGCGGCGGAGCGGCCGCAGGCCCTGGAGGTGGAGGCGGCAGCAGCCTGCTGATCGACGAGCCGACCCAAGGCGCGGTTGCCGAGCGTCCTTTGGTAGCCAAACTGCTGGCCGTCGATGAGTATAAGGAGTTGTACCACTCCATCCTTCAAGAAGCGGTTGATGGCTACCTTGAAAATGACACCTTCACGGCACTCGTCAACGAGGTTTCCGCGATGATCTCGTCCTACGTGAAGGCCGATCCAAGGCCATTCTATTCCTACGAACAATTCGAAGAAGCTGTGCCCAAACTCATTTCCACCAACGCTTCGCAGGTGGAGAATATCTCACAGCAGCTTGACGGCACGCTTCCTTCCTCCGGCGACGGCTCCGGCAGCGGCGGCGGTATGGGCGGTATGCGTGGTATGGGCGGCAGAGGTGGCGGCGACCGCCCTGAGTTCGGTGCCGCCGGACCGCAGACCGGGCAAGCGACGAACGACGCAGCCGCACCAAACAATGCCGGCCAAGCGGGCGCCGTTGACGGACAGTCGCAGCAACCAAGCAGCGGTGCTCAACAGGGCGCAGCCGGCGATGGGGCCGGAGCAGCCGGCCTACCCGGCGGTGCTCCCCCTGATGTAAACGGCGGGATGCCGCAGCTTCCACCGGATGGCCAGATGCCGCAAATGCCGCCTGATGGCATGCCTGATGGTCAGATGCCCGACGCACAGTCGCAGCAACCGGCAGACGATGCCGCGGACAACGGTGCAGGCATCCCGGGCCAGCAAGGCGCGAATGGCGGCCAATGGGGACCAGGCGGTGACTTCGGCGGCGGGTTCGGCGGCGACCAAATGGGCCGCGAAGGCTGGCCCGACGGTTTTGGGGGATTCGGTCAGGGAGATGCACGTAAGGTACAGACGAATCCCAACGAGGCCCTCACCGCAGGGATCTCCCTCTTAATCCTTCTGCTAGCCTGCATTTTCGTCGTCTTTTTCAGAAGAAAACGTCTCTAATTGCAATACAGAAACTGGACCGTCAGTGGAGCTTAGGAGCTCCCTGGCGGTTTTTGTTTGCAACTAATCTCATTGGATATATCCAATGGATTTACCTTTCATTCGCATATTCAATGATATTCATTGGAAATATCCAATGAATATCGACCAAATCCCCTCTTTACGGGCAATTCAGCACTATTTCATTGGAAATTTCCAATAGAACTGCCCCTTTACACCAAACCCAGGGTTTTTCATTGGAAAAATCCAATCGGAAGAGTTAGAACAGAAGAATGAAGTAGTCAGTAGTCATAACTGGAGAAACCAATCCTAGCAAAAATAAAGAACCCATAATAGGGTTCTTTATTCTTACTTCTATGCAATTAAACGCTTCTGCCAACCGTTATAGTGCATCACTTTAGCCTTAGATGCTGAAATTTCCGGTGCCATCTTCACCATCAATCCACTTTCCGTTTCTGGACCCGGTTGAGGTTCCGGTTGAGGTTTCGGTTGAGGTTCCGGTTGAGGTTCCACTCCCGGTTGCGGCGCTACTTCTCCCCCCGCTTCCTCTGGTGAGGTCGGCTCCACCGGAACATTAGGATCTTCCGAAATATCGGGATCCATTATAGTATCAAGCCCTGCCGGAGTTTCCGATGCCGGAGCATTGGACAAGGGAGCGCCAGGCTGAATGTTGCCATTACCCGTGTACGTCCATGTCCCCGTATTGAAGAAGTGATTTTTCCCGTTGTTGCTGTCCCACTGCCCTTTTCCGTCATTGAAGCAGGCTTCCAACCGGGAAGCTGTTCCAATGTCGATCGTTAGCTTACTATAACCCGCTACTTCGGAGGCTTCCATCGCTACGCCCGGCACCGCAGTCCATGTTCCGCCTTCCGGACGATAATGGATATACGGCTTAGCATAGCCATGTTTATAGTATACGGTCACCTTATTAGCGGCACTTTGATCCGGGGCTCCCTCAACAATTTGCCCACTGCCTTTATAAGTCCAGATTCCTGTATTAAAGAAATAATTTTTGCCATTATTGCTGTCCCAGCTGTTCTTCCCGTCACTAAAACAAGCCTCTATGCGTTTAGCAGTCCCTATATCTATAGTCAGTTTGCTATAGCCAGGTACTTCGGAGACCTCCATCGCTACTCCCGGCACGGCAGTCCATGTCCCGCCTTCCGGACGATAATGGATGTACGGATTAGCATAGCCGTGCTTATAGTATACGGTCACCTTATTTCCGCCCGTCCCTGCAGGCCCGGTTGTAACTTCTAACTCCGCACTAGCCGGAGACTCGTTATTAGCCGCGTCACGGGCTTTGACTGTATACAAATATTTTGTTTCCGGGGTAAGCCCGGTATCTGTATACGTAGTGGATGAAGTAGCACTGCCAACCTTGGAACCATTGCGGTAAATATCATATCCCGTAACCGCGATGTTATCGGTTGATGCGTCCCAAGCCAAAGCTACCGTCTTATCGGTAACCGTAGTCGATCTCAAGTTACCCGGTGCGGTTGGAGCCTTCGTGTCCCCTTCTCCGTCGGGATTTGAATCATGCCATGTGCCGTCAAACCACCCATCCGTGCTTCTTGTAAATCCAGGCTTATTTTGTCCCGGATTCTGCTTGCCGCTGCTATCCCGGAAGATCAAAGTAGCACTGTCAACACCTTCAATCTTATAGGAATACCATTCTCCGTTCTCCTTGATCATAGCCGGCGCGGTAGCCCAGGTCGGTTCAGTAACTTTAGGAGAAGTTTCGTAGTAGTACAAGTACGGCGTACTCCAGTCGGCCGGTTTCTTGAAGCGAATCGTCAACCCGGCGTCCGGATCCTTCTTGGTATATTTGTATTCCTGAGATGATACGCCTTCTTCATTTTCAGCATACAATCTCAAAGTGGTAGATTCATCAAATTCCAAACCTTCGCCAATCGTAAGTTCAGTTCCGTCCGTAAAACTGATTCCCTGCTTCGGTTCGGATCCATCCAGTGTGTACTTGCCGCTATCCGCCTTTTTCAAATGCAGCGTAATTTTCACTGTGTCCGTTTTGTAATTTCCGCCGCCAGGAGATGCGGATACGATTGGAAGATTGGTCTCCGCTCCTTGTTCAATTAAAATCAGGCCGGTTGCTCCCGGTGTAAAAGTGGCAGAACCGCCGCTTACAATAACCTCATTACCGGTGTATGCGTCACGAGCCAGTGTGCCATCAGGGAACACGGATGCCACATTCACCTTGGTCGGGCCCGAAGCCCCTACCACAACGACAACCTTATCTTCTATTCCGTTCTTGCTGTAGGTCCGTTTAAAGGTATATGGACTGTCGCTGATTTTTGCATGGCTGCCCGCTCCCACCGAGATATGGTTGTTGCGGAACTGACCTACCTTCTGCCAGTGCGACAATACGTCCTGATTCAAATTATTCCAGTTCATCGACGAACGGGTGCCTTGCTGCGGATCCGAACCGGTCTCCCCGAAGGCTCTTCCCGCTTCGTCTCCATAGAACGTTTGAACTCCGCCTGGCAGCAGTAACAGTGCCGTACCAGCTTGAATCAATCGGCCTCTGTCATACAAGCGGGTATCATGCGAAGAAATATAGCTCAATACGTTAAAGTTAGGATCGCTGTTAATCTTGGAAGCATAGTCCGAATAAATGCCTTCCAGGGAATTGATATTTGCATCCTGGAACGAGAAATTAATAATGGAATCGAAACCGTTACTGAAGTATTCGCTCTTTCCTACGCCATGTCCCCATACTTCACCGGTCATCCAGAAATTGTCGGTCCAGTCCGCTCCCGGCTTATCCGGATTGTTCTGTCTCCATCTTTCCAACGCGGCACTGCTTTCATTCTTGAGCTGTTTCCAACGGTTCATGTCCACGTGCTTCGCCGTGTCCGCCCGGAATCCGTCGATTCCGAATTCTTCAACCCATGCCGCCAGCCATTTGCTGATATAATCGGCCGGTGCTACACCTAAGTCTTTACGCAAATTCTGCGCCGCTGGAACAATCCATGGATTGTATCCGTTCGTCTCTTTCCCCCATTTCGTTTGCAGCAGAGGAGCAAGACCTATATTGTTGGTTACATTAGTGCGGAAGTCCGGCAGATCCCCCACACATTGGGTCAAATCACTGCCTCCGCAATTCTCGTACCCCGCAATACCGGCGCGGACCCAGCTCCCCCACCATTTGGACCAGGCAGAGGAATCTTTATAGTTGATCATGTCATGGAAGCTATGCCAGGTTTGCCCGCTCCCTGGCGCCCAGCTTGAGCCAATGCCATTTCTTGCCCCGTACCCGTATTCCTCCATATCTTTGATAGTCGCATATCCGGGGTGGTTCATAATGACGTCAAGTACGACCCGAATGCCCTTTTCATGGGCCGTATCGACAAACTCGCGCATATCTTCCACCGTACCCATGTTTTTATCAACCATCGTGTAATCCTGGGCATAATACCCATGGTAACCGTAATGGGCAAAATCGCCGCCGGTTCCGCCGCCTACCCAGCCGTGCATTTGCTCATATGGCGCCGTAATCCAGATTGCGTTCGTGCCAAGCTCTGTGAAATAGCCTTCGTTCAATTTTTGTGTAAGCCCTTTCAAATCACCCCCATGAAAGGTCCCGATATTTTTTCCGGTTGCATCGACGCTTGGTCTTCCGTAAGAATTGTTGTTACTCGGATCTCCATCCTTAAAGCGGTCGGTCAGCACAAAGTAAACGTTTGCATTATCCCAGCTAAATGTACCGGATGGAACAGGTTCTTCTTGCCCGTTATCCTCCTCTATTTTTATGGAAAAAGCGCTGCTCGCATCAGACTTTTGTCCGGCCGTATCAACAGCAATTACAGTGTAAGAATACGTAGCGCCCTTCGTTACAGCATTATCGGTATAAGAGTTTGTTGCGGAAGTGCCAATCCGCGTACCGTCTCGAAGGATTTCATATTCCTTAATCCCTTTGTCATCCGTAGAGGCGCTCCAGGTCAGGCGGAGAGATGTTGATGAGGCAGTTCCTTTCAAATTTTCCGGAACAGAAGGCGGATTATCCGTCTGGGAACCGTCGGGATTCGTATTATGCCAGGCGGTACCGTCATACCAACCTTCTGCGTTCCTTAACAATCCTGACTGGTTCTGTCCGGGAGCCTGATTGCCGTTCGCGTCCTTAAAAATAATCCTGGCGCTATTCGTTTTCTCAATGGTATAGGTATACCATTCCCCAGTTTCTTGCGTCATTGCCGGTGCCGAGGCCCAAGCCGGTTCCCCCGATACTTTGGGCGATGTTTCGTAGTAATACAATTGAGGCGTTCTCCAATTCGCCGGCTTCTTGAAATGAATCTTCAGTCCCTTTCCCTGTTCAGGGGTAGGGCCGTCGGATTTTTTGACCCATACGGACACAGACCCGCCATTGACTTTAAAGTCTCCATTTCCGGACGAATTGATAGTTACGGTGTCGGAACGATTTCCGGTAATATCGACCCAAGTCTCTCCGGCATGCTGTGTTCCCACATACATCGTCTTGGAACCGCCGGCACCGTCGGTGATCAGGGTAGCTAATCCGGAATTCGGCTTTGTTGCAAGGCCTTCACGCGTCCAACCGATAATATCATTATGGTTGAGGTAATCGTGCTGATTGCCGTAAGCGTAATCTTTTCTCGCTTTGAGGAGCGGATCTAATTTATCCTTCAATCCTTTGATGTTATTATTCGGAATGCCGTAATAATCTCCGTAAAATACGGACGGATACCCCTGTTCTCTTGTCAAAATATAAGCATACGCCTGTGGCTTAAACCAGTCAGATACCCAAGAAGTCAGCGACTGTCCGGGCTGTGTATCGTGATTGTCCACAAAGGTTACTGCATGTAAAGGATCTGCATTGACCAGTGTTCCTTGCCCTAAATTCCGCATATCAAAGTTGCCGTTGCTGTTTGAAGCCGATTGGAATCGATAGTGCAGCGGAACATCAAACAAAGAAACGCTGCTTCCGACTTTATTTAAATAATTTTGCAGCTTGCCGAGATCCCCGCTCCAAAATTCGCCGACGGAAAACAATTCTTTGCCTGTTTTAGATCTGGCATTGGCCACAAAATCCTTCATGAAGCTATATTTAATATGCTTCACACCATCCAGCCGATACCCGTCGAGATTCAACGTATTGGCATACCAGACACCCCAATTTTTGATTTCGTTCACCACGTCCGGATGATCATAATCAATATCTTCGCCCATGAGGTAGTCATAGTTCCCGTTCTCCGTATCTACTTCCCAGTCCCAGTTTTTTTCGGAAAATTTATAAACTCCTTCTTTCTTGTTATCCTCATTCCAGCTTACCCCGTCAAAATGCTGCCATCTCCATTTAAAGCCAGAATACTTATCGCCCCGGCCCGGAAAGTCATATTTTGTCCAAGCCTTGATATTATAAGATCCTGAGGTTTCGCGGTTCCGGTCATTCCCCGCTACTTCGACGGCATTGCCGCTTTCCGTACCGTCCCCGCCCATTTTATGATTGACTACAACATCCCCATAAACACTAATATTATTGTTATGCAGAGATGTGATTGCCTGCTGAAGCTGATCCTTTGTTCCATATTTCGTTCGAACCGTACCTTTTTGATGAAACTCGCCCAGATCGTAAAGATCATAAACGCCATATCCGACGTCGTTGATACCGGCTTGCCCTTTGTACGCCGGAGGTATCCATACTGCGGTAATGCCGATGTCGCTTAAATGCGAAGCATCTGCCTGCAGATTGTTCCAAAGGTTCCCGTTATTCGGTAAATACCATTCAAAATATTGCATCATCGTGCCATTCACAGGCTCCGTTGCCGTACTCTGGTTATCTGCCGCTGCAGCTGTTTGAGTTGGAATTGCCGGTGTGACGTAGATGGAAGTAACCAGGAATATAAAACTAAGGAAAAAAGATGCTCGCCTTGTCAATCTTTTTATCACTTGATTTACTCCTCTCACAATTTTAATTTTTGTGCAAACGTTTGAATGGATTTCAAAAAAAAACTACACACACTTAAACTCCCTTTCACAGTGCAAACGTTTGAATTTTTTGGGTTCGCAACCACCTCCTGATCTATAAAACTCACATCTCTCCAAAAAGTCTGCGTTGTAAACACTTACATAAATACATATGTTTAATTTTGGGAGTTGATAAGTGGATTGTAGCAGAAGCTGTCACCCATTGTACATTGCATTTTACGAATTCAGGACCTGCCATGTAAAAAACAGGAAGTAAGTCGGATTGTTTAAAACGTCCCTCTTTGGTTAATAGTAAACGACAAGCAAAATTAATAAATTTGAGGTGATACGAATGGGTTTCTTATGGTCTTTAATTATTGGTGGAGTAATCGGTTGGTTGGCAGGTTTGATTATGGGCAGAGATATCCCCGGAGGTATCATTGGGAATATCATCGCAGGTTTCATCGGTGCTTGGCTTGGCAGCATGATCTTGGGGAATTGGGGTCCGGTCATCGGTGACTTCTACTTCATTCCTGCATTGATTGGTGCGGTTGTCCTAGTATTTATCGTGAGCCTGATTATGGGCTCAATGAGACGTAATCGTTCTTAAGATTCACTTTGAATAAGCATTGAAAATAGGAGAACCGCCCTATATGGGCGGTTCTTTTATGGTTATACCCGGTCAAGCGGACTCATCCCGATATTCCGTAGGCGTCATCCCCGTGACCTTTTTAAATACCTGAGTAAAATAACGCGGATCTTGGTACCCTACCAGAGGGGCGATTTGATACACCTTGACCTGACTGTTCTTCAATATATACTTAGCCTTTTCAATCCGGCACTGGGTTAAATACTCCAGGAAGGTAAATCCGGATACCTGCTTAAACAGCATGCAAAAATGGCTGATACTCAAATCCGCGACTTCGGCAACCTCTTCGATGCTCAAATCCTTGTGGTAGTTGTTGGAGATATACTCTTGCGTTTTGGAAATGACCTTATGAATATTTTCTTTGGGCTGGGCTTCTTTGCTCTCGCGAATCCATTTCCCCAAACTGGCTTTGAGAACACCGATCATTTCGTTCAGAGTCCCAAGTGAGTGAATCTCCTGCAGCAAGCCTTCAAGCGACCATTCCGGCAGCAGCTTCATATGTTCGAATTCGCGGTAGAGAACAACAGTCAGTTCCACAATCATGCGTTCCGCCGTTTCTTTGCCAAAAGCCTGCGTTTCGATATAAGTTTTCGTCTCATCCAACAGGACGATTAACCGTTCATCTTCAAGCGTGCGGATACATTCGAGCATACGGGCTTCAAGGAACTTAGGATATTTGATTTCCCGGGTCGCTCCCAATTCCGGAATCGGGTCCACAAACACGCCTTCCTGATCGCGGTAGAAACGCTGATATAACGCCTTTGCAGCACTCTGGTAAGCCTCACTCAGCTGCTCTATCCCTTCTGCAGATTGACTGAATCCGATCGAACAGGACAGTTTTGCATTGACCTTGATCTGGTGTATAATATCGTTCCCCAAACTCTCTCTCTTGTCTCTTAATGAACCCGGAAACAGAATGACCCATTCTCCGCTGTGAAAAGGAAACACGGTAAGCGCTCCATGCGATAAGGACCATTCGCTTAAAATGTTGCGGATCGCAAACAACCACAGCCTTCGCTCTTCCATGGACCAGCTCTCATTCAATTTCATATAATGATCCAATTGGAGAACCGCTACGAAATAATCGTCCTGCAACTCGCTGCTCTCCAGCCACTGCATATGCCGCAGGTGGTTATCGCTGGGATTGCCCTCCAAAAACTCCGCAAACATCCGCTCCCTTGCCAACATGGACAATACCTGCACCGAGTGCAGCAGCTTCTCGTTCTCCTGTTGCTTTTCCAGCGTCTTCTTCGCGCGCATGATCATTTCAATCAGTTCCTCATGATCGATCGGTTTGAGCAAATAATCAAATGCTCCTTCCCGCAGCGCTTCCCTGGCATATTCAAATTCTCCGTACCCGCTGATAAAAATAAACAGGCGCTTGGCGTTCTCCGCCATGACTTCCTTCATCAGGCTAATTCCGTCCAAGCCCGGCATGCGGATATCGCTGATGATCATATGCGGGGACAGCTCGCGAACCAGCTTAAGGGCATCCTCCCCGTTTCTTGCATCACCCACGATTTCCAGATCCAGCTCATTCCACGGAATGGCCACCTTCAAGCTGCGCAAAATGATCGGCTCGTCATCCACGAGAATAACCCGGTATTTTGCTTCCTTGGCTTCCATACGACTCCTCACCTCCTGGCCATCACTCGGGCAGTGAACTTTTTCGTTGCTTCCAGTATTGCTCCGAGGTCGCTTGAATTTCATCCAAAGCCTCATTCGGCGAAACGCCGCCGGATATAATATCCTCGATTACTTTCAGGAATGTCTTGGTCACTTCCGGTGACAGCACATTGTCATACGCCAGAAAAATGCTGTCGCTCTGTTCCATGAGACTTACCACTTGGGCAAACACAGGACCGGTTTTCTCCGCATCGAAGGATATTTTCATCGATGGAATCCGAAGTCCCTCATAAACAACCCGCCTTTGAATATCCTCGGTGTAAAAAGCCTGCATCAAATCCAGCGCGGCCTCCCGCTTGGCTTCTTCCAAGTTCGAGGAAAGAGCGATCCCGATCGTATATCCTCCCGCCAGCGAGCTTGGCTGATCCGGAAGCAGGGTAGGGAACGTAATCACGCCGACCCGGTTCGGGAAATCATCCGGCTCTTCTCCGTTATGAAAGAGATTGACATCCCAGCTCCCATTCACATACATGGCCGCCTTGCCGGAAGTAAACAGCGCGATCGCCTCTTCCGTCGACAGATCATTGGCCGGATTGCTGAAGGCTCCTTCAGAGACCCAATCTTTAAAATGCATAAACGCCTGTAAATAAGCGCTATTGTTAAAATCCACGGCCTCATTGCCTTTGGTGAGCTCATTAATCAAATCCGGCCCCGCATAACGGTCCATCAAATAGTGAGCAAAAATCGCGGCCGGCCAGCGCTCCTCATTGCCTAGAGCAAAAGGAATGTACCCTTTATCTCTCAACAGCTTGACGACGGCGTCCAGTTCATCCAGCGTTTTCGGCGGGGTAATCCCCAGCCGTTCGAAGATTTCTTTATTATAATAAAGCGGCTCCGCATGTCCTTCCAAGGGTAATCCGTAAATTCGGTCATCGTAGGTCCATAGATGAAGGTCTTGGAACTTCTCCTTCAGCCCGTTATCACGGACGAAACCCGTCAAATCCATTAAGCGATTGGACCGGACATAAGGCTCTATTTCCGCCCCCGCAAATAACACGAACATGTCGGGCGGCGTCCCTGTCACCATCTCACTTTTCAGTTTCCGTTCGCGGTGATCGGTTTGGTCCATCCCCTCGAAATTCACCTTCACGTTGGGATGCGATTTTTGAAAAGAATCCACGACTTCCTCGAAAATGTGCAGCATTTGCCGGTCATGTTCCTTGATCCAGAAATGGCGGAAGGTCAACGTGATCTTCTCGGTTTGCTTCTCCTCGATCGGTTCGCTGCCGTTCATCGCAATGATCATTACCGAGATACCAAGCACAAGTGCATACATGACAATCCAGCCCCAGTTTACAAACCATTTCACGCCTCTCTTCCCCCTTTACATTTTACGTATTGATCTTCGGTATTCGGATTCGGATGATAGACCCGAAACCGGGGGAAGAACATATCATGATGCCGTAGTATCCGCCGAATCGTATGCTTAATCGCTCATGTACATTTTTCAAACCGACGCCGTTTTCCCGGTATTTCTTCAAATTGCCCCGGTCTTTGCTCCAAAGATGCATCAGCGTTTCCTGATCGAACCCCGGGCCATTGTCCATGACATCGATCAGAATATCCCGTTCCCCGTCCCGCGCGGTAATTGAAATAAAGCCTCTTCCTTCCATCGGCTCGATTGCATGATAGAGCGCATTCTCAACGATCGGCTGTACGATGAGCTTTTGCGTCTTGTAATATTTCAATGATTCCGGAATTTCAATTTGATAGGAAAACTTGTCCTCAAAACGGTATTTCTGAATATCCAGGTAATGCCGGACATGATCCATTTCCATGGACAACGGAATCAGTTGTTGATTTTCACTGATACTGATCCGCAGCAGTCTGCCCAGCGACACCACCATTTTGCTGATGTCCTTATTGCCTTGCAGTACGGCCATCGAGTTAATCGATTCCAGCGAGTTATAAATAAAATGAGGATTGATCTGTGCAACCAGCGCCTGGAGCTCAACCTCTTTTTTTCGCGCCTGCTCTACTTGAACTTGTTCGATCAGTTCAGAAATTTGCTTGCTCATCCGATTAAAACCGTCCATCAGCAAATCCGTCTCGTCCTCGGATCGGACCATCGGCGGGATCGGCACGAATATACCCTGCTGAACCCTCTTCATCCCGTTTACAGCGCTGATAATGCTTCGAACCAGCCTGCGCACGAAATAACGGTCGAACAAAAAAGCCGATATCAACGAGACCAGGACAAGAATCACAGCGATATTCCGGATATTGATCGATTCCGAAGCAATAAGCTTGCTCGGGGTAATCGCTACCAGATACCATTCCTTGTTATGGGAAGGCAAGAAAGTAATCAGCGACTTCTCACCCAAATATTTATCAACATAATATCCCTTTTCGTTTGTTTCGACATCCGTCAGAAAAGGAAAGTCCGTACGTTCCCCAATATGTTCGCCCGATTTATCAAATACGATATTCCCCTGTTTATTGACCAGTAAAATATCCCCTTGTTTGAGGGTGGCGGTATCCCAAAATACTTGATCCAAAATATCCGGTTTTACATAAATTACAACCGCACCGATATCTTCCAGCGAATAATAATCTTTGATTACGCGAGCCTGGATCAAAACCGGCTTCCCCGTGGAGGCGCTGCCATTTTCGCCCGGACCGATCCAGATCGGCCGGCCTTCCGCGGCTATCATCGCCTCATACCAGTCCTGATGGCTTAACGAATCGAATGTCATCGCGTCATTGTATTGGTACAGCAGCTTATCTTTCGAATAAAGTCCGAATGAACTGATCATCGGATGATTGATTGAATTGTTGATCTCTTGCCTTTGTTCGTAGGTGACGACAAATGTAGGCTCCTTCAAGGTCTCTTGGATGACCTGTTGCGTTATCGCCGAGTTGGAGATGTTCGTTATTTCGTTTAACGCATAATTCAGCTTCCGGTCTGTCTCCAGCAACGATACCCAATAAAAGTTGGTGGATTTCTTTTCCATGGTGTTTGAGAAGCTGAAATACGAAATCGAGCCCATCAAGATAACCGGGATAAACACAAGAAGAATAATAGCCAGCAAGATTTTCCGACGGAGCTTCATCTGCGCCCTCCCTCCACAATCTCCTATCTCTATTATTCTTCATTATGCTTTATATTTCCTTGCTCTACTATAATAAAGCTCGCCTAACTTTTAATTGCGCCTGAAGTCAAGCCTGCAATTACCCACCGGCTGAACAACAGGAATACGATGAGGAGCGGCAGCGTCGCCGTAAAGGTGGCCGACATGATCATGCCGAAGTCCAGACCGTCCTTATTGGTGAACAACTGCTGCAATGCGATCTGAATCGTGTAATTCTCTTTGTTTTTTAACACGACCAGAGGCCAGAAGAAATCATTCCACACGTTCATAAAGTTAAGAATACCCAGGGTTGCCATTGCCGGGGTGACGACCGGAATAGCGATTTTCCAGAAAATCCGGAAATGTCCGCCGCCGTCGATCCGCCCCGCTTCCAACAGTTCGGAGTGAACGGCTGAAGCGATATACTGCCTCATCCAGAAGATCCCGAACGCATTGACCATTGCAGGAACGATAAGTGCTTTGTAGCTGTCGATCCAGTGCAATTTAGCCATAATGACATACTGAGGAAGCACACCCAATTGTGCCGGTACAAGCATTGTTCCGATAACGCAAACGAACAGAACATTTTTCAGAGGAAACTCATATTTAGCAAAAGCGTACCCTGCCAGGGTACAAAGGAATACTACAGACACCGTAACCGCCGAAGATACGACAACCGAATTCAGCAGCGCCCGGAAAAAGTCGGTCCGTTCCAGAACACGCGAGAAATTGTCAAAGAAGTGTGTCCCTGGAGTCAGCAAAGGCGGCATTTGAAAGGCCGCATCCTTGTCATTGGTCGCAACCACAAACATCCAGAAAAACGGGAAGACGGAAACCAGTGCCCCAATGATCATAAAGAGATAAAAGAACGTTTTCCCTAAGACTCCGGGTTCATCCGGCTTTTTTCTTACTGCGATACTACTCATGCTCTCTTACCTCCCGTATCTCCGCCCATACGGCTTGATAGCAACATGTTAAGCACGGAGAAAAGAATTGTGGCGACAAACAGAAGGACCGCCGTGGCCGCTGCCGTACCGAAGAATCCGTTTCTGAAGGCTTCACTGTACAAATAAGTAACCATCGTAACCCCTTCTTGGCGTGTAGAACCCGTACCGCCTTGACCGAGGAACACATATGGTTCGGTAAAGAGCTGCAGTGCGCCGATGGTCGATGTCAGGGTAACAAACAGAATAAATGGCCGCAGCAGCGGAAGTGTAATATACAGCAACTGCTGTCCGCGCGTGGCACCGTCAATTCTGGCCGCTTCATAAATATCCGTCGGGATACTTTGCAAACCGGAGAGGAAAATAATTGCGTTATACCCCATCCACCGCCATAGAACCATGGTGGAAATGGCTATTTTTACGCCCCACCAACCCGAGTTAAATGGAACGCTGTCCAAGCCTAGGTTGTTCAAAAGCCAGTTGATCATCCCGTTGTTTCCGAACATGGTGCTGAACACCAGGGTAACGGCAACAATCGAAGTGATATTCGGCATGAAGTACAAAATACGGAATGTATTCTTGAATTTATTCAAAGCCGAGTTGAGCATGACGGCCACGAATAGCGCCAAAATGAGCTGTGGCACTGTACCCATCAAGGCCATGATGATCGTATTGCTAAAGGAAATCCAGAAGGTTGGATCACTAATAATTAAATCGTAGTTTTTGATCCCTACATATTTCATAGGTCCTATTGCGTCCCATTTGAAGAAGGACAAATAGATCGTAAAGATGATCGGATACAGTCCGAATATAGCGAACAAAATGAAAAATGGCGAAATAAACGTATACGCCGTGAGCTGGCTGCGTCGTTTCTCGGTCCAGAAATGCCTTTTCGGCGGTATCGACTGGGCCGGACTCGCTGTAGCTGTGTCAGCCATGAACGCACCTCCATGAAGTAGTTGATAAACCCGAATTCGCAGGGGCAATAGTCGCCCTGCGAATTCGGATAAAGAAATCGTGATATTAGATCTTCTTACTAGCTGCGATCAACCAGAGTCTTGATTTGTTTCATCGCGCTATCCCATTCTTTTTGCGGATCCGCTTTTTTCTCAAGAACGTTCTTGAGCGCGTTTTTGATAATGGTATCGGCTTGGTCATGAAGCGGACCATAGTAAATCGGTTTTACGGTTTGAGCCGCTTTTGCGTAAGCTGCGGATGTAACTTGACCTGAGAAGAAATCGTCGCCTTTTTCCGTGAATGCAGGATCTTCATAAACAGCTGGGATTGTTGGGAACAAACCGCTGTCCGTAAACGATTTCATTTGGTTTTCTTTGTTCAGAACCCAAGAGATAAATTCATAAGCTTCTTTCGGATGTTTACCTTCTTTAGGCAGCGTCAGGAAGGAACCGCCCCAGTTTCCTGCGCCTTCAGGCATTTGAGCGATTTGCCATTTGCCTGCGGAATCTTTAGCATTTTTGATTGTACCTGCGATCCAAGCTGGGCCGAGCATTACGCCGAAGTCGCCTTTGTTGATCGCATTTTGCCATTCAGGAGACCAGAGAACCCAGTTGCCGATCCAGCCTTCTTGAATGCCTTTTACGGTAAAGTCATATGCTTTCTTAACTTGCGGATTGTCTGCCCCGATAAAGGAGCCGTCTTCTTTACTGAAATAAATTTCGCCTTCGGATTGGTCACGAACGCCGTTGTAGACGAGGTCCGTCAAGTCAGCAAACGGTTTGCCGGTTTTATCTTTGAAAGCTTTGGCAACGGTTGCAAACTTATCCCAAGAGTCGATTGCTGCACTGAAACCGTCCGGATCCGTAGGTAAGCCGGCTTGTTCAGCCACATCCGTACGGTAGTAAACTACAGTAGGACCGATGTCTGTTGGAAGACCCAATTGTACTTTCCCGTCCAACGACGTAACTTGCTTCCATTTCCAGTCGAGGTAGTTAGCTTCGATATCTTTAGCACCGAGGTCATACAAGTTATAGAACTTGTCGGTGTTGTTCATGAACCGTTCTACGAACGCAATTTCAAGTTGGAAAATGTCAGGAGCGCCTGATCCCGCGGACAACGCTGTCGTCAGGTTGTTGTGATGGGCCGTTTGGTCGGCAGTGTTTTGGAATTTGAAAGTAACGTTAGGATGTTCTTTGGTATATTCCTTCGCCAAATCCTCATAGTTCGTTACGCCCAGCGACCAGAATGTGAGCTCAACTTTTTCCGCCGGCTCTGTTTTTGCATCATTCGTTTTTTCGCCCTCATTACTATTTGTTGCTGCTGGCGTGTTTCCGCCATTGTTTGCCGTTTTGTTGTTGTTTCCTCCGCAAGCGGCCAAGGAAGCAATCATCAGAACAGCTACCAGCAGAATTGCCCAAGGTTTGGTTCTCTTCATCGACTTAATAACCCCTTTCTAAAACTCTTATTTTCATTATTAGTGTAATGGAACCGCTTCGAACTTTTGAGGAGGCAATATTGCGATTTATGGTTGGAATTTTTCTGATGCAAATCAAATAGCCGATCTTCACACCTTTTGCAGGCGGAAAGATCGGCTGTTTTAGAATGCAGCTATTAAATTTATATTAGGCTGACGAGCGGTTTACTACTACAATTCGGAATCGGCAGTTCGGCGATTGTTGACCGACCGCACGGATTATCCCTTACAACAATCCGGCTACGTCTCCCTGTTCATTGAGATGAATGCGCTCCGCCGCAGGATGTTCAGGCAATCCGGGCATGGTAACGATGTTTCCGGTATGCACGACGACAAACCCGGCTCCAGCCGATAAGGTCACGTCCCGAACTTGCACGGTAAAGTGATTCGGAGCTCCCAGCAAATTACCTTGATCGGAAAAAGAATACGGCGTCTTCGCCATGCACACCGGCAGATGTCCAAAGCCCTGGCGCTCCAGATCACGGATTTTAATCTCCGCTTTAGGCGTGAGCTTTATGCCTTCACCCCGGTATATTTCTTTTACGATCGTTTCAATTTTCGCTGTAATACTTAAATCATCGGGATAAAGAGGGGCGAACCGGGAAGGCTCATCTTGTAGCATGTCCCGTAATGTCTTCGCCATTTGTATTCCGCCTTGGCTGCCTTTCGCCCATACCTCGGAAATCTCAGCTTTAATACCTAAATGCCGGCACTCCTCAATAATGAATGAGATTTCTTCCTCCGCATCATTAGCAAAGTGATTAATCGCCACCATTACCGGAACGCCGAATTTCTGAATATTCTCAAGATGCCTTACTACGTTGGCCATACCTATTCGCAGTGCTTCCATATTGGATCCGTCAAGTTCGGACTTAGCGACGCCTCCATTGTATTTCAACGCCTTCACCGTAACTACCAATACTGCCGCATCCGGCTTTAGTCCGGCTTGCCGACATTTGATATCGAAAAATTTCTCCGCGCCAAGATCAGCCCCAAAACCCGCTTCCGTCACGACAACTTTAGCCAGCTTCAGGGCTGTTCTGGTGCCGATGACGCTGCTGCATCCATGAGCGATATTCGCAAAAGGCCCACCGTGAACAATCGCGGGCGTACCTTCCGAAGTTTGCACCAAATTCGGCTTAATCGCATCCTTCAGCAGCACGGTCATCGCGTCGATCGCTCCTATTTGCGATGCCGTAATCATTTCACCTGCCATATTGTAAGCCACTACCATGCGGCTAAGACGCTCCTTAAGATCCTGCGGATCCTCACTAAGGCATAGCACAGCCATCACCTCGGAGGCCGTCGTAATCATAAAGCCGGATTCATGCACGCTTCCGTTTCCCTCGCCAAGCCCGACTACGATTTGCCGGAGGCTCCGGTCATTCATGTCCATGGCACGCTTCCAAACAATCCGCCCAGTGTCTATTTGAAGGTTATTCCCCTGGAAGATATGATTATCAATCATCGCAGCCAGTAAATTATGTGCGGAAGTAATCGCATGCAAATCACCGGTAAAATGCAAGTTTATATCCTCAGACGGCATCAATTTTGCCTTGTTATCGCCCGTGGCGCCACCCTTCATCCCTAAACACGGACCCAGCGACGGTTCCCTTAAGGCGGCAATCGTTGGCTCGCCAATCGCGTTGAGCGCCTGTGCCAGCCCGATCGTTGTCAGCGTCTTCCCTTCCCCTGCTGGAGTAGGATTCATCGCGGTTACAAGTACCAATTTCCCATCCGGACGATCATCGAAGTCCCTCGCTAAGCTTAAATCAAGTTTGCTTTTATACCTTCCGTATAGCTCCATATATTTCTCCGGTATCCCAAACGACCCGGCTACTTCTAGTATCGGCTTCATCCCCGTAAATTACCTCCACAATTGTCAGTCTACCTTATGTAAATGACACAACTCTTATTGTACATGAGTTACCATCTTCATGTCCGTGACGAAAATGACGGAAATAAGGAGGTTAGTTATCTGATAGACTCGCGGACTCCGTAATGATTGAAGTTAGACCTCTTCGTAATATTTGTTGGAGCGTTCACCGGAGTATTCACCGGAGTATTCGCCGGAGTATTCGCCGGAGTATTCACCGGAAATTCCTCTATATCGACATTTTACCTCAGTGGCACTTCGCATCGGCAACCTCACGCCAACTGGCCTCACTATATTGAATTTGTTGGGGGCCACGCGTGATACCCGTTTCTATGCCTAATACCTGGCTAATTAAATGTATTTCCTACAGCTAATTTTGTCTTGGGAGGCTGTTGATGTGATTTAGATGTATAACCTACAGCTAATTCCGCCCTTTTCCTCATTATCGGCTTAAACCCTCCGAATTAGCTGTAGGTTTTACAGTTATTTGTCTCGAAAGAGCTTATCTTGCGAAAATAACTGCAGGTTTTACAGTTAAATGCACACTGCGAGGATGTTTTTGTTCATGCGCCTGAGCTGATTGACCTTATTACGTAGAATTGTTGGGTTTGACGCGTGATGCCTGGCTAAATAACTGGATTTTATGCAGCTAATTTTGCCTGGAGAGGCTGCTGATGTGATTTAGATGTATAACCTACAGCTAATTTAGCTCTTTTCCTCTATAAATGCTCAAACCCTCCGAATTAACTGTAGGTTTTACAGTTATTTGAGCGAAAAGTGCCTATCTCACGAAAATAACTGTAGGTTTTACAGCTAAGTTGGTGTTAGATAGTCCTGAATAACAAAAAAAAGCACCGCCGAGGATATCGGCAGTGCTCTTCTTCATTGCTTGGCGGCGTCCTACTCTCCCAGGACCCTTCGGTCCAAGTACCATCGGCGCTGGAGGGCTTAACGGTCGTGTTCGGGATGGGTACGTGTGGAACCCCTCCGC
>NZ_JAGQEH010000027.1:0-28184 GCF_018101095.1 Paenibacillus sp. Marseille-P2973
ACGGTCCTCTTCGGTAAATCTCTTCTTGCTCATGCAATCCCCCCCCGATGCTTATTCCAGTATACAAAAAGGTACCCACAGCCTGAACACCTTTTTTCAAAGTGTCCAAACTATGGGTACCAGTTTACCCTTGGGGCGGCTTTTTTATTATTGTTGGAGCGGAGGATGGTGAGGAATGTCAGAGGAGAGTTGGATGAGATAGCACGCTCGATTAAGCCACTAACGTTTAACGGTTTGCAGTTCCACTAACTATGTCCGCGCACCCATCTGATTATTAGGAAGTCACTGAAAAACCTTCGACTGATGATCATATAGCCAGTAACTACACCTTCACACCCCTCGCACCGCTCACACCCCTCGCACCGCTCACAAACCGTCACAACCTCTGATTACTTAAAAACTGGTGAAACCCTCGACTGTCGATCGCTAATCCACTAACTACGAACCTGCAACTTGGGGAAATTAGATGGAATTTCTACAGCTAATTTTGGTTGGCTGATGTCATCTGTGAATTTAGATGTAAAACCTACAACTAAATTAGAAGGTTGGCCCCGTTTTTCCCGTTTTGAGTTGAATTAGCTGCAGGTTTTACAGTTAAAAGACAGAAAGACGAAAAAACACAAAAATAGCTGTAGGTTTTACAGTTATTTTTGTGATTATGGCGAGATTGGGTCTATTCGGAGGAACGTTTTGCCCACTTACTGGAATACGAAGAACTCAGATTAAGCTTTTTCTCCGTGGATATCGGTAGACGGTTTCCACATAATTTTGTGCTGCGTTTTGCTAATTTTTTCATAGAACAGCTGGGGATCCTTTTGAAACAAGTGCTTGACCAAATGAATGAAGAACCATAAGTCTATCGTCAGTACGAGCATTCCGAGCAGAAATCGGGATATTCCCGGGAATTCGCTGGACGAGAACGCCATCATACGGTTTAAACCGAACAGTACCCAATAAAGCATACCGTTGCGCAGAATAAGGGCAAACAGCGTGATCCGGGTTGGATCGCCCGCTTCACGAACGTTGCTGATTTGTTTTGTACCCGATACGCTCCCCGCCGCACTACTCGCATTAGGCGTACCGATCGCACCACGAGAACTGTCTGCACGAAGGGCCTTTTGTGTACTAAGCGCTCTGTCCGCATCAATAGAACTGTCTGCACGAAAGGCTCCTTCCGCACCGTCCGCACTATTCTCTCTCAGCACCCCGTCAGCACCAAGCACCCCATCCGCTTTCAGCGCTTTATCTGCACCAAGAGCACCATCCGCTCTCAGCACTTTATTTGCACCAAGAGCACCATCCGCTCTCAGCGCACTATCCGCACTATTCGCACTATTCACTCTCAGAGCTCCGTCAGCACCAAGCACCCCATCCACTCTCGACGCTCTATCCGCTCCAAGACCTCTTCCAGCGCCCGGCACACTGTTCGCACCGGACCCGCCCATGGCACGATCCATTCCACTCCAGCGCTCCGCTTTGGATTCAGTGCTTGTTCCGGCGCTCCTGATCAGCCTGATCCGCACCAGCCATTTACCGAACGTACAGCCGCCGGTCAGGTAGGGGAGCAGGATGAAATACAATCCCGTCGATACAAAATAGGCACCCGGAATTCGGAGTGTGTAGCATATTGTCATGAGAATGATGCAGATGGCGAAATCGAACATGAATGCCAGACCACGCCGGGTGTAGGAGACTCTTTTGGTGGACAGATCCACTCCCTTATCCAAATGTTCAATGCGCGGTAGCAGTCCTGACAGCCACACGGCGGCCAGGAATCCAATCATTCCTCCAAGGGTGTTGGTCATCAGATCATCCAAGTCGAACACCCGGTAGGCATGATCGTACAAACCATATATTCCGGTCAGTTGCGTCACCTCGAAGAAGAGGGACAACAGGAAGGAGAGCAGCAGGCACCGCAAAGGACCGATCCGGAAATAGTAACGGACCAGCATTCCAAACGGAACGGTTAGAAGCACGTTGAACAATACCTGGAGAACAGCGCGCTCTTTTAGCAAATGTAGATAGGTTGAGGGAACTCCTTTAACGACAGAGGTTTCTCTTAGTATGTCCTGGATAAAGTTAAATGGCACCAGTTGCATCGTACCCGCGCTCAGCGGCAGATTGTGACGGGTGGCGGGCAAGGGCAGCATCACCAGGAATACGGCGTTCATCAGATAGAGCAGAAACAGGTAGAGTACAAAAGCCCGGACCTTGTTAATGTAACCGTGTCTGCGGTACTGCACGACGAGAAACGGAAGCGTAAAAAATAACGCGGCCACAGGAAATGCCATAAAGGCATAAGCGATAGGAAACAGGTAGGACTCAAACATGGAAATGGACACCTTTCGTATATGATCAAATTACTAAATGAAATAGCTTCGAAATAGTTTCTGAAACCTTCGAAAAAAAAGCTTCGTTTCAACGCTGCTTATCATCTTAACATACGGAGTTTAAGGCCGGGTTTAAATTTAGTTTAAAAATTGAAGCCCTCTCCGGCATAAGACCATTCGCAAGGCACCCGGGATACATATGCTATTAGCATCTTTTAGGATATGGAGATGAAGCTATGCCTCTTAGCAGGACCGGCCGCATTCATGCTGCCGTCAAAATTGATGTGCTGATTCCGGCAATAGAAAAAGATCTCGGTTCGCTTCCCTATGTAATTGATGCCGTAAGAGCACAAGTGCAGCATCCTATCGGCCAAATTATTATCATCGCTCCCAAAAGGAAAAGAATGATGGATTTTTGCCGTGTCAAAGGCTGCAGATTTGTAGACGAGAATACGGTTCTGCCGCTGACCAAGCGGGACATTTCTTATGGCTCGGCCAAGTGGGAGCGGTCGGGCTGGCTGTTTCAGCAGCTGCTGAAATTGAGCGGGGACCGGTTATGCGGTAGTGATTATTTTCTAGTCATCGATGCCGACACCGTGCTGATTACGCCGCACAGCTTCCGTTCCGGGGGAAAGAGTGTTTTTTATTGCCGGAACTGGAGCCAGCCGGAGTATTTTAAGACGTACAGGAGACTCATGGGCCGGAAGGTATCCTCGTCTTCTTCTTTCGTAACCCACTATATGCTGTTTGATAAGGCAAAGCTGTCCCGTATGAAAAAAGAGATCGAAGCCAGACACGGAATGCCATGGTACAAGGCTATTATTACCAGCATGAATAGAAGCAAACAGTTTGCCTTCTCGGAATATGAAACGTACGGCAATTACGTCTACTCCACGGACCGGGCACGGACCCTGCTCCGCAAAGCGCGCAACAAAAGCCTGCACGGCAGTCCCGGCGAAATCGGCAAGCAGCGGCTTGCCGGATTGGCCAAAACGTATCGTTCGCTGTCTTTTCATAAACGGAAAGGGTATGTGAGAACGCCTGGCGTGAGTCGCGCCCGCCGCAAATAAGAGCCTGGCGGAAAATTCAAAGGATGACGGGGAGGAGATAGAACTTGCGGATTGTTCTCCTGTCGGGCGGTTCCGGCAAGCGGCTGTGGCCGCTGTCGAACGAAGTAAGATCCAAAGCGTTCCTAAAGCTGCTGAGGTCTCCGGACGGCGGGATGGAATCGATGATTCAGCGAATATGTCGCGGGCTGGAGCAGGCGGGACTGCTGGGGCGCTGTTGCATCGTCACGCATCATTCCCAGGTGGAAATAACAAGGCACCATATAGGTGGAGACATACCAGTCCTCGGCGAACCTCAGAAGCGGGGTACCTTTACCGCGATCACCCTGGCGGCGGCATACTTGCATTCCGTAGCAGGGGCGGAAATTGACGAGACGGTGATCGTGATGCCGGTCGATTCCTTCGTCGAGCCCTCCTTCTTTGAGCTGCTTCAACGAATGCCTGCCGCCCTGGCGGATTCCGGGGCAGACATGGCACTGCTTGGCACCGTTCCGCGATTCCCTTCGGACGCCTTCGGCTATATCGTTCCGAAATCCAAATACTCGGCTGGGAGTTATGCGGAAGTCGGTTCATTTGTTGAGAAACCGGACAAGGCAAATGCGGAGATTTTGATCTCGCAAGGCGCGTTGTGGAATTGCGGCGTCTTTGCCTGCAGTCTGCGCTATCTCCTGTCCTGTATGGCGGACAGAGGAATTCAGCCGTTATACGAGGGGCTGCTAAATCGCTATGACAGCATGCCACAGGAAAGCTTCGACCGCGAGGTGGCGGAACAAACACAGCGGGCTGTTGTTCTGCCGTATGACGGAATGTGGAACGACCTTGGCAACTGGAATGAGCTCACCCGCTATCTGTTAAGCCGCAGCTTAGGCAAAGGGAAAATATCCGAGGACTCCGCAGGTACCCATTTGGTCAATGAGCTGGCCATTCCGATCCACGTCGTCGGGGCTCCCGGGTTAATCGTCGCGGCAAGTTTAGACGGTATTCTCGTGGCGGGAAAGAGTGCGGCCAGCCGGATCAAGAGCGAACTGGAGGCTGGGGCTTCTTTTCCCATGTATGAGGAGAAGAGGTGGGGAAGCATCTCCATCCTGGACATTTCCCGTTCGGACGGGGACAGGGAAACGGTGATCTCGAAGATCAGAATGCTGCCAGGCAAGCATACCAGCTACCACCGGCACCGCAGCGTGATCGAGGCATGGACGATTATCTCCGGTTCGGGAGAGTATGCGCTGGACGGGAAGATACATTCTTTGTCCGAAGGCGACAGCATAATCATCCCTCCGGGGATTCCGCACGGCATAAAAGCGCTCACTTTGCTGGAATTCATTCAAGTCGAAAGCGGGGCAACGCCGGTAAAAGAGGATATCGTGAGAATGCCTCCGGTGTTGGGTTGGAATATCCCTGATAAGAAGGATGGCCGGAAATAGTGAGTCACGGCAATATGCAAATACAAATTCAAATTCAAATTCAAATAAAACTGGAGGAAATAGAATGGGGAGATCAGGAGGATCCACGCTCACAAGCAAATGGATTAAAACCAAAGTATTGATGCGGAGCACCGCGATCTCGCCGCTGATTCCGGAAACAGTTCGGTTCAGCAGGGAGAACCTGAAAAAGATGCTTCAAAAATACAAAATGGTCTATATCAAGCCTGAGCGCGGGACCTATGGCAACGGGGTAATGCGAGCCGAAGTTGTCACGGAATCGGGAAGAACGCTATACCAATACCAAAGAGATACGAAGAAAACAAAAAAGTCGGACATCGAGGCCTTTTACCTGTCATTGAAAAAGCATATCGGAAGCCGAAGCTATCTGATCCAAAAAGGGATTGTGCTGCTGAAGCATCAAGACCGGCGATTTGACCTTCGGGTCATGGTTCAGCTCAGTCCCAAGGGGACATGGGAGACTACAGGCATGATCGGAAGGGTGGCCCAGTCCGGCAAGATCGTTACCAATTATCACAACGGGGGCAAACCGACTTCTATAGAGAAGCTTCTATCTCCACATATGAATTCGGCCCGTCAGGCTGAATTAATCCGGCGCTTGAAAAAGCTGGGGGAAGATATCGGCCGGTTTTATCATAAGAAAAATCTCGGCTTCAAGCAGTTGGGCGTAGACGTGGGACTCGACCGTACGCTGACCCCTTGGATCATTGAGGTCAACACCAATCCGGATCCGTATATTTTCAACCAGTTAAAGGATAAATCCATGTACCGGAAAGTTATGGCCTATCGGCGAGCGCTTGGAAAGCGAAAGTCCTGATCCTTCATTAATGATGACTCTGGTATGAAAAAAAGCGTATGGTCCCGGATGCCTCATCCATCTGCCATACGCTTTATTAATTATCTAAAATCTGCGTGAGAAGCTCTTTTTATCTTATGGTCGTAGCTCCCGATTCCTCCGGCATTCTGATACGGAACCATTTATACACTTCGGAAACAAGGTCAATGATCGTGAAGAGCCCGATAAAATAGATAAGGTTATGGGTGACCGCAAACCATATCGACTTGAGGTTCTCGTAGTCCTCGCCGCCTTGCGGAGCCCATCCGACGGCCTGAAGCTGACTCAGGAAATCGTCGTTCCAGAAACCCGGCGTGTTCAACAAAATAGCGGCAAAGACCAGTCCCAGCAGGCTTAGACAAATATGGAAGGTGAGGATCGTCAACGTTCGGCGGCGAACAATTATCTTCAGAACTTCCCGCATGACGCCTAACGCTCCCAAAACGCCGATGAAAGGCAGGTATTTGCCTATGACGTCGGAGTTCATAAGCGGAATTGAGGTCACGAGACCGTCGTGAAACCGATATGCCCCAATGAGCTCGGATCCGAACATGAAGATCACTGTAAACAGCACTGTAAAAATAATGCCGGCCACCGGCTCCGAAAGCTTAATCTGCGATTTAGGATCGGGAATAGGGGGGAGGTCGGCGGGAGACCACTTTTTAGACATATCGCCATGGCCTGCATATTTCTTATGGGCTCCGTAATCGATGAATGCATAGATAACCGTTACCCATACGAAACCCTGGGAACCAGCGGATATCAAGGACACAAGATAATCGATAAAGTGGTCGAGAATCGGTGCGGGCTCAATGATACAATCAATGACAAAAACGACGCTCATTGAAAGAAGGATGGCCATCAAGACGATTTTGATGACGGACAGGTAAGAGTCAAATAGAGCCGGGCTGATCAAATATCTTTCGTGTCCCCGATATTTGGCCGCCATGACGCTCGGATGGCCGAGCTGTTGAAGCACCTGTTCCACATCCTCGCGGGAAGGCGCGGTAAGGGGGGACCGTTCCTCAAGCATATCTTCAATCAGCCCATAGAGCTCCTTGCGAATATCATTTCTTTGCTGCTCAGGCAGCTTCTGTACTACTGCATAAACATAACGGTCGATTAGTTCCATCGATTAACCTCCTTCAAGGTCTACAATTTTCTCCATACTTGCGGTGAGCTCTCGCCATTCCCGGCATAATCCCGAATATACAGCACGACCGAACTCCGTCAGCACGTAATATTTGCGGGGGCGGGCTTCGTTCGTATCCCAGCTGCTCTCCAGCAATTGCTGCTTCTCCAGCCTTCTAAGCAGGGGATAGAGGGTTCCGGGATCAATGCTCATTCCCTTTTCTTCGAGAACCGAGACAAGCGAATAACCGTACTGGGGATCTGACAACTGGCTGAGAACCCCGATAATGATCGTTCCGCGTCTCAGTTCGCTTAGTAATCCTTGTATTGTTTCTGCTACGTCAGCCATATTATCAACTCCTGATGTAATCATACTGTATGACACACACTATTGTAAATGGTCTATTATAATTTTATACAAAATAATAACAGGCATACATTTGTATGCAAAAAACAGCAAAGGAGCCCTGAGGCAACGCCTGGGCATGAATGCGCCAAACGCGGCTTCGCGGACGCGTTCGGGAGCTACGCGCGCGAAGCAGAGGTTCCATTGCTGTTTACGGTGTTTCAATATGGTCTATCACGTTCTATATTTGAAGGCCTGCCCCAAACATCGTCCTAAGCTCATCCTTGATCGAGCGGAGCGGGGAGCCTGCCAGCCTCGCCAAATCGGGCGACACGTAAGACATGTCGGCGAGCTTGAGCATTTGAAAGACGGGATTGGAGTAGTCGGGGGAGGTCCGGCAAACGACGGAGCGTCCGGTCACCTCCGATAGGGCATTCGCCAGATCTTCCATGTTCCAAGTGTGAGGCGCGGTAAGTTCGTAGGTTGCGTTCTCATGGCCTTTCCCGGTAAGAATCGTTACGGCCGCCGCAGCCAAGTCTTCCCGGGCCGCGGTATTGAAGACCCATTCTCCCGGCGGGGTGATGAGATCTCCGCTTACGGCCGCCTCCCGGACACCCAGAAATTTGAGGATATCCATATAATAGGCGTTCCGCAGGAGGGTGTATGGGATTTTTGACTCTTTAATCGCTTGTTCTGTTTGCAAATGCAGCTGGTGCAGCGGCAATTTCCCTTGTTCCGGCCGGGCGATGCTTGTATAGAGGAGGTGCTCCACGCCTGCTCTTTGCGCTGCTTCAACGGCATGAAGATGCTGCTGTAAACGAACTTCATCGTTCTGGTGGGGGGAAGAGATCAAGAGCAGCTTCGAAGCTCCGTAAAAGGAAGATTCCAGGGAAGCGGGGTCGTCGTAGTCCCCGTATCTCACTTCCACCCCGAGAGCGCTCCATGCTTTGCCGGCTTCCGGGCGGCGCAGGCTGGTCACAATATTTTGAGCAGACTCGACTTTCAGTAACAGCTCTAGAATATGTTGTCCCAAATTACCCGTAGCTCCGGTAATGATGAGTTTCATTCGGTTTCCATCCTTCCATATTGGCTTGAAATAGTTAAATGTTTAACTAAATAGGCGCAAGAAACTTTCAATCAAGTTTCTTGCGCAATTTATGAAGTAGGCTCAGCAACTGCTTCAGTTCCTCCTTGTCCAGACTCTTCATATTTTCCGTAATCGTCTCGCGATTTCCCGGCATGACATCGTGCAGCAGCCGCTCGCCTTCCGCTGACAGGATAATGCGGCGCTTACGGCCGTCTTCGGGATGGCTTGCAGTATGAATATAGCCAAGCTGTTCCAGCGGTATCAACATGGCACTGATATTTGCCTTAGTGACGCCGATCCGGCCGGCGAGCACAGAAGGAAGAATATTTCCGCCCGCTTTGGCGATTTCAACCAGGATTCGGATTCGAGCTCCGTTTAGATTTTTGGATACCCAATACTTCTCGGAAGCCGCTACCAGATGAGCGGTCGTATCCACCATGGCGAAAAAGGTCTGGACCTCCAGAGGCTGTTTCGTCACATACTTTTGAATAGTCAATGGTTTAAATCCTCCGTAATTTAGTTAAATGTTTAACTAAGTGGATCGTACTACAGAGCGGATAATATGTCAATTTTATACAACCGTTCTTATAAACAGGCTTTAAGTTCGGCCTCTGGACGGCTACAATAACATAAGCAGATCATATCGCATGTAACGTAAAGCCAGATTCCGCCAATAATAGGGCTGAAGTGATAAAAGGAGTGCAGATTATGAATATTCAGGAATTAAGACAGCACCGACAGTATCCGGACAATATCGGGCATGAGACCAACCGCGCGACGTTCGAGCGTGATTATTCCCGGCTGATCCATTCGCCGACCTTTCGCCGGCTGCAGGGTAAATCTCAGGTGTTTGGCGCCGGAACCGGCGACTACTACCGCACCCGGCTGACCCATTCGCTCGAGGTGGCGCAAATCGCCCGCGAGGCGGCGCGCAGCCTGATCCGGGCATACCCGGAGGTGGCGACGGAGGCTGCGGAACACCCTGGATTGATCATCGATCCGGAAGTGGTGGAATGCGCGGCGATTTCCCACGATTTCGGGCATCCTCCTTTTGGACATAAAGGGGAAGAGGTGCTGGAGAACATTTTAGAGAATCTGATCGAGCAGAAGATCAGCCAGGACCTGAAAGGGCGAAACGCTTCGGCGGAAGAAGAGGCGCGTACCCGCGAAGCGTTCCGGCGGAAATACGAGCATTTCGAAGGCAATGCCCATAACTTCCGGCTCATGATGTTCTTGGAGAAACGGGAAAACATCGACGGGTTGAACCTTTCCGATGCGGTCCTTTTGGGGACCAACAAGTACCCCTATCCCGGAACGGAGAACAAAAAGGGCCTTTACCGGCATGAATGGGAGTATATTTCCTATATAAGGGACCAATGGGGGCTTCCCCGGGGGAAGAAGACGTTTGAAGCACAGCTCATGGATCTGTGCGACGATATCGCCTATTCCGCCCATGACCTCGAAGACGGAATCAAAGCGGGCAAAATCGAAGTTCACGAGCACTTTTTGTTCGATTCGCATATCCAGCGGCTGATCGTTGAGAAGATCATGACTCTGGAGGATGTGTTCTGGGACAATTGGACGCCGGACCGCATCCAGCTCAAGGTAGAGGAAGTGCTTACCTCGTTCCTGAACGTCTGGAAGACGAAAATGCCGATTTGCGGCCATGACAATTCCCGGACACGGCGGGAGGTAAAGGCATATTGGGTCAGCTTGTTCGTAGGGAGCCTGGGCGTGGTGGCGGATGGCGATTGGCAGAAGGTCACCTTTGTGAGGGAAGGCCGGGAAGACGATGATATGCTGCGTACGGTCAGCGTGCTCAAGAGCTTTGCCTGGGTGACGATGATCCGGGATCTCCGGGTTCAGCGTTTGCAGAAGCGGAGCGCCTGGGTCATCAAACGGCTGTGGGACGCTTTTGTCGATCCGGTCACCTCGAAGTCGATCATTCCCGGAGACTGGCTGCGCCGGTTCGACCGGGATCAGCAGCAGGCTCATCCGATCTGGACTTGGGAACATATGATTATCGATTATATTGCGGGAATGACGGACGCCTATGCCGAAAAAATCTACAACGAGCTGTACGGACTGAAAGTCGGAACGATTTACGATATGGATTAGTGGAGACACATCAGAGAGCCCCAAGCCTATACCAAGGTTGGGGCTCTTGTCATACCTTTTTTTTCTTCGATTTTAACTCTTGAATCAGCGATTGATATGTAACTCATCTCATTGATGGATACCGGCAGTATCACTAACATGATATGTAATAGGGCGGTAAAGAAAAGGGGGCGACACACCTTTGAATGAGAACCAGAAGTACCAGGTGATTCAACATGGAATGACCGGGGGCAATATAGCTAAAACCTGCAAGGAATTCGGGATTTCAAGAACGCTGTATTACCGCTGGTATAACGCCTATACGCAGCAAGGAATAGCCGGCCTGGAAAGGAAAGAACGCAAGCCGGCAATGCCAAACCAGGTGGACAGAAAAACTGAAAGAATCATTTTGCAATATGTTATTCGTTTTCCACAGGATGGGCCAAGACGGATTTATTATGAATTGCAGGATGAAGGAGTGAAGACGGGGGAGTCCGGTATATATAACGTGCTGCGGAGACATGGGCTGAGCCGGAGGAAGGATCGTGAGCGGTATGCAAGCGAGGCGAGAGCGAAGAAGAAAGCAGGGTCTGGCAGGGAATCAAGCCCCACGGTAATCCAGCGAAAGGAACCTCAGTTGGATTATCAGATGAAGGATCCGAATCATGCGTACCCCGGCTATATATGTTTTCAAGCTATTCAGTACATAGGCAGGTTCCCGAAGGTCGGAAGCGTGTATCAATACGTGCTAATAGATTCCTATTCTCATCTGGCGCTAGTAAAGCTGTACAATCGGAAATCAACGATCCATCTGGTCGAATTCATGCGCATGAAGATCATACCGCTGCTGAGAACCTTTCATTTGAGAATCGACAATCTGGTCACTAACAAGAGCCAGGAATTCTCGACAGCCTGGGAGCGGGGAAATCATAAGTATACGGAATATTTACATAAGCAAGGTATTAATTTCAACGCTTGCAGCGCCGATCATCCGGAAGTATTCCAGCCGCTGCACGAGTTTACCGGGATTCTGAACCGGGAGTTTTACAAACCCGCTTGGCGGGACGGGGAGCTGCAATCTTTTGAAATGCTGGATCAGCGATTGAATGAATATATGAACTACTATAACTATCAACGCCCGCTTGGGGGTGAAGCCCATTCCGGGAAGACCCCATCCGATATGGTGCTCGACTACAGTGGCGTCCAGGAGCCTTTGCCGCTCTGGTTATATACAAGGAGATGACAATTTATGGTCAGGGACGAAAGAATCGGGATCGTGGGTGCGGGAATCTCCGGGGTTACGCTTGCCCATGAACTAGCCAAGAAAGGTTATTCTCATGTGACGATCATGGAGAAAGAAGACCGGGTGGGCGGCAAATGCCACTCGATTGAATATAAGGGAAAAACCTATGAAATGGGGGCTTTAATCGGACTGCCGTCGTATAAGATGACGATGGAGCTCATGAAGGAGTTCGGTTTGAAAGAGAGCGGCCCTTTGCTGGAGCGCGGTTTTTTTAACAGGGAAGGGCATAAAATCTCGCAGATTCCAAAGGAGCAGATGTCGGATTTTGCCAAAGAGTTTAAGCGGCTGCCGGCACTGTTTGGCAGATACGAGTCGCTTAAAGCTCCCGGTCTGGAGCATATTCCCTCGGACCTCTGCAAGCCTTTCGCTTGCTGGTGCGATGAAAATGGGCTGTTCGTGCTCAAACAGGTGTTCATGCACTATTTCAGCGCTTTTGGTTATGGCAGCATTGATGAGGTTCCCGCTGCTTATGTCATGAAGCTGCTCAATTTCGATAATCTGATGTCTTTCATTGAGATTACACCGATGATCACCTGGCCTCAGGGAGTAACCGATTTGGTAAAATGCATGGGCGACAGGGCATCCGATCTGCGGCTCACCTGCGAGGTGAATCGTATTGCGCGGGAGGCGCCGGGTAAAGTGAGGGTGGAGACGAATCAAGGGAATCTCTATTTTGACAAAGTGATTTACACGGCCTCACTGCGGGACCTGCCGGACAAGACTGATCTGGAGGAGGAAGACCGCAAGCTGCTTAAGAAAATATTCCACGAACGATTCCGGGTTTATGCTTACAGGGTCGACAACATCCCCAAGCTGTCGGGTTACATTCCGGGGAATATGGGACCGGACAACAGAGGACGAATGATGGCCTGGTATTACAGGTGGGCGGATCTGGAGGAGAGCGATCTTCTTACCATTTACGTGGCTGAGAATGAAGAGATGAGCGAGTCGGAGATGCGGGAGAGTATTGAAGCCACGCTCGCCAGCCTTGGAGGGAAGAATATCCGGCTCTACATGATGAAATGCTGGAACCATTTCCCGCACGTGGATACGGCGGCACTGCAAAGAGGATTCTATACCCAGCTTGAACGTGCGCAAGGGAAGTACGGCATCTATTTTGCCGGGGAGATCATGAATTTTCCGACGCTGGAGAATTGTATTATTTATGCCAAGGCATTGGTGGAACGCTATTTTTGATCTGTCATAATGTGTCGAAATACGCGATTATTTTACTTTGATGATTTGTTTACACTTTAAGTTGAAAAATACCGCGTCCCTTGTGGGTTTGTGATAGAAAGAACTCCTGATAGGATGTGTAAACCTATCTTGAAAGCAAAGTCTGCCAGCCCTTGTGTGGCAAGCCTTTCCCTGATTTGAAGACAAATCGCCAAACCGCTATATTCAAGGCAGGAAGCGATTTCATGAAGAAGTTAGGGAGGGTTATGCATGTTTTTATTCGAAGCTATGCCTTGGTACTCCGTCCTGATGTGGTTTGTGGTGCTCGGAGGCTTAATGCTTGTGAATGAACTGGCGCGAATGAGTAAATGGGTTTCGATATTACTCTTTCTCGCTCTGCCGATTGTTCTAACTATTGCTGTTTGGCCAAATACGGCCGGAGAAGGTTCCAGCGTCGGCACCTGGTTTCATTGGGTGAAGGTCTATTCCGCACTGGCGGGCTGTCTCGGATTTATGGCTTTAAGGTATGTCAAAGGATGGGATAAGAACAAATATGTGTTGATGTTTCCTGCAATCATTCTGGCAGTTAATATTCTTGAAGCCGTAATCCGGGATTTTCAGGTATTTCGTTTAAACGGTATCGTCGACGGCGTAATGATGATCGGCGGGCCATGGAATATTATGAACGGAATTGCCGGGCTGTTGAACATTATTACGATCTCCGGCTGGATGGGGATTGTGGTCAGCAAGGGCCGGTCCAAGGATATGATCTGGCCGGATCAGCTCTGGTTTTGGATCATCGCTTATGATATTTGGAATTTCGCCTATGTGTATAACTGTGTATCCGACCATTCGTTCTACGCAGGGGCCGCATTGCTCATCTCCTGTACGATTCCGGCCTTCTTCTTTAAAAAGGGAGCATGGCTGCAGCATCGGGCTCAAACTCTGGCAATTTGGATGATGTTTACAATGTCCTTCCCGATGTTTGTCGGGGAATCCAAGTTTGCGGTGCAATCCTCTCACAGCGAAACGGCATTGTGGGTAGTAAGCGCATTGTCGCTGGCTGCGAATATCGCGGTATTTGTATACCATGTGTACAAAATCGCCAAGCATAAACGTAATCCGCTCAAAGTTGAAGTGTATACCGATTTGAAAGCCTACAAAGCGATTGCCGAGCAGAATTAAGGCTTCGGAGCCGGCCGGCTCACTGTAAGGCTGGAGAAACTAACTAGTTTACTTAAAAAAAGCCTCGCACCAGAATTTCCTGGTTCGGGGCTCTTGTCATAAGAGATATCTGTTATAATGGCGGGTTGGTATGGCATTTGCGGCATACCGGATAATAGGACTCGTTGCCGCCGATCTGGATTTGCTCGCCCGTATATACGGGTTTGCCGTCTTCGACGCGCAGGTTCATCGTTGCTTTGCGCGCACAGAACCAGCAGATGGTCTTCATTTCTTCTATTTTATCCGCATAAATGAGCAGTTGACGGCTGCCCTCAAACAAATGATTCTGAAAATCGTTCTTCAAACCGAATGCCATGACCGGGATATCCAACTCATCGACGATCCGGACCAACTGGAGAATGCTGTCTTCGTTTAAAAACTGGCATTCGTCGATAAGCACGCAGTACAATTTGGGACTATGATCCCGCACGATTCCGAAAATATCCGTATCTTCGGCAATCGGAATCGCTTCTCTGCGAAGGCCGATCCGGGAGGAGACATATCCGACTTCATCCCGGTTGTCCAGGGCGGACGTGAAGATGAGGACCGGCTTGTTCTGCTCCTCGTAATTGTGGGCTACCTTCAAAATTTCAATCGATTTCCCGCTGTTCATCGCTCCATATTTAAAAAACAACTGTGCCAATGGGGACTTCCTCTCTGTATTCATATCGCTTGAAGCTTTATATACAAAACACAATTATTTTATCATAATTCAGGCCGATGGTGAGCCCATTATGCAGAATGGAATGAAGGGATTTTTTGTAATACCGCTTGCCAAATGGCTGCAGTGAGTCTATCATGGTTTTTGCCATAAAAAAGAAATGGATATGGTACGGCTGTAGCAGAAGGGGATAAACGCAATGCGTGAAAATAATGAATTTAAAATAGATTCCTCCGGCGAACTCCGGGATCATCTGCAGGGCGACTGCGAGAACTGCTTCGGCTTATGCTGTGTGGCGCTGCCATTTGCGGTATCGTCAGACTTTGCGGCCGATAAGGATGCGGGTACGCCATGCCCGAATCTGCAATCGGATTTCCGCTGCGGTGTTCATACGACCCTCCGGGACCGGGGCTTCCGCGGCTGCACGGTTTACGATTGCTTCGGCGCCGGGCAAAAAGTTTCCCAGGATACCTTCGGCGGGCAACATTGGCGCCAAGCTCCGGAATCGGCCAAGCAAATGTACGAAGTGTTTCCGGTGATGTGGCAGCTGCATGAGCTGCTTTGGTACCTGACGGAAGCCCTGATGATGCCAGCTGCGCAGTCCATTTACGGGGAGCTTCAGGCCGCGCTCGAGGAGACGCTGCGACTTACCGATTTGAGCCCGGACGAGCTGTTGCGGGTAGAGGTAGGGCTGCACCGGGCGGAGGTCAACTCACTGCTGCTGCAAACGAGCGAGCTGGTCCGGGGCGAAGCCCGCCGCCGGCACAAAGGCCCGCTGAATCCGCCAAAGAAGAAGCTGGGCCGGGGAGCGGATCTTATCGGGGCGAACCTGAAGGGCGCCGACATGAGATACGCCAACCTGCGAGGGGCTTATCTGATTGCGGCGGATCTTCGTGGAGCCGATTTACGAGCGGCTGACTTGATCGGAGCGGATTTCCGCGATGCGGACATCCGGGGCGCCGATCTTACCGGCAGTCTCTTCGTTACCCAGGTTCAGTTAAATGCGGCTAAGGGTGACGCCGCGACCAAGCTGCCTCCGGGACTTGAACGGCCGGGCCACTGGTCGGCATAGGTTATTCGCCGAGCGCATAGAAAAAAACAGGCATTCCCGCAAGCGGGATGCCTGTTTTTTGTTGAAATAAGTGCTATTTTTATAGCCCCAATCGCTGCCCCTTCTCGAGCCGTTGGATCTGCTGCTCACCGCTGTCCGCCATTTCGCGGAACTGGATGATCGTATCGCGCATCTTAGGCAGGGCTTCCTGCTTATAGGTACTGATCGAATCGAAGGCCGACAGCACATCGGCAAAGGCCTGCTTCAGCGTATCCACGGAAATGCTCGTTTCAAGCGATTGCTTCTGGATGGCAGCGCCTTGATCTTTCAGCATTCTTGATGTGCTGCTGATCAGTTGGTCCGTCGTTTGGTTCAGCAGCTCGATTTTCTTCAGAACGATTCGTTGATTGTATAGAGCGCTGGCGACCGTGACGGAAATCTTCAACGCGGAGACGGTCACGTTCTTGGCCCGGTCAACGCCACGAATCAGCTCCTTGTTATTGCGGATGACGACCTCGATCGCCATAATGCCTTGCTGGTTCACGACCAGCATTTGCTGCAGGTCCATGACACGCTGGCGGAGAGGGAACAACACTTCCTCCGTAATGAACCGGATTTTATCCTCGGATTCCTGCCGTTGTTTGGCGGCTTCAAGTTGGTTCTCGATCTCCGTATCCATCAGCATGCCGAGCTGTATTTCCTTTTGCAGCTTTTTCGTCAACTCGCGCAAAGCCTGCTGTTCGAATTCCAGGGTCGTATTATCATTTTTCAAAGTGGACTTGCCCTTATCAAGCGACACAATGATATCGGAGATAACGGCATCCGCCTTCTCAAACTTGGCAAAATAGCTCCGGAGCGGGTTGAATATTTTACCCAAGAATCCGGTTTTGGCAAAGTCGACTACGCTGGGATCCAGATCTTTGAGCTGAAGGTGCAGCTCCGTCAAGCCCTTGGCGACTTGGCCGCCGTCATCCCCGGTTTTGGACAGTTTGCCTACGGACACCTGCAACAAGGAGTTCTTCTCCGAGGAAGACTTCATCGTATTCATACCGAAGCTATCGATGGAATGCAGGATTTCTTTGCGCTTCTCCAAAGATTCGATATCAAGCTCCAAAATAGCGTTGACGTTATTCGAAGCCAAAAGCTGGAGCTCCGACACCTCTTCCGGTTCAGGCTGGACCTGCTCCTCGATTGCGTTTTTCAATTGCTCGGGACTTACGACTTCCATGCTGAATGCTGACAATAAAAACCCCTCCTCGAATTCAATATAATTACATCTGAACGTTGAGCAAATTGCCGATCTTGTATACTACATCATCCGTATCCGCATTGATGCTGGCCGCCTCGTTAATGCTCGAAATGCTTTCAAGCGCTTTGATGTTGGCGTTGTACCCGATCGTGTAAATCGGGATTTTATAATTTTCAATCAATCCCCGGATATCTTTGAGCGAATGGCCTTCATTGGTCTCCCCATCGCTTAGCACAAAGATCAGCGGCTTCACGTCCGGGTTTGCAGCCAATTCATCCTGCAGCATTTTAATGGCTACCACAATGCCGTCAAACGTCGCCGTTCCCCCGCCGGCCTGAAGGCTGTTAATCGCGCCAACGAACATGGACTGCTGATTCGTGTCGTACTTCCCGATCGGAAGATTGATCGTTACATTGTCGGCGTAAGATACGAAACCGATGCTATTGTCACGTCCCAAATACTTTTGTCCCGTCAGTAACGATTCCTTCAGTCGATTCAGCGGCTCGCCGTCCATGCTCCCTGAGACATCCGCTACGAATACCGCGGCGATCGGTTTGTTTCCGTCCTTTTTCTCTTTCCACAGCTTCTGGGCGGAGGAGAGGAGGGTGCCGTCAACGGCCGGAACCTCGGAACGATAATTTTCAAGCTCGTTAAAGCCCTTGTCTTTAGCCAGCTTCTGATATTTCTCTTGCCCGGCAAAATCGGCGAACTGCTTGATGATTTCCTGTTTGTCTGCGGAGAGATCCCCGAGCGCATAGAGCGGGCTGTCATGTCTCACGCCAAAGGGGGTGAATACATATCCGCTTTTGAAGTCCGCTGCGTTGAGGTAGGTCTGGTACTCTAAAACAAAAGCATCCAGCATCCCTGTTTTGGCGGCTTCACGCATTTGCAGCGTAGTGGAGGCGATGAACGGTACGTTCGCCTGGAATTTTTCAAAACCCTGCACAGCTTTATCGCCAAGCAGGTCGGAGCTGTCAAACGTCCCGAGTGCAGTCACCAGGAAGTTCAATCCTGTTGAGCTGGCAAAAGGATCGGTGTAACCCATGGACAGTTCGTTGCCTGCGATCGCATCCGTAATGGTTTTGATATTGACGGAGCCGTAATTATCCACCAGTTCATCATATTTGGCCTTGCTCGATACGATGCCTGCGACATTCCCGACCAGTCGCTCCGTGACTAATTCGGCTTTGATTCCTTGAGCCTTGACCATTTCACCCCACAGCTCATTGGACGGAGTGAAGGCATCCGGAACATATTTGCCGGATTTGATGTAATCCGTCGCGGTCCCGGAAGCGATATTTCGTATCTTGACGGAGACCTGGCTTCCGTTCACCGTGATTTTCGCTTTGTTGAAGTCCTCCGCCACCTCGTTCAGCCATCCGTCGATTCCGGTGCCCGATTTTTCAGGTGAAGAGAAGATTTCCACAAAGCTGTCCGTCGTGTTCTCTACCGATATGGGAAACTTGGAGATATCGGGCAAAGAGTCGCCGACATTGACTGGATCCAGGTCGATCTGACCCTTAAGCGGTTCTGCAGAAGAGACTGAAATGTTTTTGTACATTTTATCCAGCTTTTTAGCCGCATCTTCGGTAGTAATCTCAGTCTGGGATTTGCCCAGATTAGACGTTAAAGTGATTCCAAAATAGACGAGCGCAAAAACCGCCGCAGCGATGATTGCCAACACCAGAAATGCCTTACCCTTCTTTGCCATTCTCATCTCCCTTTCATTGCTTATAAAATTTAGTTTGATTAATGAGTGCGTCAATTTCCTTCATGCAGGGCATATCCTCGATCTCTTTATAATCCGCGCTTCCCAATTGGGCCATTTCGAGCAGCAGCTTATCGAGCTTGAGTAAAATTTCTTCGTTTGCGCCGAGATACCCGGATACAAAGTCCAAATACTCGTTGTATAGCTTAGTCTTTTCCTGTACCAGCTTATTGGAGAACCTTCCTGAATTTTGCTCGGCGGCAAAGGCGGAAAATTCCGAAGCATCGAAAACGCCGAGTTTATTCAGAATGCCCCTTACATTAAGATAGAACAGCTTTTCGACTTCAAAAATGACGGATTTGAACTTCTGGTAGCTTAATTCGGTTGGATCGAATCGCTGGCTCAGCACATCCAGCAAGGTGTTCCTTTTCTTGTCGATTCTGTCCAGTTGATCCAAGGCAAGAAGGATATCTTTCTTCAGCACCTTGATATCCCTGTAATGATAGAGAGCGTTTATGTAATCCTCATGACTTTGTATGTCCTTTACGGGAGGAGGGGCAGAGGTCTTAAACAGCAAGACATAACTCCCATAAATAAGCACAAGGAAACTGATTACCAGCAAGGTTACGCCGAATGCGGTTTGGATCACGCTATCTCCACCGATCTGGACCCCCAATAACCCGGGTGATAAAACTACAATGTTCAGGAGCACCACACCGACAATTAGTCCTAGCAGTTTAAATAATCTCGAATTGTTCAAATTCACACCTCCCTCGATAGTACATAAAGTATTCCTGCCATTTCGCGCACGTTCAGATGACCGAAAGGCTCTTTGTGCTAATTTTATCAGATAATCACTGCGGGGTCCCAGATGTTTCTAATTTAGATCGATAAAAATGTTGCTATTTCTGAGTTATTACGGATGTACCATGGAAATTGTTTCAAAAATGTACGTTTCGGGATTCTCATGCTAATTCTTCCTGTTAGGTCAAAAGCATTAATTTTTACTATAAACCACCCTCTATAACTGCACTCTCCAAAATTTCTTTTATAATAGGTTTAATCATTAATGAATTGCTATATAAGTGACGAAAGAGGAGGACCAGAGATGAGCGAGGAGCTGGAGATAACTACAGGCTGGGATGCCATTGATCAAGAGGTGGTCAAGATCTATGGGGACCAGGAGCCAAAGCATTACGGAACGCTAATTTCTTATGCGTTGGGCGGGCCGGATCCCTTGGACGGAATTAGTGCGTATAAGGCGGAAGAGCCGGTTCCTCATTGGCATTTCGTGACTTATGGATTTACGGAATTGTACGAAAAAGAATCGGAGCATGCGGAAGACAGCGGATACGGCTTTGAATTGACTTTTCGACTGGTCCGGGACACCGAGGAAGAGGAGCCGCCAGGATGGGCGCTGAATCTGCTTCAAAATATGGGGAGATACGTGTTTAACAGCGGCAACGTCTTTAGAGCGGGGGATTATTTGGACGCTAACGGCCCTATATGCATGGATGCCGACACGAAGCTGACCGCGCTGGCCTTTGTGGAGGATCCACAGCTTCCGAATATAGATACGCCGAACGGCCGCGTGGAGTTCTTGCAGATGGTTGGAATTACGGGCGATGAGCTGGAGGCGATGCAGACCTGGAATACATTGGGGGTTCTCTCAACCGGACTTACGTATCTGCCTAAATACATAACCGATCTGACACGGGAATCGTTGCTTGAGGTTCCCGCCATAGCAGAGGAAGTACAGGCTGGAATGGAACGGGACGGCTCTAATACCGGTTTTCTGTTTGTTGACCAGCTCGGTTTCGAGCCGGGGAAAAAGGGACTCTTTAGCAAGACCCCGGCCACGTTGAAAATAGGGGCGAAGCAAGCCGAAATTGTCGGTAAATTGCTCCGGGGACGTATTTTGAAAGGCAAAAAGTTAAGTCTTGTCGGCCCCGACGTCCGGGTCGTATTCACGCCCGGGGAAGCATCGGGATATGAAACCGGCGCCGACAACGAAATCACCTTCAGCTTGGACGATAACGCGGCCGCGGAGCTCTCCGGCAAACTAATCCCCAAAGAGGGCCGGTTTGACCTGACCTCCTTAAAAGGAGTAGCCGTTCAAATATTAAAAACACATATTACCGATCAGGACGGAAACGTAGCTCATACGATCGGGTGAGGAGAAATCGAAGGGGAGAGTCACAAAAGGGCTCTCCCTTTTAATTTATCGCAATCTTTGTAACGAATTCCGGTTAGGCCGGTCATATAGTCGTGAGGATGTGAAGGCGTGGCTGATTTCGATTTTGAAAAGATCTATCATCTGTATTTTCGCGATGTGTACCAATTCGTGTATTCATTAAGCCGGAACGAGGCACTGTCGGAAGAAGTTACCCAGGAGACGTTTTTTAAGGCGCTGAAAAGCATCGATAGCTTTAAGGGCAACTGCAAGCTCAGCGTCTGGCTTTGCCAAATCGCCAAGAACACTTACTTTGCCCATCTCGACAAGCAAAAACGCTATGCCCCGGAACCGGAAGATGCTGTAGCAAGTGTGGGAAACCCGGAAGAAGCGCTGCTGAAAACGGACGAGACCATGAGAATCCACCGGGCGCTGCGTAAGCTGAAGGAACCTTACAAAGAGGTGTTTACCTTGAGAGTGTTTGGAGAGTTGTCTTTTGCTCAGATCGGCGGGTTGTTTGAAAAAAGCGAAGGATGGGCGAGAGTGACTTTTTATCGGGCGAAACAGAAGATCCAGGAACTCTTGAAGGAGGGGTCATGAACATGAACATGAATAAGAACAAAGTCCACGATGATATCATTAGAGATCTGCTGCCCTTGTATATCGATAAGGTGTGCAGCAAAGAAACCGAAGCCCTGGTTAAAGCCCATTTGGAGGCATCCGAGTCCCTCCGCGAAGAGCTGGACAAAATGCAGGCCGACCTGCAAATTCCAAGGGAAGAAGGGGAGTCAAACCGTAAAGATGTAGAGGCGATGAAGGAGATTTCGCGGTTTTGGAACCGTTCGAAATGGAGAGCTTTTCTGAAGGGAGCGGTTATTTCCGGATTGGCCTGCGGCGTATTGCTGTTAGGTTACGTCGGCCTATTCCGCTGGAACATCATTCCCGTTCCTTCCAATGTCATCGCGATCTCGGATGTCAGCCGGCTGGAGAACGGAAAAATAGCGTATCATATCGCTCTGACCGACGGGTATGAATCCAACTTCTCCAAATTCGAAATGGCCGATGACGGGAATGTTTATATTGTTCCTTACCGTCCCATCATCAAAACCAAGGCAAAGGTAAAAATTGCAGTAAGTTATTACAGTGCCATGAATGAAATGGACTATTTTTACAAGGAGAAATACGGTGAAGATAGAGAGATGGAGGCATTGTACTACGGCAAACCGGAGGACAGCATATTGGTTTGGAAAAAGGGGATGGAGGTTCCGGCTGCCGGCGATAAGGTGGAGGCTTGGTTTAACCCGCAGTAACCAAATTTAGGTATTTACTCATATTGCCTAGATAGAAAAAAATGGGTATAATCTCCCTGGATTATCTTGGATTTTAATTAATTAATTTTGGGAGGTTATTTCAACTTGAAAAATAAGGTTACGGTCGCATTGATAGCTTCAGCCATGCTGGGGTGTCTGGGGACAGGGGTTTATGCCGGTTCTAATTTGCAAGAGATTAAAGCTTACTTGAATCCCGGAATCAAGTTCAAGGTTGACGGCCAGCCCGTGCAACTGACGAACAGCAGCGGGGCGGTAATTACTCCGATCGTTTATGACAATAATACATATTTACCTGTCCGCTCCATCTCCAATCTATTGGGCGTTACCGTGAATTTCGACGGAAAGAGTAATACGATCGAGCTGGGTGAGCAAACCGAAGGAGTCTCCATCGCCAAAGGTTTCGATTCTTCCTATCATACCAAGGATCCGAAGGTGACGATTTATAACGGTAAAGATTACAAGGACGTCTTCTTCGATAATGGCAGCGGCACCCGCGGCAGTTCGTTCATGCTGTATCCGGAAGGAAAATACCAAAAGCTGTACATTCAGGTTGCGGCCATCGGAGAAGACCTGAAGGATTTTACGGTTCAGGATAGCGATACCGACACCGTGCTCAAACAACAGGATGTGAGAGTAGAGGACGGCCTGGTGACGATTGAGGTGGATATCTCCGGGGTTAAGGCGTTGTATGTCCGGGGAGACGCTCAGCGGGGCGGTTCCGTATTCATCCCGTTGACAACTTCTTACTATAAATAACACCGTGTTGAGGCCAAGGAGAAATAAGAGGTTTAAACTATTTAAGAACCGTCAGCGGAATATCCCTGGCGGTTTTTTTATCATATGCATAGGCACCACACTATAAAAATATTGGAATACTTTTCCTCCGCGTATACTTCCACTATAATTGTGTTATCAGTTACGGGGCGGGAAGCAGGTACATAGTGCGGAGACTATGAATTGTGAAGACCTGTAATTTGTGGAAACGTTTGCACTAATGAGTGGAGGGAAATCAAATGGTCAAAAACTGGATTTATAAGTTAAGTTGTTTGGGACTTGCCGCATTATTCATGTTAGCGCTCACAGGTTGTAATGAAAAACAGGAGCCAACCGCGGTCCAGCCTTCGCCAACCCTGAAGGAAAATGCTGCTCCTGATGGGACCAAAGGTACAGTGAGCATAGAAAAGCTTGGGGAACGGAGAATCTTTGTTTACCTGCCGCCTGGTTATGAAACCAGTGAAGACCGTTATCCGGTAGTGTATATGAACGACGGGCGGAATGTGTTCAATACCGGCACCAGCTCTTTCAACAAAGAGTGGCTGGTTGACAAGAAGGTTGACGAGCTTGTTAGCGACGGCAATTTGGAGAAGGTGATTGTAATTGCAGTCGATGCAGGTGAAGGCTCAGACCGGGGGAATGAATATGTCCCCTTCCCTAATGATTCTATCCCTTCGGATGGAAAAGGGGCGGAGGAATTTACCCGTTTTTTTCTTGAAACCGTTATTCCCTTTGCGGATTCAACATACAGAACGATCCCGGACAGGGACCACCGTATGATTATGGGATCGTCATTTGGCGGAGTACAGGCGTTCTGGATGGGGTATCACCATCCCGAGACTTTTTCGATGATCGGTGCGATGTCTGTCTCCACATGGGTAGCTAACGGACAAGCCTATGAAGAGTGGAGACAAGAAACCGGGAAGCCGGATGTGAAGATTTGGCTGGACATGGGCGCGGAGGAAGAAATGGCAATTGACCCTCTGGTGGATTTACTTTTGTCGAAGGGATTTAAATATGGACAGGATTTATTTTTTCTGATGGATCCTACGGGTACACATGACGAGATTTCCTGGTCCAAACGAGTACATAATCCGCTTATCATGTTCGCCGGAAAGACACCCGGTCAAGCCGTTAAGCTAGAGGTAAGCGACTATATGTCTATTTCATGGATGGAGGAACCTATTCCCCGCCTCAATCCGGTAGCTACTATGGACAATGGAATGGAATATTCCGTATCCTCCCAAGCCTCATATAAGGTGCTGAATCCCGAGGCAGGCCAGGTGGATCCATCAGGAATGGTGACCTTTTTGAAGAAGGAAGACTTGACTGTGGAAGTGACCTATCAAGGTATAACCCAGTTGTATGAGATAAGTAACGGGCAAAAATGAGGTAACCTGTCGACTAAGAAAAAGGCATCCTCCGGTTAATCGGAAAATGCCCTTCGCTAGCACTGGGCGGAAATCGGCGATTTCCGCCTTAACGCTCTTTCTTTAATAGCAGGTAAAGAAAATAAGGGGCACCGATAAAAGCCACCATGATCCCGGCTGCGATGCCGTTCGGCTCCGACAGATTGCGGCCAATCGTATCGGCAAGCAGGAGCAGCCAACCGCCGATCAGAATGGATACCGGCACAAACTGCTGATGTCTTGGACCTACCAGGGCTCTGGCGATATGCGGCGCCATTAGCCCGATAAACGAGATGCCTCCGGTAACCGAAACGGCCGAAGCCGCCAGAGCCACCGCAGACAATATCAGCAGAATCCGGTCCTTCTGGACCTTTACGCCAGCTCCGATCGCCGTGGGCTCATTCAAAGCGAGCAAATTCATGGCTCTGGACTTGAACAGTACATAAGGAACAAGAATAACCAACCAGGGAAGCAAGGCCAGAACAAACGGCCAATCCGTCCCCCAAACGTTACCGGCCAGCCATTTGGAGATAAAGTCTACCTTTGTCCGGTCTACCGAGGAGATGAGGAAGATCATAAGACCGGATAGAGCCAAAGAAAATCCTACGCCGGTAATGACCAGCAGGATCGGCTGAACGCCTTCCCCGCGTTTATAGGAGAACATATAGATCAGGATGGCGGTTACCAAGGCCCCGACAAACGCCACAAGTGGAATTACGTAAATAAAAGATTCAACATGGATCGGCGCAAACAGGAAAAAGACAGTGACGCCAACTCCGGCTCCCGCATTAATGCCAATGATCCCCGGATCGGCCAGATCATTGCGGGTAATGCCCTGCAGAATGGCCCCGGATAAAGCAAGCGCCATCCCCGACAGCAACGTAATCAGCATTCGCGGCAGACGGATCGAAAACAAGACGAAATGGTCTTCGAATGACCCGTGGCCGAATAGGGTAGGAAGTAACCTGTCATACGACACAGGAGACGAACCGATGCCAAGCCCGATCACGATTGTGGCGAGGGTAAGCAGAACGAGAAGGACGACGACAACGGGTTGTTTGCGAAGGAACTGAACGGTGTTCATGACAATGATCGCACCCCTTTACGAACAATGAACAGGAAAAAGGGTAGACCCAGTATGCTTACAATCGCGGCAACCGACACTTCAAACGGCGCATTGATCATCCTGCTCAGCGTATCGGCAAACAGCATAAAGGTGCCGCCAACGACCGCGGAAAGCGGCAGAATCGTTCGATAATCAGTTCCGGCGAACACTCGTACAAGATGGGGGATCATCAGGCCGATAAATGCCAGATTGCCGACGAGGGCGACCGCGGCTCCCGCGAGTAGAGTAATCAGCACGTAAAGCACAATTTTGACCCGCGTAGTTTTTAGACCAAGCCCGACGGCCGTTCCTTCATTCAGGCTAAGGATTGTAAGCTGACGGGACAGCAGGATCGCGGCGATGAGGGAAAGCGCGATCACCGGGGCAATCGCTTCAATTTGTCCCCAGGTTGTGCCGATCAGTCCGCCGGACGTCCACATCGAAACGTTCTTGGAAATTTTGTATTTAAGACTGATGCCATCCGCTACTGCGGCAAGCAGGGCCGAAACCGCAGAACCGGCCAGAACCATACGCAGCGGGGACATATTCTGCCGCCGTAGGGCGGCGATTCCGAATACCAGCATGACGCCCACGGCTGCGCCGATAAAACAGGCCATCATCGTACCGAAATAACCGACAGCAGGCATAAACGCAAAGGTAGCGGCCAGTGCTGCATTTGCGCCGGAAGTTAGGCCGAGCAGCCCGGGATCGGCGAGCGGGTTTCGGGTCAAGCCTTGCATGATCGCACCGGCAACGGCCAGAGCGGAGCCGACCAGGATGCCGCCAACTTCCCGGGGAAGCCTCAGTTCCCGAATGACGGAAATATCGTCACCTGTCGCGTTCGGGTTGCTAATGGCGCTCCAGATATCTGCGAGCGAGACACTTTTTGCGCCCAGCATGACCGCCAGGGCAAACATGACCATAAACATAATCAAGCTGACGAACAGCTTAAACGCAAAAGATTTTGCCGACTTTTGCGAAGGTTGATTCTGCATCACTATCATTATTTGGAGCCAAGCAGTGATTTCGTGATGAAATCGAGCTGATAATCAAGAGAATCTGCATCGTTGAAATAGAAGCCGGTGGCATCTACTTCGAAGACGCGGCCATTCTTAACGGCCGGAATATTCTTATAGGTGTCTGTTTGCTGGAAGGAGGCATCACTAGCCGGTTCTTTACTGTAAATGACGTAATCGCCCATATAATCCGGGAGAACTTCCAGTGACAAATCGTAATAGCCCTCTTTCGCCGTCATTTCTTTTACTTTATCCGGCATTTTCAGCCCCATCGCCTGATAGATGATTTCAGTACCGCGTCCCCAAGCGTCGCCGAAGGTGTACAATGCCTTGGAATCCCCTTCGATAATGGAGATGGTGCTGTCGGCTCCGATTTTGGCTTTAATTTCTTCGCCTGCCTTCTGGGCGCGTTCTTTGAAGTCGGCAATCCAGTCAGCAGCTTTCTGTTCCTGATTCACCGCTTTGCCGATCTCCAGAACTTGGGTCAGATAATCCACATTGTTATATGTATAAGTGACCAATGGAGCAATCTGCTTCAATTTATCGGCATTTTTGATATCCGATCCCGCGATAATCAAATCAGGCTTCGCGTTTAAGATGCTTTCCACATTTTCTTCTGATACTTCGGGGACATCCTTGAGTCGATCCTGGAAATTAGGGTTATTCTTGGTCCAGGAATCTGCGCCGGCAAGAGGAACGCCAAGTGCCAGGAGATTGCCTGCATAACCGGACAGGACGACAACACGCTGTGGATGGGCAGGAACCTCGATCGGGCCGTTTTCGGATTGGTAAGTAATCGTATCGGCGCTACTGTTCGCAGAGTTCGTGCTTACATCTGAAGTAGAACTGTTTGCGCCGCTATTGTTGCTTGTATTGTTTCCGCAGGCGCTTAATGCAAAGACTGTAAGGACAAGCAGAGGTAACAATAATTTCTTCATTTCCGGTAATCTCCCTCTCAAATTTATATCTTTGATATTGATAATCATTATCATTGTTAAACTTTAAATTCTCCTGCATAATTTGTCAATCCCCAAAATCGGACGGCGCACAGCGAGACCTTTCGAGGCCAAACTCGTATTAAACAATACCTGAAGCGAAAGAAGGGGGGCGGTCAGGTTTAGCGGGATAGGTGGGTCCGTGGTGTCTTTCTCCGCTAACGGACATGAGAGCCCTTAAACCACGCAAATATGCTGGTTTTGTAACCTAACGGACACCAGAGCCCTTAAGTTAGTAGAATGAGTCACTTTTGGAGCACGAGAAGGTGATTAAGGTTATCTGTGTCCGTTAGAATGGCGAATTACGTCTTTTTTATGATTTAGCGGCTCGTATGTCCGTTAAAATTGCGGAGGGGGTTGGGCCGCTTCAAACTACTCTACTGCCAACTGTTGCGCAGCTATTACGGCGATGATCAGATGAAGTGCATAATCTGGCCAGTTATGCCGGGAGATCTTCTCGAATTTGTTCCGGCTGAAAGCACAGCGGTAAAACCGATTGAACTACATAAGAAGTAGATTAATTATAAAAAGAAGAACCCGCCTCCAATAAACTGGTACCCTTGTCAAGGACACTTAAAAAAGAGAAGGCTTAGGCAACAGACAATAGATGATTCCTGTACTGAACAGGGGTCATCTTTTTTAATCCCCATTGATACCTGTGATGGTTGTAATAT
>NZ_JAGQEH010000028.1:0-2067 GCF_018101095.1 Paenibacillus sp. Marseille-P2973
TTGTTGAGCCTGAACATCTCAATTTTATCGGAATGGTCTTGGTGGTCAAACCTTCGATCCCTCCACCCGCATAGCGGGTGGTTTTTTGTTTCGCACGCTTCGCGAGCTCAACTGGCTAAAGCCGTAACAAGAAAAAACGCCTTGCGGCGTTTTCTATGAGTCGTGTTCTGTTATTCTATTTCATTCCCAGTTAATTCGACGCCCAAACTCCACATTCGCTCTAAATTCCGGACATCTGTCGCATAAGCGGGGTAGGTTTTTGCACCGAAAATATTGCCGATCTGCGCCAGCCCCTTCTCGTTGGACGCAGGCTGCACCAGCTCCCGCTTATGATTGATCAACCGGCCCGTCACCTCGCGCCATTCCTCCGAGGTGCAGATGTTGAAATAGGTTTCGGCCATACCGGACGGCAGCGGGTTGGTCCAATTTTGAGCTCTGGCCATGAGTCTCCAGCGCGGGCTCATCTTTTGAATCGTCTCGTCGGACAATTTGACGCGGTTGATTTGCAAAGCATTGACCTTGATGGGAACTCCCCTGCGCTCATAATCCTCCGCCATTTTGATGGTCAACAATAGCAGAGCCATTTTCGAATCGCCATACATCTTATAGACGCTATAAGGCCGGCTGTCGCGGTACTCGCCGCGCAGATTATCAAAGTCAATTTCCCGCTTGGGATCAAAAAAATGCTTGATGTTCGTAGTGCAGGCATGCAGGATTCGCGGGTCCTGCGATTTGACCAGATGTTGTTCCAGTAAACGGGTCATCAGAAAGGGTCCGAACGTATTCGTCGCAAACGACAATTCGATACCATCGGCGCTGAGCAAATACTCTTTTTCCCCGTGATTCAAGTAAGCTGCATTATGTATTAAAATATCCAAACGCGGGTATCCGGCTTGATATGCGGAGCAAAACGCACGGATTGAATCAAAGGACGAAACGTTAAGCTCCATCAAATCCACCTTAGCTTGGGGCGATCGGCTTATAATTTCTGACTGAACGGCTCTCCCCTTCTCCATATTCCGGCAAGCCATAATGACATGATATCCTTCCGCCGCGAACTTTTGCGCAGCCGCCCTGCCGATTCCTGAATTCGCCCCCGTGATCAACACATACTTCTTTTCCATATCATCCTCCGGATTCATTCCCTTTTAACAACTATCTTACTGCATCTGCCCAAGTCTGTGATCTACAACTTTTATTTAGATGTAAAATAGTCCGCGATCTCGTCCGGAAGCTTGCTCTCAATATGAGAAAGTCCAAACCGGCCATCCTTCTCTCTAAGCCCATAGTTGTTACCTAACGGTTGATCACCGATAAGTACTACAGTATATATCGATCCATCCCCGGCTTGAAATTCGTTATGAGGACCCTGCTGGTTGAATAGGCGGAGAAACGCATCCACATCTTCACCATTTAGTTCTCTCAGTAAATCTTTCCCCTTAAAAATTTGAATCCGTGTAACTTGTTGGCCAGCAATCTCAGGATAATGAGATTTTCCATCCTCCTCTTGCTGTACATAGATGAGATAACCGGTGATATTCGATACCAACCCCGTATTATTGCTGTCGGTTTTTACGGCAACCACATCCTGATCAGGGTAACCTGGAATTTCGTAAACAGGCGTGCCCTTCGATATTACGGATGCGCGTTCAACTTTACCAAATTTAATAATTTCAGGAGTGTTATTTACTAATGCCAGTTCCCAAGCATGGATGTAAAACTTCCCGCCAACCTGGATATAATCCGGATAATCCGATGCCGAATTAGGCCCGAAATTTGACTTGAGATTAGATTGCGAGCAGCCTGTTGTCAAAGTTGCAACCATCATCAAAATGTATAAAAGCTTCATCACCACACCTCCATTACTTAGACGTATATTTAGACGCAAGGCGAGTGGATATTGTTTCCTGGCTGCCCAGGTTCAGACTAAATGAAACGAAAAAAGGGGCTGTCCCAAAAGCAGATAAATCTACTAGCGGGATAGCCTTCTTTTATGAAAGGATGTTATTTTTGAAAAAAGAACCAGCCAAGAGGAGTTATGCTTGGCTGGTTCTTTCTCTCTGCTGG
>NZ_JAGQEH010000029.1:0-1670 GCF_018101095.1 Paenibacillus sp. Marseille-P2973
CGTTCGTCCTGAGCCAGGATCAAACTCTCCAATAAAGTGTTTGACTTGCTCATTTTGAAACTGACGAGAAAATTAATTCTCTATTTAATACTCACTCGTTGTTCAGTTTTCAAAGATCAACTTCGTTCATTTCGTTATCGCCTCATCAGCGGCAACTTTTATATTGTATCAAGTCTTTATTTAAAAAGCAAGCATTTATTTCATTGTTCTAAGAACTTGCTTTTTTCGATAAAAACCGTTCGCTTGAAGCGACATTTATTAATATACCAAACATCAGCCATAATTACAAATTGAAAAACCTGGAACTTTGCTGCATTGGAACTTTACATTTTCGCGCGTACTATTAAACGATGAGTCGGATTTATAAGAGGGTCGCAGGTGATTAACGTCAACACCCTCTCTTCAGGGTCCTCCACATCAAGTACAGATACATCTGTAGGCTTTACAACAGAGATTTTATCGACCGTATACACGTAACTGCCTTCTTTTACTTCTATTAATATCTCGTCTCCAACCTCCACTTCATTTAATCGGTTAAACAATCTCCCTTTAGTATGAGACCTATGAGCTGCAATCGCTGCATTCCCCTCTTCACCTAAATCCGTTGTTTCCTTCATATGCGCTGCCGCATATTTCATGTTAGTCTTTGTCGCACCTTCAAGAACAGGTAATTCCAAATCAATTTTTGAAATTTTAATTACAGCGATGGCTTGATTCTTGTCCTTTTTTTCTGCGGGCTGGCTCACAGTACGATCTGAATTTTGATCAAGCGCATCTCTAACTTCTGTGTCCGCATCTACTAACTCAGTATCTAATGCTCGTGACATAACCAGATACTCATTTCGAAGATCTTGGTTAATAAGCTCTTTCGTTCGGGGAGTATTTAGACTATTCGCTGCATCCTCCAATAGCCTCTGCTGTTTCGAATCCTGAATCCACTCGGTTGTCTTTGGAAACAAGATGATCAAAATCCCTATTCCAATTAGGAAGTAAGCCATTTTCCGCATTTTCGTATTCCCTCCAGATTAAATAGAGAAGTAAAGAGCTCTTTACACTCTTTACTTCTCTTACTTAGCTATTATGTGATTAATTTTTTCTTGCAATTTTCCTGAATATGAGACCTAAAGCGGTTATGGCAGATCCTAGAATGTAGAATGGCATCGAGCTGTTTTCTCCTGTTTTCGGAAGTTGTTGTACTTTGACCTCCCCTTCTTGTTCTTCTGAGGTTGTTGTGTTATTTGGCGAAGCATCCGGACTAGGAGGTTCTGAGGAATCAATCTCCCCTACGACTGGAGTTGGGCTTGGTGTCGGAGATGGGCTAGTTACCGGCGTCGGGGACGGTGTTGATGTTGCCGTAGAGCTTGGTGTGGACGTTGGACTTGGCGTTGATGTTGGGCTTGGCGTTGATGTTGGACTTGGTGTGGACGTTGGACTTGGTGTCGATGTAGGGCTTGGTGTCGATGTTGGATTCGGTGTGGACGTTGGTGTCGGTGTCGGTGTCGGTGTCGGTGTCGGTGTCGGTGTCGGTGTCGGTGTCGGTGTTGGTGTTGGTGTTGGTGTTGGTGTTGGTGTTGGTGTTGGTGTTGGTGTTGGTGTTGGTGTTGGTGTTGGTGTTGGTGTTGGTGTTGGTGTTGGTGTTGGTGTTGGTGTTGGTGTTGGTGTTGGTGTTG